>DAIDIH010000123.1 GCA_027459465.1 Bryobacterales bacterium | reverse complement strand
CGGACAAAGGTGAACGGCTGGAGGGCGTAAATGGCGCCGAAGGCGATCGCTATTTCAGTGCGCAGCCCGAGGCGGCGGAAGCCCCAGCAGGCTGTCGCCGACGTGACGACTGTGGCGGTGAGCCAAAGCGTGTTGACCATCAGCCCCGGAAATCGGGTGATCAGCGTCAGCGCCGCAAGGAACAGGCTGTCGATCGTGTTAAAGACCGGGAAATCGAGCCAGTTGGCCCCGAACGGTGCGCCAAGGTTCGGATTGAGCCAGGGAACATGGTGTTGCGCGATGGCCTTGGCCGCGCTCAGGGTGTAAAGCGCGTCGCTGGCGTACTCGAAGGGTACCCATGGATTCCAGTTCCAAAGACGAAGCACCAGCACCAGCAGACCGCTGCACAGGATGGCTGCCCAGATCGGCGCGGGGAGCTTCCGTCGGGCACGTTTGGGCTCAAGAGTGGGTTTCGGGGGCAATGGTTCCACGATAACCGGCAGGAAGGCTTTCGGCTACGATGTAGCGGGGTCGGCACTTGGTCTCTTCGTAAATCGCCGCCAGATACTCGGCAATGATGCCGAGGCTTAGCAGGATGAAGCCGCCCATCAGCAATTCCAGAATGATCACCGTCGTGAAGCCGCCGATGGCTTGTCCGGTGAGCTTCTGATAGAACGCCCTCGCCCCGAGCACCACGCCTACCGACAGAAATGTGGCGGAGAGGAAGTGAATGATATGCAGCGGCGCGACCGAGTAGGAACTCGCCGCCGACCACGCCATGCGCGCGAGACGCCACACGCCGTATTTCGATCCGCCTCCGCCGGCCCGGGGTGCGACGTCGAAGTAGATGTCCTCGGCGCGGAAGCCGAGCCAGGCGACCATGCCACGAAAGAAACTCCGCCGCTCCGGTAGAGCGAGCCACGCGTTTACCACACGCCGGTCCAGCAGCTTGAAGTCGCTCGAGTTGTTGAAGTCCAACCCCGTGAGCCGGGAGGCCGCCAGGTGGAACATGCGGGACAGCGCCCGCCGGATAAACGGCTCCTTCGTCCGGTCCCGTTTGATTCCGTTGACGATTTCTGCGCCCCGCCTCCATGCACGGTAAAGTTCCGGGATCAGGGCTGGGGGATGCTGGAGGTCGGCGTCCAGTACCACTACCGCGCGGCCCCGGCTATGTTTGATTCCGGCCGAAAGCGCGGCATCCTTGCCGAAATTCCGGCTCAGGCGAAGGCCGCAAACGCGTGCGTCGGCCTCGTGCGCGGCAGTGACCGTGGGCCAAGTAGCGTCGGAGGATCCGTCATCCACAACGAGGATTTCATAGTCCGCGGTCACTTCGGCCGCCGATCGCGCGATGGCGGCCACCGCGTCGCCGAGCACGCCCGCTTCGTTGAACGCGGGAATCACGAGCGAGAGTTCGCAGACAGAAGCCGCGGGTGCGAAAAGCCCCGCGGGATCGTTTGGCATAGATCAGCCGTTAGGATACTATACGGACCGGCTCAGGCAAGCGAGTTGGCTATACTCGGAAGCGATGAGTGCAGCGACCTCGGTGCGGCTGGGACGGCCGGCTTGCGAAAAGGGGCTGGGAGATGTGATCACAGTCCCGGATGCCCCGAAGCTAATTGACGGAGTGAGAGTCCAACCGGTCACCCTCTGGCCGGATGATCGCGGATATTTCCTGGAGATCCACCGCTTGCGGCAGGGGCTCGCGGCGTCTTTCCCGCTCGACACGACCCAGGTGTCGGCAGCGCTGAGCTATCCGGGTACGATCAAGGCGTTCCATATTCACACCCGGCAAACCGACTGCTGGACACCGGCGGCCGGGATGTTCCAGGTGGCGCTAGTAGACTTTCGCGAAGATTCGCCCACCTTCGGCCACAAGAACACGATGTACGTGGGCGCGCTGCGGCCGTGGCAGATCCTCATCCCTCCCGGTGTGGCACACGGATACAAGGTGATCGGTCGTGACCCGGCGCTTCTTGTTTACATGACGGACCGATTTTATGATCCGGCGGACGAAGGGCGCATCCCCTACAACGATTCCTCCCTCGCCTACGACTGGGAGACGCAACATAAGTAGCGTTGCGGCGGGAAAGAACACAGCACATGAAACTTTTGGTGACGGGTGGGGCGGGGTTTATCGGCTCGGCCTTCGTGAGGATGGCGTGCGCTCGCGGCTTCGATGTCGTCAATCTGGACAAGCTGACATACGCCGGGAATCTGGAGAATCTCGAGCCCGTCGCCGGGAGCTCCGGCTACCGGTTTGTCCGCGGCGACATCTGCGACGCGGGACTGGTCGAGACGCTATTGGCCGATGAGAAGCCCTCGGCCCTCGTGCATTTTGCTGCCGAGTCCCATGTAGACCGGAGCATCCTCTCGCCGGGTGCCTTCATCGAGACCAATGTGCGCGGCACGTTCACCCTGTTGGAGGCGGCGCGAAAGGCCCGGATCGAGCGCTTCCTCCATGTGTCGACCGACGAGGTCTACGGCAGCGTCGAACCACCCCACGAATCCACCGAAGACGATCCCCTGCGGCCTAACAGCCCGTACTCGGCCTCCAAAGCATCATCGGATCTGCTGGTGCGTTCCTACTGGGTGACCTACGGCCTTCCGGCCATCGTCACGCGGGCGTCGAACAACTACGGCCCCTACCAGTTCCCGGAAAAACTGATTCCCTTGATGATCCTCAACGCACTGGAAGGAAAGGAGTTGCCTGTCTATGGCGACGGCCGCCAGGTGCGGGACTGGTTGTATGTCGAAGATCATTGCCGGGCCCTGCTGGCCGTGCTCGAACGCGGCCGGCCGGGCGAAGTCTATAACGTCGGCGGTAACGAATCCCTCGAAAATCTCGAAGTCGTGGGGCGAGTACTCGCCGAGACAGGGGGAAACGAGGCCCAGATCCGGCACGTTACCGACCGTCCCGGCCACGATCGTCGCTATTCTTTATCGAGCGAGAAAATTTTTCATGAAACCGGATGGCGTCCGGAAGTGTCCTTTAGTGCTGGGTTACCTTTGACGATCGATTGGTACAAGAGACACCCTGGCTGGATCGAAAGGGTGCGAACGAGGGAGTACACGCAGTACTACGAGGCAAACTACGGTGGAAGGGGACTCAAGAGGTAACCATCTATAAAGGAGTCCGCCATTGCGATTCATATCTAAGAAAACCAAATATGGGCTTCGCGCCCTCTATGCGCTGGCTCGAAATTACGGACACGGTCCGATGCTCGTGTCCGCCATTGCTGAGCAGGAAGCTATCCCGAAGAAGTTTCTGGAACTGATTCTTCTTTCCCTGAAGTCGAACGCAATCGTCGACAGCAAACCTGGCCGCGGTGGGGGCTATCAATTGGCCAAGCCGCCCGAACAGGTGACGCTCGGCGCCGTCATTCGCATGATCGAGGGGCCGCTGGCGCCCTTGCCGTGCGCGAGTGAGACGGCCTACCGGCCGTGTCAGGAATGTGGCGATGTACGATATTGCGGTACGCGTCTGGTGATGCGGCAGGTGCGCGACGCCACCGCCGAGATTCTCGACCGCATTACGTTGGCCGACATCTGCCGCCGCGTGGACCTGTTGCGGATCGAGGATAGCGAACTCGCCATGATGGCCGGCCAAGGCGTCGGCTGAGCCGCCCTTCGAACGGCCACGTACACTATTGGACGGCTTTCGCCCGCCGCGCGTGGCGGGGGGATGGGACGTTTGCCTTGCTTCCCGCTCACTGTCGCGCGCGGTGCCGAACTAGGCGGAGCCTCACACGGAAACAGCGAAGTGGTCCGCGTAAGCCCTTAGCACTTCTGAGGCTTTTCCGTCCTGGATCAGATGGCCGTGGTCGAGCCAGATTGCGCGGTCGCAAAGTGTCTTGATCATGCCGGGATTGTGGCTGACGCTCACAATCGTCTTGCCGGCGTCGGTAAACTGCTGAATGCGGCCCAGGCATTTTTCCTGAAAGGCCGCATCGCCAACGGTCAGAATCTCGTCCGTGATCAATATATCCGGATTCAGGTTGATCGCCACCGAGAAAGCCAGCCGCATCACCATGCCGGTCGAGTACGTCCGGATCGGTTCGTAGACGAAATCGCCAATGCCGGAAAATTCGATGATTTCATCGATCATCCCCAGCGTCTGCTTGCGCGAGAATCCGAGCAGCGAGGCGTTGAGTTTGATGTTCTCTATGCCCGTCAGGTCGTGGTGAAACCCGGAACCGAGTTCAAGTAGTGCGGTGATACGGCCGGAAACCGAAACGGTTCCGCGCTCCGGCCAGGACAGCCCGGCCATGAGACTCAAAGTCGTGCTCTTGCCGGCGCCGTTCTGCCCTACAATCCCCACTCGCTCGCCGGCTTCGATCCGGAAGCTCACGTCCTGCAGCGCGTGGAACGACTGCGCTTCCGAGCGCCGGAACCAGTCCCGGACATGGTCCCGCAAGAGCCGTTGGCCGGTATGCCGTTGGTAGATCTTGCTGACGTTGTCGAACTGAATGACGATCATCGGAGCGGCCTCAGAGGTAGTTGTAGAACCGGCGCTTCAACTTCTGAAACACTAGCAACCCCAACCCCAGCATCCCCAGCGAACTTAGCGACAGCTTCCAAAGGAGCGTCTCCGGCGGCGCCTTCGCGGCCAGGATGATCGCCCGCTGTGCGAGCACCAGCGCGGCGATCGGGTTCAACGAATATACGGCTCGAAACCGCTCGGGGATCAGGCTGAAGTCGTAGAAAATCGGTACCAAATAGAACATCACGGTCACCACCGATTCCACCACATAGCGCATGTCCCGCATATAGACGTTCAGCCCGGAACAGATCAGCCCCAAACCGCAGAGAAACGCGACCGCCGGCAGCCAGACCACGGGCAGAAGCATCCAGTACCGGTTCGGCGGCCGGTCGTAGGCCAGCGCGAAGCCGAGCATCAGCACAATCTGCAGGAACAGGTGAATCGTCGTCGACAGAACCGTCGCGATGGGAATAATCTCGCGAGGGAAGGGAACCCGTTTGATCAAACTGGCGTTGTCCACGATGCAAGTCGTCGAGGAGATCCACGCGCTCGAGAAAAAATTGAAGGGCACAAGGCCGCAGAGGACGAACACAGGATACACCGGACTCGGATTCTTGAATATCCGCGTGAACACGAACACAAGCACCCCGAGCATCACCAGCGGGTTGAGCAGCGACCAAAACACCCCCAAAGACATGTTCCGGTAGCGGATTCGGAAGTCCTTCAGGACGAGGTTCCGAATAACGAAAATGTAGTCGCCTTTCCATTTCATGGGTGGTGGTAGCGGACTCCTCGGAGTGGTGCCAATGCAGACAAAAATTGAGTGTAGCGCGGATATTCAGGAACGCGGGTCGTGGGCTATCCGCCTCCAGGCGCATCGGACATCCCCCGTGGGCCATAATGAAACCACGCGCGGACGTGATGGAACCGGTAGACATAGCGGCCTTAAAAGCCGCTGGCCCGCAAGGGCCGTGTGGGTTCGAGTCCCACCGTCCGCACCAGGACTCCTCGGCGACGTTCGCCCAAAATAGAAGCGGCCCGCCAGGTTGGCGGGCCGCCGGGCATAAGGTGGTTTTCTCGCTGGACTAGACTTTGAAGCGCGACATTAACTGCTGGAGTTGAGCGGCCATCCGGCTCGGGGATTGAGCCGCTTTCAGGGTGTCGTTGGCCCCGCTCGAGGTGTCCTCGGCGGCTTTTGCGACGCCGGTGATGTTGCGCGTGATTTCACTGGTCCCCTTGGCCGCTTCGGTCACGTCCCGGCCGATTTCGTTCGTCGTCGCCGTCTGTTCTTCCACCGCCGAGCCGATCGTGTTGGAAATCTCATTAATCTGGTTGATGACCGTTCCTATTTCCTCGATCGCCTTCACCGCGCCTTGCGTGTCGCCCTGAATCGCTTCGATTTTCTGGCCGATCTCGCGGATCGAGGCCAGCATCTCCTCACTGCCCGTAGCCACCACCCTGACATTCTTCGACACCTGTTCACTGGCCGCGCTGACCACGCTGGCCTGAGTGGCGGTCTTTTCGGCGTTGGCCGGCATCTGTTGGCTGACCGGGCTCAGTTCCTCGGAGGAGGACGCCAGCATGGAAACGTTCTGCGCCACCTCAGTGATCAGGCCACTGAGGTTGCCTCGCATCGACTCGATGGTGTCGTTGATGAATGCCTTCTTCCCGGGGAACTTCTCCAGTTGTGCCCGGAAGTTGCCTTTCCCAAACTCGGCGACGCAGGCCATTGCCTTCCTTTTGACAGCAATGTGGCCGGTGACCATGCCGTTAACCCCCCTCGGCCACCGTCCTGTACACGCCTTCAAACTTGCCGGCCGGGATAACGACATCGATGTCAGCTTGGTTGTGCTCCTCCGACATATGCTTCATTTCCTCGATCAGGCTCCGCAAGGCTGCCGCGCAGCCGTTCAGGCCGCTCTTGATTCTGTTGAAGGTACCGCGGGCTTCCTCGGAAATCGTGGGTGGAATATCGCCTTTCGAGATTCGTTCGGTGTAGTCGGCGGCCAGGTCCAGCGGCAAGGTAACCGCATCCAATACGCTGTTGACTCCCGCCAGAAGCTCTCAATAGCGGCCATCGAACCGGTTCAGGTCGGCGCGCTCATTCAGCCTGCGCGCCTCGCGTGCTTTCGCTAAACGGAAAATCTCATCCGACGTAGCCATCTCAGCCTCGAACGAATACAGAGTCTCTGCGACTGTGATGACCTCCCCGTGTCCGTCGAATATCGGCGCCACCGTGGCCCGAAAGAACATTCTTCCCCCGCGCACAAGCATCGATGCTTCGGCGGTGCAACTTTCCTTCGCGCTGATGCTTCGAGCCGCCAAACAGGTGTTCTTCCGGCAGGCTTCGCTTTCGAACAGGTCCCAAAACTTCAGGCCGGGACAATCCTCTACCCTCAAACCGGCCAGTTCCCGCCGCACGATTCGCGACGACGATCGTATGATCCAGCTCCATGACGACCACGGGTTCCGGCGCCGAATGAAAAAGCTCGGCCGCTCCAATCCCCAGCCGCGCCAGGGCGTCCTCTTCCCGTTCAAGAACGGCGGCGCCGTTCGCTCGTTTGCGGCCGGAGTGAACACGCCGGTCAACGTTCACTTGTCTTGCCATGGTCCTTCGCTCTCCGAATGGGTTCTGCCTTGCGGTTTCCGCATTCCGGTCGCGGGTTATGCCGCGCCTCGACGGATTGGCGCGAGCCCGCCCGCGTTATCGATGCGCCCCTCATCTGCCTCGATCACCACGCTCTGGCGGATCCGGGCAATGGGCCGGCCGAGTCCGGCGTGCACGGCCCGCCTCAGTCCTTTCCCCGGCTTGCTTGGGCCATCATGTCATGGACCATATCCTCGCCAATCACCTAAATCGGTAGGAAACTTCTACTGAAACCTTCGTCCTGCCGGATCCCTTGAGAACCGGCGTTGGCCGACGCTCTGTTTTTTGGGAAGATAACAAAGCGTGACCCTTCGCTCCCTTTGTGTGCGCCTGTCCCGGACGGCGCTACTTGCGACCGCGCTTTTGACTTCCGCCGCTCCTGGCGGACTCTTCGAGGGCGACAACGACATCGGTGACAACCCGAAGGCCGGCTCGATGACCTTCGACGCTGAACACGGCGAGTACCGTATTACCGGCGGCGGGGCCAACATCTGGGCGAAGGCCGATGCTTTCCACTTTGTCTGGCGCAGACTTTCGGGTGATGCGATACTGACAGCGCAGATCCACTTCCTCGGCGCGGGAGGGGTGCCGCATCGCAAAGCCGTGCTGATGTTCCGGCAGGACCTCGGCCCGGGCTCCGCCTATGCGGACGCCGCTGTGCACGGCAGCGGTTTGACTTCCCTGCAGTACCGGCCCTCCGAAGGCGCCGACACCGCGGAAGTCCAGGCGCATGTGGAAGCGCCGGCGAGACTCCGCATCGAACGGCGCGGGAACCGCTTCCTGCTATACACCGGCGACGCTACCGGGCCCATGATTCTTGGCTCATCGATGATGGTGCAACTTCACGATCCCGTTTATGTCGGCTTGGGCGTATGCTCGCACGACGCCAATGCGCTCGAAACCGCCGTCTTCTCTAACGTGGCACTCGACACGCCGGCCCCCGCCGCCGCTCAGCAGCACTGGCGCAGTCATATTTCGATTTTCGATTTGAAATCCAGGTCTACGCGCGTGCTCTACACGGCCGACACGGTTTTTGAGGCGCCGAACTGGACGCGGGACGGCCGATATCTCCTCGTCAACTCCGGAGGCGCGCTATTTCGACTCCCAGTGAACGGAGGACCTCTCGAGAAGGTCGCCCTTGCCGGCGGCCTCTCCGTGAACAACGACCACGGCCCTTCGCCGGACGGCCTCTTCCTCGCTGTCTCGGCGCGCACCGCGGACTCCGGCGGCTCCCGCGTTTACCTGGCATCATCCGACGGCTCCTCGCCCACCTTGATGACACCCGCCAGCCCCAGTTACTTCCACGGCTGGTCGCCGGATGGCCGCTGGCTCGCCTTCGTCGCCGACCGTGGCGACAGTTTCCACGTTTTTCGCATACCTAAGAGCGGCGGCGCCGAACAGCGGCTTACATTGGCACCGGGATACGACGATGGCCCAGACTACTCACCGGACGGGAAATGGATCTATTTCAACTCGAACCGCTCCGGAGGTTGGGATATTTGGCGCATGCCCGCCTCCGGTGCCGGCCCAAACGACGCTCGGGCAGAACGCATCACCGAGGATGAACTCGAAGACTGGTTCCCGCATCCCTCGCCCAACGGGAAATGGCTCGTCTTTCTTTCGTTCCCCAAGGGGACGCCGACCCACAACAACCGCACCGAGGTCAAACTCCGCATGATGCCGCTGCCCAAGAAAAGGCCGGATCTCCGAAACCTGGAAACCCTTACCACGGTTTTCGGCGGCCAGGGCACCATCAACGTGAACTCCTGGTCGCCGGATTCGAAGAAGTTCGCCTTCGTCAGCTACGAGAAGCTCGACCAATAGTGACGCCATGGCTGCCTTTTTTCATGTAGGGCCGGGAACCGCAGCCCAATGAAAGTCCCGAGCCTCTACCGCTGGTGCCCCATGCGGCGCGACACTGGAAAAAGGTGCGCAAACGTGTTGCGAAGGGATCAGATCGCACGACGGGTTCTGGCGGTCCTCGCCGCGGTGTCGATGTGTTTTGCAGAATCGGCGGCCGGCCGGCGCATTCATGTTCATCTGAAGGCCGCGGGTTTGTCGCGCAGTGCGGTGCTTTACCTCCCGGAGTCGGCCGGTGATGGCCCGTCACCGCTGGTAATAGTGCTTCATGGCCGGTTCAGCTCAGGCGGCCTTGTCGAGCGGGAACTTGGCTTCGATTCCCTCGCCGCCGAGTACGGGTTTCTCGTGGTCTACCCGGACGGCCGGCACCGCGCCTGGAACGACGGACGCATCGATGCCAGGTCGTCGCGCATTCAGGGCCAGGATGCACACGTTGACGACGTCGCGTTTCTCGATGCGCTTATCGCCCGGATCGAGGCTCACTACCGGATTGACCGGCGCCGCATCTTCCTCGCCGGCCACTCTAACGGAGCCTTCATGGCCAATCGCTACGCCGCCGAACGGCCGGAAAACATCGCCGCCGTAGCAAGCGTCGCCGGCACGCTCGGCCTCGCCATCCTTCCTTCGCTTCACCCCTCCGAACCGGTCTCCTCCTTGGACGTCTACGGAACCCTCGACCACTTCATCCCGCCCGAAGGCGGTGAGGTGATCCAGCATGGCGGTCAGGTGCTCGGCGCCGATGCGCTCAGTGACTGGTGGGCAAAACAGGACGGATGCAAGCCCGCCACCTACCGCTATCCGCAGGCGCTAGGCGTCTTCCGCCGCAGCCACCGCGGATGCCCGGCCGGCATTGACGTCGAAACGATCGCCGTGCTCGGCCAGGGACACGTCTGGCCCGGCGCCCCGCATGAGTCCGTGTGGCTGGCTCTGGCCGCGGGGCCCGAAATGCACATGCTCGACGCTACGTCGGCCGTTTGGGAGTTCTTCTCGAGCCACCCCAAGCCGGTCAGCAGTGTCCGCCGGATGGGGCGACCGATCTGATGATTCCCGCCCGGTGCGGGCGCGCTACGAGCGGCCCCGTATTAGTGCAAGAAACTCGTCCCGAGTAGCCTTGCGGGAACGGAAGCCTCCCAGCATGGCGCTAGTGACGGTGCCGGAGTGCTGTTTCTCGACTCCGCGCATCATCATGCAGAAATGGCGCGCCTCGCATACCACCCCAACTCCACGCGGATCGAGCACCTGCTGCACCGCCTCAGCCACCTGCTGCGTCAGCCGCTCCTGCAACTGCAAGCGCCGCGCGAACATGTCCACAATTCGTGGAATCTTGCTCAGGCCGATGACCTTCTTTTTCGGTAGGTACGCCACGTGGATCTTGCCGTAGAACGGCAGCAAATGGTGCTCGCAAAGACTGAAGAACTCGATGTCCTTCACCACAACCATCTCGTCGCAGTCGTGCGCAAATAGCGCGCCATTGACGATATGATCCAGATTCATCGAGTAGCCGCTGGTCAGGAACCTCAGAGCCTTCTCGGCGCGCTCCGGCGTCTGCATGAGCCCCTCACGCGAAGGGTCTTCGCCAAGTTGGGCCAGCACTTCTCTCATGTGATCGGCGATCGCACTCGCGCCGTCCTTGGATGGCATCACGCGAACGAGGGCTTTGTTGGATTTCATGTACGTAGCTCGAAGAAGTTATTATCTGTCTCTTCCAATCGGATGCGATCCAGCCGCGCTCCGGAGCAAGGAATCGCATCGTGCCAGCGCTCGCTAAGGATGCGTTGAATCTCGCGGGCAAGGTTTTCGGTCGTCGGCACCGCGCCGCCCGGAACGCGGAACGCCGGAATTTCCTGATTCAAACTGCGGTGATCGAACTTCTCGATGACCTGGCTGCGCACCAACGCGTCCAGCGCAGGCACCGGAACAAGAATGCCGTCCGGCGAGGCGTTGTCCCCCGCCACGCTCACTTCCAACACGTAGTTGTGCCCGTGCCCGTGGGGGTTGTTGCACTTCCCGTAAATCCTCCGGTTTTCTTCGTCGCTCATCGCCGCCGCGTGCAGCCGGTGCGAGGCGCAAAACCGGTAGCGGCGCGTCAGGCGGATCATCGTGACCTCACCGCCCTTGAGTAGTCCACGTACAGATCATCCGTTTCGTACAGCCGCACGTTATTCAGCTTGGCCGGCCCCGAAGCGAAGTGCTTCTCCAGTCGCCGCCAGATTTCCGCCGCGATGTTCTCCGCCGTCGGGATCACCCGGTCGAACGGAGGCACCTCGTGATTGAGAAACCGGTGATCCATCGGCCCCACTACTTCCTCGTTCAGGATCTCCTTCAGCCGCTTCAGATCGAACAGCATGCCGGTCCCGGCGTCCGGCTCGCCTTCCAGCGTCACCTCGATAGCGTAATTGTGCCCGTGCCCGTGCGGATTCGCGGCGGCTCCGAAAACCGCGAAGTTCCGCTCCGGGCTCCAGTCCGGGTTGGCGCACAGATGAGAAGCTGAGAACTCGACTCGCCGGGTGATGAACATTTCCCTTCCCGCTATAAGATGCGCGAACCAAGCCCGAGGATCCTTCTCCTCGAACATCCGTGGCGCGTCCTTGTTCCTATACTAGTAGCTGGAGCCGGACGAGGTGTCTCCAATCGCATGAAAAATCGGAATATTGACCGACTGCTAATGGCGCTGTTGGTATTTTCGGCCGGTGCGCTCGCCTGGCTCGTGTACTCGGGGATGCACCAAACTGTCATCGAGGCCGGCGACAAAGCGCCCAACTTTCATATCACGACCGACCAGGGCAGCCAGATCAGCGTCAAGGATTTCGGCGGAAAGGTGTTGGTGCTGAACTTCTGGGCCACCTGGTGCGAACCATGCGTCGAGGAGGCGCCGTCGCTCAATCAACTCGCCAAGCTGACCGCCCCCAAAGGCGTTGTCGTGCTGGGTGTCAGCATCGACAAGAACCAGCGCCTTTATGACCAGTTCCGCCAGCGCTTCCACCTCGCCTTCCAAACCTACCGCGACCCGGACGAGGAAATTCCCGCCAGCTATGGCACCTTCAAGATCCCGGAAACCTACATCATCAACCGGGACGGTAAGGTCGTGCGGAAGGTCATCTCCAATTACGACTGGACCGACCCGGAGATGATCCGCTTCGTGACCTCACTGTAACGGAAAGCGGATCCAGTGACCGAAGAACTTCGTCGCGCCGTCGAGGCGGTGGTTGGCCTGCGAGGCTATCTTTGGCGGCCCGAGGATCTGGTGCTCTACGAATACGACGGCGGCGTCGATAAGGCGCGGCCCGAAGTAGTCGCCTTTCCCACTCAGCCCGCACAGGTTAGCGCCCTTGTCCGCATCGCCCGTGAGCACCATGTCGCCATCACCGGACGTGGCGCGGGGACCGGACTGAGTGGCGGAGCCATTCCCCGCGCCGGCGGCATCGTCGTCTCCTTCGCCCGAATGAACCGGTTCCGTGGCGTTGAACTCGAAAACGAACGCGCTTTCGTCGAACCGGGCGTCGTCAACCTTGACGTCACCGCCGCCGTCCAGAACTCGGGCTACTTCTATGCGCCGGATCCTTCCAGCCAGCGCGCCTGCACTATCGGCGGTAATGTCTCGGAAAATGCCGGCGGTCCGCATACCCTCGCCTACGGCGTCACCACGAACCACGTGCTCGGCCTCGAACTGATCCTGCCGGACGGGGAATGTATTGAAACCGGTGGCCTCAGGGATCTGCCCGGCTACGACCTCACCGGACTTTTCACAGGAAGCGAAGGAACGTTAGCTCTCGTCACCCGCGCCACTGTGCGGCTCATGCGGCAGCCTGAAACAGTTAAAACACTATTGGCCATTTATGATTCTGCCGGCGCCTGCGCCGACACCGTCGCCGAGATCACCGCACGCGCCATCACCCCAGCGGCGGTCGAAATGCTCGACGGAGTGATGCTGCGGATGGTCGAGGAAGCCACCCACGCCGGCTATCCGATGGATGCAGCCGCGGTCCTCCTCATCGAGGTCGAAGGACTAAAGGAAGCCGTCGAGGAGCAGGCCGCCGAGATTCTTTCTGCTTGCCGGACATGCGGTGCGCGCGAAGTCCGTACCGCCGCCGACGAGCGCGAGCGCGCTCTGCTCTGGAAAGGACGCAAGAACGCCTTCGGCGCTGTCGGCCGCGTCAGCCCTTCGTATTACGTTCAGGACGGCGTCGTCCCGCGCACCGAAATCGCTCCCACCCTCCGCTACATCCACGAAACCGCCCAGCGCTACGGGCTCACCATCAGCAACATCTTCCATGCCGGCGACGGCAACATGCACCCGATCATCCTCTTCAACCCCCGCGTGGAAGGCGAAATGGAGCGCGCCAAGCACGCCGGCGACGACATCCTCCGCTACTGCGTCTCCCGGGGCGGCTCGATCACCGGCGAGCACGGCGTGGGCATGGAAAAAATGGAATTGATCGCGGATCAGTTTGGCCCCGACACGCTCGACATGATGAAGGCTTTCAAAACGCTGCTCGATCCGGATTGCCACCTCAACCCCGGCAAGATGCTGCCCACCGGCCGGGGCTGCATGGAAATCCGCCAGGCGCCCCTCACCGAGCATACTGCACTCTAATCGCCCCCGGGTTATCCTTACAGGGAACCGCGGGTGCCCACCCGCCGTATTGTTATCTGGCCGTTTTGGAGGAGCGGCACGTACCCTCATGGATCTCAAAATCGAAGCTCTGTCGAAAACCTACCCCAACGGGGTTAAGGCGCTTGACAACGTGACCCTAACCATTCCCCACGGCATGTTTGGCCTGCTTGGTCCCAACGGCGCCGGCAAGTCGACGCTCATGCGCATCCTCGCCACGCTCCAGGAGCCGGACTCCGGCAGCGCGACCCTCGGTGACATCGACGTGCTCCGCCAGAAAGAAGAGGTCCGGAAACGCCTCGGGTACCTGCCGCAGGACTTCGGAGTCTACCCCCGCATCTCGGCGCACGACATGCTCGATCATCTTGCGCTGTTGAAGGGTTTCGCGCGGGCCGGCGAACGGAAGGAACTCGTTGACTCACTCCTCCACCGCGTCAACCTCTGGGACGTGCGCAAGAAGGCCCTGGCGAGTTTCTCCGGAGGCATGCGCCAGCGCTTCGGCATCGCGCAGGCTCTCATCGGCAATCCGCAACTGCTCATCGTCGACGAGCCCACCGCCGGCCTCGACCCCGGCGAGCGAAACCGCTTTTACAACCTGCTGAGCGAAATCGGCGAAAACGTCATTGTCATTCTTTCCACCCACATCGTCCAGGACGTGATGGAACTTTGCACCCGCATGGCGATCCTCCACGAAGGAAAGCTCCTATTCGACGGCTCGCCCGACGAAGCCGTGGCCACGCTTGATGGCCGCATCTGGCAGCGTTCGGCCGCCAAGGCAGAATTGAAGGAGATCGAAACCAACTATCGCGTCATCTCGAGCAAGCTTATCGCCGGCCGTCCGCTGGTCCGCGTCTTCAGCCCAGAGCCACCCTCCGACGGCTTTGAGCCCGCCCGGCCCGACCTCGAGGACGTCTTCTTCTCCCGCATCGCCGGGCTCGGCTGAGGCGCAAAATGCTGATCCACTTTCTCCGCTTCGAGTTCCGCTACTGGCTGCGCTCGTGGATGCTCTGGGTGTTCTTTCTTGTCATCGCGTTGATGATCTTCGGCGCCACCTCGAGCGACCAGATCATCGTCGGGAACGCCCTCGGCAACACCTATCACAACGCACCTTACGTCATCGAGAATTACTACTCGTTTCTCTGCCTGCTCACCCTGCTGATGACGGTGGCGTTCGTCAATTCCGCCGCCTCGCGGGACTTCGCCTACAACACCCAGCAGATCGTTTTCTCGACGCCGCTCAGGCGCATCGATTTTCTTGCCGGGCGATTCCTCGGCTCCGCGCTCATCGCCGTCATCCCCATGCTCGGCGCCTCCGTCGGCATCTTCTTCGGCAAGTGGATGCCATGGACGGATCCCGAGCGCTGGGGCCCGGTGAATTGGCCAGCGCACCTCTACGGCATCCTCGTCTTCGCCCTTCCAAACACGCTGCTGATCGCCGCCATCATCTTCGTTATCGCCGTGCTCACCCGCTCCACCGTCACCGCCTTCCTTGGTGGTCTCGTGCTGCTCTCAGGCTACGGCGTGGGCCAAGCCCTCACCAGCGACCTCCGCCATGAAACCGCCGCCGCCCTGCTCGATCCGTTCGCGATCCGCACCTTTGTACTCGCCACCAAGTACTGGACCGTCGCCGAGAAGAACACACGCGTCATCGGTTTCTCCGGGCTGCTGCTCTGGAACCGCCTCATCTGGCTATCGGCTTCGGCCTTGATCTTCGTCTTCGGCGCTTCGCGGTTTCGCTTCGAAGAATCCGAGGGCCGAAGGTGGCGCCGGCGTGCGAAGCAGAAGCCAGAGGAAGACATTCAGCCGGACCTCACCGTCGTCGCGCCCGTCTCTGCCGCGCCTGCGTTCGGCTTCTCCGCCCATTGGGCTCAGTTTCTCGGCACGCTCCGCGTCGAGTTCGCCGGCCTGGTCAAAAGCACGTCGTTCATTGTCATAACCGCCGCGGCCCTGCTCAATACCGTTCCCAGCCTCATCTTGAGCGCCACCGAAGGCTACGGCAATACTTCGTTCCCAGTCACCTACAAGCTGCTCGAACTCATCCAGGGCACGCTCTACATGTTCCTGGTGGCGATGATCACGTATTACGCCGGTGTCCTGGCCTGGCGCGAACGCGACGCCCGGATCGACGAGATTCACGACGCGGCGCCCAGCCGTGAATGGACCGCGTATCTCGCCAAACTCGGCGCGCTCCTCGGGTCCGTAGCGCTCATCATGGGCGCCGCGATGCTCGCCGGCATCCTCGTGCAGGTCTTCAGCGGCTACACGCGCTACCAGTTCGGGCTCTGGTTCACGGAAATCTACGTCATCGACTTCTCCGGCTTCGTCTTCCTGGCGGTGCTGGCCTTCTTCATCCACGTCCTCTCGCCGAACAAGTACGTTGGCTATTTTGCCTTCATCGCTTTCGTCATCGCCAACGTGTTCGTGTGGCGTCCGCTGCACGTCGCCACGCGTCTGGTGCAGTTTGGGTCCACTCCCGACACGACGTACTCCGACTTCTTCCGCTTCGAGCCCTATTGGGAAAGCTGGACTTGGTTCACCATCTATTGGTTCCTATTCTGCGGCTTACTTGCGATGCTCACCGTCGCCCTCTGGCCGCGCGGCCGCGACACCGTCTGGAAAGCCCGCCTTCACATCGCCCGTCAGAGGCTCCACGGCGGCCTCGCCCGCGCAACGGCGGCCTGCGCAGTCCTTTTCGTCCTCTGCGGCGCCTGGGTCTTCTACAACACCAAAGTCCTCAACACCCTGCTGAGCCAGGAGGACCGCGACACCGCCGCGGCCGCCTACGAAAAAACCTACAAGAAATACGAAGGTATCCCTCAGCCTCGGGTCGCAAGCGTCCGCTACGCGATCGACCTGGTGCCCGAGCGCCGGGAGATGACCATGCACGGGGATGAGATCATCGTCAACCGCACGGCAAACCCCATCTCCGAACTCCACCTGACGCTCGACGCCGATCTTTCCAGCACAACTAGCATCGACGGAGCGAAACTCAAGCTCGACGACAAGCGGCTTCACTACCGCATCTACAACCTCGATCCCCCGATGCGGCCCGGCGAGCAGCGCCATCTGCGCTTCACTGTCGAAAAGCACACGCGCGGCTTCGAGAACAACGTCACGTTCCTCGAGGTGGCCGAAAACGGAACGTTCTTTAACAGCGGAGCCGCGCCGCAGATCGGCTATCAGCCCGGCAACGAACTCACGGATCGCAACACCCGCAAGCGGCACGGCCTAAAAGAGAAGGAACTCATGCCGGCGCTCGAGCGCGACTGCACGGCGCACTGCATGAACAACTACATCAGCAACAACTCGGATTGGGTCGACGTCGAGACCGTCATCAGCACCGCCCCGGATCAGATCGCCATCGCGCCCGGGTCGCTGGTGCGCACCTGGTCCTCGAACGGCCGCCGCTACTTCTCCTACAAGCTCGACCACATGGCGCTGAACTTCTACTCCTGGCTTTCGGCCCGCTACACGGTCCAACGCGCCAATTGGAACGGCATCCGGATCGAGGTCTACTACCTCAAGGAACAACCCTGGAACGTGCCCAAGATGATCCGCAGCGTGGAAAAGTCCTTCGAATACTACACCAAAAACTTCGGGCCGTATCCGAATAAGGAAGCGCGCATCATCGAGTTCCCCCGTATCGCCAGCTTCGCCCAGGCGTTCCCCGGCACCATGCCGTATTCGGAAAGCATCGGCTTCATCGCAAACCTCAAGAACCCCGACGACATCGATATGGTCTTCTACGTCGTTGCTCATGAAATGGCGCACCAGTGGTGGGCGCACCAGGTCGTCGGAGCGAACATGCAGGGCGCCACGATGCTCAGCGAAACGCAGGCGCAATACTCCGCCCTCATGGTCATGGAGCATGAATACGGACGCGACCAGATGCGCAAGTTCCTTAAGTACGAGATGGACAACTATCTCCGCAATCGCGGCCGCGAACTGCTCAAGGAAGAACCGCTGATGAAAGTGGAATCCGAACAGGGCTACATCCACTACCGCAAGGGCAGCGTCGTCATGTACTACCTCAAGGA
>DAIDIH010000122.1 GCA_027459465.1 Bryobacterales bacterium | reverse complement strand
CGTCGTTGCCGGAATGTCCGCTCATGTGAGCGAAAGCATCGTTCTTCGCACCTATCCGTTACGGGAAGCCGACCTCATCGTCAGTTTCTTCACACGCGATCAAGGCAAGCTGCGGGGTGTCGCGGGGCGGGCCCGGCGTCCGAAAGGGAACTTCGGCGCGGGACTGGAGCGGTTGTCGCACGTCTCCATCTCTTATTACCAGCGGGAAAACCGCGAACTGGTGAATTTGAACTCCTGCGAACTGCTGCACAGCCAGTTTCCGCTCGCCGCCTCGTTTGAAACGAGCGTGGCGATGGACTATTTGGCTGAGGTAGCCGATCAGATGCTTCCGCCCGGAGAAGTGAACGAACGGCAGTTCCGGCTGATGCTGAGCGTACTCGAATACCTGCGGCAGGCAGGAAGCCCATGGGCCGCCGTGTCGTACTTCACGTTCTGGATGGTGCGGCTGGCGGGGATTCTGCCGCCGCTTCCGGAAGAGGACGAAACGCGCGCGCTGGCCGCCGAGATGGCGGCGTCCCCCATCGGCGGACTTCCGCCCCGCGACTGGACCCGGAAAACCGGGGCCTTGCTGCGGCGGTTTCTGGTGCGAAGTGTTGAAGACCATGTGGAACGAAAACTACTGACTGTGCCCATTCTCGAATCGCTATGAGCAAGCCTTACTCCTTCCAGCGGATGATATTCCGGCTGAAACAATATTGGGACGAACGGGGCTGCATCATCCAGGAGCCGTATGACGTGGAAGTCGGCGCCGGAACGATGTGCCCGGAGACCTTTCTGCGCGTGCTGGGTCCGGACCCGTATCGGGTGGCCTACGTGCAACCGAGCCGCCGTCCCGCCGACGGCCGCTACGGGGAGAATCCGAACCGGCTGTACAAGCACCAGCAGTTGCAGGTGATCCTCAAGCCCGCCCCGGAGGACGTAATCGCGCAGTATCTCGGCAGCCTGGAAGCGATCGGGATCGACCTTTCCAAGCACGACATCAAGTTTGAAGAGGATAACTGGGAATCGCCGACGCTGGGCGCCTGGGGCGTGGGCTGGCAGGTGATGCTCGATGGACTGGAGATTACGCAGTTCACCTACTTTCAGCAGTGCGGCGGCGTGGATCTGGACGTGGCCCCGGCGGAGATCACTTACGGCCTAGAGCGGCTGGCGGCGTTTCTGCAGGGCGTCGAAAGCGTTTACGAGATCGAATGGACCGAGGGCTTTTCGTATGCCGATGTAAGGTTGCGCGACGAGCAGCAGTTTTCGGTTTACAACTTCGACTCGGCCGAGATCGGCACGCTGTGGAAGATGTTCGAGCTTCATGAAGGCGAGTGCCAACGCCTGCTGGCCGGCTGGGCCAAGAGCGAGGACAAGGACCGATACCCGGTGCTGGCGGCTTACGATCACGTGTTGAAGTGCTCGCATCTTTTTAACTTGCTGGACTCGCGCGGGGCGATCAGCGTGACCGAGCGCGTTGCAGTCATCGCGCGGGTGCGGAAGCTTGCCGTAGGCACGGCGCAGCTTTGGCTGAAGCAGCAGACGCAGGAGACGGCCGCATGAGCCGCTTTCTGGTTGAGATTGGCTGCGAGGAAATCCCCGATTGGATGATTGTGCCCGCGCTTGCACATCTGCGCGGCGCGGTGCAAGCGTTCTTCGACGAGCAGTTGCCGGGCGCGCGCGTCGAGCGGACCGAGGCTACGCCGCGGCGGCTCGCGTTGTTCGCAGGAGACCTGATTGCGCGGCAACCGGATACGGTTGAGCTGGTCATGGGACCGCCCAAGTCCGCCGGCGCCGGCGCAGCGGCCGGATTTGCGAAGAAGAACGGCGTCACGGTGGCCGAACTCGAGACGGAGGCGACGCCCAAGGGCGAATACTTCGCTCTGCGGAAGAAGCGCGAGGGCAGGGAAGCGGTGAAGGTTTTGGCCGAGGCGTTGCCGAAGCTGGTGCTTGGCATTCCGTGGCCGAAGACGATGTATTGGACTAGCAGGAGCGGCTCGCGGTTCATCCGGCCGATCCGCTGGATTGTGGCTCTGCTCGACGATTCCGTGGTGCCGTTTGAAATTGAAGGGGTTGCATCGGGCCATCACACGCACGGCCACCGCCTTTGGGGCGCCGGGCCGGTTATCGTCACGATCGACGACTACGAACAACAGCTTGACGCGCACGGGGTGATCCTGGCGGCGGCGGCGCGGCGGGAACGCATCGAGCAGGGGATGGCGAAGCTGCTCGAAGGCAGCGGAAATCGCATTGAGCCCGATGCGGCGCTGCTCGAAACGCTGGCGTATCTGACGGAGAACCCGACGCCGATCCTCGGGACGTTCTCGGCGGACTATCTTCGTTTGCCGCGCGAGGTGCTTTCCACCGTGATGCGGCATCATCAGCGGTACTTCTCCATCGAAGATGCGAAGGGAAAGCTTGCGCCGCGGTTCATCGCGGTGATGAACACCGGCGCCGACCCCGACGGCCTGGTTCGCAACGGAAATGAACGCGTGCTGCGGGCGCGCTTCAACGATGCGCAGTTTTTCTGGCAAGGCGACCTCAAGCGTCCGCTCGAGTCGCGGCTGGAGGATCTAAAGAATGTGACCTTCCAGGCGCAGCTTGGCTCGTATTTCGACAAGACGAAGCGCGTGGTGAAACTGGTGGAATCGCTCGGTGGCGGGGCGGATGCGGCGCGGGCGGCGCTGCTGGCCAAGTGCGACCTCACCACGAGCATGGTGAAGGAGCTCACTGAACTGCAGGGCGTGATGGGCGGGCTGTATGCGCGGGAGCAGGGGGAACCGGAAAGTGTTTGGCGCGCGATGTACGAGCACTACAAGCCGCTCAGCATGGACGATTCGATTCCGTCGACGAAGACCGGACAGTTCGTGGCGCTTGCCGACAAACTCGACACGCTGCGCGCCTGCTTTGGCGCCGGACTGATTCCCAGCGGCTCCAAAGACCCGTTTGCTCTTCGCCGCGCGGCGCAAGGCGTAGTGAAAATCCTCGTCGAGGGCGAAACCGGCGTGCAGGTGGAAGAGACCGGCGAATTAGGCGAGTTCCTGCTCGACCGCGTGAAGTATTACTTCCGGGAAGTCCGGGGCTTCGCGTACGACGAAGTGAATGCGGTGCTTGCGGCCGGTTGGGGGAACCTGCCCGATGTGCTGCGGCGCCTGGAAGCGGTACGAGCGGTGCGTCCGACGGCCAATTTCGAACCGCTGGCGGCGAGTTTCAAGCGGATTCGCAACATTCTGAAGCAAGCGGGCGTGGAGAAGCGAGGCGATGTGGATGAGGCGCTGTTCGACAACGACGCCGAGCGCGCGCTGTTCGCCGAGATGAACGCCGTTACCGGAGCCGTACATGCCGCGGGGGTGACATACTCCGCGGCGCTCGCTTCCATCGCGTCTCTCCGCCCGCATGTCGACCACTTCTTCGATCAAGTGCTAGTGAATACCGCCGACGAGCGCATTCGCGCGAATCGGCTAACATTGTTGTGTAACCTCCTCACGGAGTTCTCCACGATCGCCGACTTCTCGGAGATCGTCACGGAAAAGGCAGAATCAGGAACCCACTCATCATGAGCAAAAAACACGTTTATTCGTTCGGCGGAGGTACAGCCGACGGCGACGGGAAAATGAAAGACGTCCTGGGCGGCAAGGGCGCCGGTCTCGCGGAAATGAGCCGCGCCGGATTGCCTGTCCCTCCCGGCTTTACGATTTCCACCGAGGTCTGTAACATCTACTTCGAGAACGGCAACAAAGTGCCGGCCGACATCGACGCGGAGATCAAGACGGCGCTTGCGAAGTTGGAGTCGCAGATCGGCAAAAAGCTCGGCGATGCGGCCAATCCCTTGCTGCTCAGCGTGCGCAGCGGCGCGAAGTTCTCCATGCCGGGCATGATGAACACGATTCTCAACCTCGGCCTGAACGACAAGACGGTGGAAGGGCTCGCCGCGCTGAGCGCGAATCCGCGCTTCGCCTACGACTGCTATCGCCGCTTCATTCAGATGTTCGGCGAAGTGGCGCTGGACATCGACATGAGGAAGTTCGACGCCATCTTCGACGCGCGCAAGCACAAGGCGAAGGCGAAGCTCGACACCGCGCTGACGGCCGACGACCTCAAGGCGATCATCGCCGACTACAAAAAGCTGGTGCAGAAAGAAACCGGCAAGCCGTTTCCGCAGGATGCCTGGACTCAGCTTGCGATGTCGCGCGACGCGGTGTTCCGCTCCTGGTGGGGCAAGAACGCGATGAATTACCGCCGCATGGAAAAGATTCCGGACGATCTCGGCACCGCGGCCAACGTGCAGGCGATGGTGTTCGGCAACCTGGGCGATACTTCGGCCACAGGCGTAGGCTTTACGCGCGACCCCGCAACCGGGGAGAAAGTTTTCTGGGGCGAGTTTCTGGTGAACGCGCAGGGCGAAGACGTAGTGGCCGGCATCCGCACGCCGCAGGCGATCTCGGAACTCGAGAAGGTGATGCCGGACGCCTACGCGCAGCTTCGCGAGATCACGACGAATCTCGAGAAGCACTACCGCGACATGCAGGACTTCGAGTTCACGATCGAGAACAACAAGCTCTACATGCTGCAGACGCGCAACGGCAAGCGGACCGGATCGGCTGCGGTGCGCATCGCGGTGGATCTGGTGGAAGAGGGCATGATCACCAAGGCGGAAGCGGTGCTCCGCGTGGCGCCGAATCAGCTTGACCAGCTTCTGCATCCGCTGTTTGATACGGCATCGCTGAAGACCCTGCCGAAGATCGCCACCGGCATCCCGGCCTCCCCGGGCGCGTCGGTGGGCCGCGCGGTGTTCACCGCCGACGACGCGGTGGAACAGGCCGGCAAGGGTCCGGTGATCCTGGTCCGGAAAGAGACGACGCCGGACGACATCCATGGCATGGAAGTCGCCAAGGGCGTGCTGACCGCTGTGGGAGGGAAGTCCAGCCACGCCGCCGTCGTTGCGCGCGGCATGGGTCTGCCCTGCGTCGTGGGCGCCGGCTCCATTCATATCGACGAGCACAAGAAAATGTTCACGGTCAGCGTGGGCGGCAAGACGCTGACGGTGAAGGAAGGCGACTGGCTGTCGTTCGACGGCACGAGCGCCGACGTCTACTACGGCCAGGCCAAGACGACTCAGCCTGACCCGAAGTCCGGGTTCTTCGCCAAGTTTATGAGTTGGGCCGACGAGTTCCGCGGCAGCTTCGGCGTCCGCGCCAACGCGGATATCCCGCGCGACGCCAAGGCGGCCCGCGCGTTCGGCGCTGAGGGGATCGGACTGTGCCGCACGGAGCACATGTTCTTCGCCGAGGATCGCATTCCTCACATGCAGGCGATGATTCTGGCCGACGACGAGAAAACCCGCAAGAAGGCGCTGCAGAAACTGCTGCCGATGCAGCGGCGCGACTTCGCCGGGCTGTTCCAGGCCATGGACGGCTACCCGGTGGTGATCCGCACGCTCGACCCGCCGCTGCACGAGTTCCTGCCCAAGCGCGAGAACCTGATGGTGGACCTCGCGGTGCTGCCGCATGCCGATGCGAAGACGAAGAAGAAGATGTCGGAAGCTTACGGCATCCCGGTCGGTGAACTTAAGAAGAGGCTGCCACTGCTGCTGAAGCGCGTGGAGGAACTGCATGAGTTCAACCCGATGCTCGGTTTCCGCGGCTGCCGCCTCGGCATCATCCACACCGAGATCACCGAGATGCAGGCGCGCGCGATCTTCGAAGCCGTCGTCCAGGTGGCCAAGAAGGGCGTGAAGGTGATTCCGGAGGTCATGATTCCGCTGGTTGGCTTCGAGCGTGAACTCGAAATGCAGAAGGAGATCGTGGACCGCGTCGCCAAGGAAGTGCTGACGGCGGCGGGCATGCCCAAGTTGAAGTACATGGTGGGCACGATGATCGAGATTCCGCGCGGCGCTATAACGGCCGACGAAATTGCCAAGCACGCTGAGTTCTTCAGCTTCGGCACCAACGACCTGACCCAGACCACGCTCGGCATGTCGCGCGACGACTACACGAAGTTCTCGCGCAAGTACGAAGACCTGAAGATCTTCTCGGCTGACCCGTTTGCCGCCATTGATCGCGGCGGCGTGGGCAAGGTGATCGAGATGGGGATCCGCCTCGGCCGCCAGACCAAGCCGGATCTCGAAATCGGCATCTGCGGCGAGCACGGAGGCGAGCCGAGCTCGGTGGAGTTCTGCTACAAGGCGGGCATGAACTACGTTTCCTGCTCGCCGTACCGCGTGCCGATCGCCCGGCTTGCCGCGGCGCAAGCTGCGCTCAGCGGCGACAAGAGCGAATCCATGCGCACCGCGTAATTCCCGAGCGGGCTCTGCCGCTAAGGTGGCCGGAAGGCTGCCCGGCGGCGGGGCCCGCTTATGGCTGTTGCGCTTCCTTTTCTCCCGGTTTCAACAAAGTCGGCGCCTTCCGCTGCCGGGTGTCGATATTCAGTTGCTTGTTCTGCTCGGCGTGGCGCTCGGCGTCCGATAGGCCGGCATTGTACTTGCGGCGTTCCTTTTCCTTCTCGGACACGACATCGGCTTCCCGTTTCCCCACATCTTCGCTGGCAAGGTCCGCGCTGTCTTCGGTGGTTTCGATGGCTTGGGTGAGAGCGAACTCGTACCGGGACAGGTCCGCGGGCTGCGACTGCTGGATCTTTTTGAGCGATTCGAGTAGCTCGGCTTCCTTCTTCTTCACGGCGGCGACGCCCTCGCCGATCGGCAGACCGCGATCGAGCGCATCGTCTGTGACGGTGTCGATGGCCTCGATGATCTTGCCGTAGTCCTCCAGCGTGTCGTGGATGAGGCCCGAGCGGCCGGGCTTATTCTTCGAAACAAGCTTTTCGATCAGCGCGACACGTTCGCGCGCGAACTTCAGGTATAGTTCCATGCGCGCGCTGGGGTCCTGGACCTCACGGACCTGGTCGATCTCGTCGGCGGTCAGAAAATCGCGATCCTGGCCGCGCAGGCCGGGGGCCGTGAGCAGAACCGCGAGGGCGGCTACGGGAATGCCTCGCCTCATCACATCACCTCTTTTGCATCTCCTCGTTGAGGATCTTATCGTGGACTTCCTGCAGATGCTCCCGCGCCTGATCCGCGGGCCCGCGCTGGTCGTAGGGAATATCGTCTGTGACGCCGGCCATCATACGGATCAACGAGCGGAGCTTCAGTTCCGCTCGCTTGTACAACGGGTTTTTTCCCGCCGGCTTGTCGGTCTGACGCAGGGAGTCATAGCAGACGTCCGCCGATGCGTTCACTTCCTGAAACGCCGCCGCCATTTTCTTCCAATCCCCGGCGTGCGATGCGTTCCGCGCCTCATTCATGGCGGCTTCGCAATTGTCGAGCGCAAGGGCGGCGCGCTTCTTTGGATTCGTCTCGGATTTCACGGCCTCCAGGCTGGCCGCCCGCACCACGAGGCTAAGGAGAACGAATATGGACAGCAAGCGCTTCATCGATGATTCAGCTCATCCTGGATAATCCGTACCCGCTGCCTCGCCTTGAACTCTTCCTCGGGATATTTGCCCTGGCTTGCGGCGAGAAACTCCTTGTAGCTGGCGAGAGCCGGCTTCAGGTCGTGCATCTTGTCGAGTGTAATCGAGCGGAGGAACATATGGCCGGGGGTCTCGGCCTTCAGCGCGCGCACGCGATCGAGCGCGTTCAAGGTGCCGGTGTAGTCATCAAGCAGGAGCAGCATCTCAGCCAGCCCGGTCCACGCCTTGGGTTCGTTTTCTTGTAACTGTGCCGCCCGGCCATAGGCTTCGGCGGCTGCTTTGAAATTCCGCTGGTCCCGCAGGATGCCGGCGCTCAACATCTGCAACTGATAGTTATTCGGGTCGTGCTGGAGCAGGTCCTGAACCAACGGCAGAGCTTTTGCCGACTGCTTGTTCGCCAGATAAGCATCGGCAAGGGCCGCGCGGTTGGCATCCGTGGGGGACTTGGCGACCACCTGTTCAAACTGCTCGATCGCCGCGGCGGCGTTGCCCCCGGCCATCAGCATTTCTCCGCGGTGTTCGACGGCCGCCGGGTCATTCGGGAACTCTCCATAGAGCGCCGCGGCGTCCGTATATCGCTTGGCGCGTTCGTAAAGCTGCGCCAACTCGAGCAGGGAGTCGTGATATTGCGGGTCGAGCGAGGCAGCCTTGCGGAAGTGCGGGGCGGCTTGGTCGAGCTTGTTCTCCTTGGCGAGCGCCCGGCCCAGCCCCAGTTCCGCGGCCGCGGAGTTGGGCTGCGCGGCCACCGCCGCGGTGAAGGCGCGTTCCGCGCCCGCGGCGTCCCCGGATTTCAGAAGCGCATCGCCGAGGAAATAATTCGCACGGTAATCCTGCGGCTTGGCAGAAGCCGCCGCGGCAAGCTGGTCCTTCGCGGCGGCAGGCTGCTCTAAGTGAAGCAGTACGATTCCCAGGTTCAGTTCGGCTTGATAGAGGCCGGGTTTCAGTTCAAGCGTCTTGCGGTATTCCGCGGCCGCCTCGGCGTTTTGGCCGGTGAGACCGTAGGCCAAGGCGAGGTTGAAATGCGCGGTGTAATCGTTAGGCTCAGCGGCTACGGCGTTCGTAAAGTCTTTCACTGCATCGGGATAGCGCTTCTCGTTCAGTGCTTTGACACCCTCGGTGTAGAAATTGCTCTGCCAGGCGAGAAGCGCCCAAAGCGCCGCGGTCCACCACATACCTTCATTTTACGAGCGTGAGAGAGGAGCGCGACGAGCTGCCAGAAAGCGGCCCGTGTGCGAACCGGCTTCTGCCACCTGTTCCGGCGTGCCCTCGGCGACGATTCGTCCTCCGGCGCCGCCCCCTTCCGGGCCCAGATCGATGATCCAGTCCGCGCTCTGAATCACGTCGAGGTTGTGCTCGATCACGAGCACGCTGCCCCCGTTTTCGATCAGCCGGGAGAAAGCGTCGAGCAGCTTGGCGATGTCGTCGAAGTGCAGGCCGGTTGTCGGTTCATCGAACAGGAACAGCGCGCCCTCGCAGCTTGCCTGGGCCAGGTGCGCCGCGAGTTTCACCCGCTGCGCCTCGCCGCCGCTCAGAGTCGTGGCCGACTGCCCCAGGCGCAGGTAACCGAGGCCGACATCGTCGAGCACCTTCAAACGCTGCACGAGACGCGGGACGGCGGCGAAGAAAGACAAAGCCTCCTTGAGGGTCAACTGCAGCACTTCGTGAATGTTCAGGCCCTGATACCGGATGTCGAGGATCGAGTTCTTGTACCGCGTGCCGCTGCACTCCTCGCAAATCAATTCGACATCGGCGAGGAACTGCATTTCTACGGTGACGGTCCCGCCACCCTGACAGGTCTCGCAGCGGCCGCCCGGAATATTGAACGAGAAATGGCCGGCGGTGTAGCCGCGGCGCGAGGCTTCGGGCACGTTTGCAAACAGTTCCCGGATGAGGTCGAACGCCTTTACGTATGTGACGGGGTTGGAGCGCGGCGTTCGCCCGATTGGCGACTGATCCACCAGGATCACGTCGCGTATCAGTTCGCCGCGCTCGACCTTGCGCCAGCGAACCTTTTCCGGCGCTTCCAGTTCCGCGGTCTCCGAAACCGGCTTCGCGTTGGCCTCGCGCCTTCGCAACGCCGGATAGATAATCTCGTGCACGAGGGTGGATTTTCCGGAACCGGATACGCCGGTCAGGGCGACCAGCCGGTCCAATGGAAGCGAGACGTCGACGCCCAACAAATTGTTCGCCCGCGCCCCGAGGATGCGGACGGTTCTTTTCGGATTCAGCGGGGGGCGGGACTCTCTCCGAACAATCCCCGCATCACCGCGCAAGTATCGGGCGGTCAACGAACCGTTTCCCTTCGCGATGGCCTCGCCATAGGTGCCCGCGAATGTCACGCGGCCGCCCAGTTCCCCCGCGCCCGGACCCATGTCGATGAGATAGTCGGACGAGCGCATAATGTCGGCGTCGTGCTCGACGACGAGAATCGTGTTGCCCAACTCTCGCAGATCTTCGAGAATCCGGATCAAGCGTTCCGTGTCGCGGCTGTGCAGGCCGATCGAAGGTTCGTCGAGCACATAGCAAGCTCCCACGAGCCGTGAGCCGAGGCAGGTGGCAAGCTGAATGCGCTGCGCCTCTCCGCCCGAGAGTGTGGCTGAAAGCCGGTCGAGCGTCAGATACTCCAGCCCGACGTTATGGAGGAACTCGAGCCGCTGCCGAATCTCCACCAGAACCTTTTCGCCCGCCGCGGTCTCCTCCGGCGCCAGTTCGAGCTCGCGGAAGAAATTCCGGGCCTCGGCGATGTTCATCTGCGCGACGGCGGCGATGGTTTTGCCGCCGACGCGGACATTCAGCGCTTCCTTCCGCAGGCGGCCTCCGGCGCAGTCCGGACATTCGGCATAGCCGTGGTACCGGCTCAGGAAGACGCGCACCTGAACCTTGTATTTCTTCTTTTCGACCTCGGCAAAGAATCGCCGGATTTGCCCGGCTACGAAGGCGCGCTCGGCCCCGCTCAAGTCCGCGTAAGGCACATCGAGACGCACCTCCGCTTTCCGCGCCGCCTTCTGAAATCGTCCCAGATAGAACGACCGGTATCGCGGCTTGGTCCACGGATCGACGGCCCCTTCGTTCAGGCTTTTCGTGATGTCGGGAATGACGCGGCCGGTGTCATAGTCGACCGTATTTCCGAAGCCCTGGCAGCGCGGGCACGCACCCATGGGATTGTTGAAGCTGAATAGAGCGGGTTCGGGCGTAAGGAACTCGATGCCGCAGCGCTTGCACGCGAACTTCTCAGAAAACCGCAAGCGATTGCTTTCCTCCGTGGCGTCCTCGAAAATCACCTCACCGGCTTCGCGGTAGCAGATTTCGACGGTGTCCACGATGCGCTGGTGGAGATCCGGGCGGATGGCGAGGCGGTCGGCGAGCACAAAGAGCGGGAGCCGGAAATCGACGTCCAGCAGCGACTCGGGCGTGGAGAACTCAAACATCCGGCCTTTCTGAAAAAGCCGGTTGAAGCCTTTCGCACGCAACTCGAAGAGCCGGTCCCGCATGGCGGCCGCAGTCGCGCCGGCGGAAACCGGGAACAGGGCATACCAGCGCGAACCCTCCGGCTGCTCGAGGATTCTCGCCGCCACCTGATCGACCGTGTCGCGCTCCACCAACTGCCCGCAGTTGGGGCAGTAGGTCCGGCCGGCGCGCGCGTAGAGCACGCGGAGGTAATCGTAGAGTTCCGTGGCGGTGGCCACTGTCGAACGTGGATTGCGGGTCGTATTCTTCTGGCGGATCGCGATCGGCGGAGCAAGCCCCGTGATCTCCTCCACCGCCGGCTTCTCCATGCGATCGAGGAATTGCCGCGCGTAGGCCGACAGCGATTCAACATAACGCCGCTGGCCCTCGGCGTACACCGTATCGAAGACCAACGACGACTTCCCGGACCCCGAAACGCCTGTGACCACGGTGAGCTTGCCGTGGGGGATCTCAACGGAGATGTTTTTCAGATTGTGTACGCGGGCCCCGCGAACGGAGATTGCACCGGCGGGCTGCGAGGATGCTTTACGTTTCAAGCTTTTCTGATGCGATACGGGCAGCGCGAGAAACGGGAATTCAGTATGGCACCGGCATGCCGATTCCGTAGCCGTTGTTCTGTTTCGGCGCCGGACCCGGGCCGTTGTTGATGCTCGAGAATGGCGCGGCATGGCTGAAATCCACGTCGGAGGTGCTGAAGGCGAGCGGGCGATCCAAAACCATCTCGACCGTCGAGCCACGCTCGAGAACGACGTCCGGTCCGCGGGTCATCAACACCGCGGCGAGCCCGGCGGCGGCTCCGGCGGCGGCTCCGATCCCCGCGCCCATTCCCATGTGTCCCGCCGCGCTACCGGCTAAAGCCCCGATGCCCGTTCCCGCGGCCCCCGCTTCGCCGATCTTCTCGGCGTCCGACCCTTTGTTGCCGCTGCTTTCTATCTTTCCTTCTTTCTTTTTCAGGTCGTCGTTGGCGAGGCTGTCAATTGAATTAATGCTGGCCCGGAAATCGCGAGTCACGCCGTTGGGCAACGTAAGGGAATCGAAGCGGATGTAGAGCGCGCCACGTCCCTTTACGCGGCCGGGGCGCTTGGCCTGGGTCACCGTGCCCTGCACGTAGCTTCCGGGCGGAATGACGATTTTGCCCTGCTCTACCACCGGGAACGTGGTTTGAAGGTACACGCGGTCGCCCGGCATGGCGTTCTTTGTACTAATGCTGTTGATCAAACTGAGCGGTATGCGCGTGCCCGGCTGGACAAGGTATTTTGCCGCCTCTCCGCTCTTGGACGAGTTTGGGGCCGGGCTTGCGGGCCGCGTTTGCAGCTTCTGCTGGGCAAACAGCGGCGCGGAAACCAAAGCCAACGCGCACAAACGCCGCATCGAGAGCATCGAAAGTCCTCCCTTCTCTAAATTGTAGCCCAGCCTTCGGATTTTCTTCTCCCGCTACTTGAGGAAAATGACGTAGCTGTCGCCGGCGTAATGCAACACGGCCCGGACAGGTTGGCTGGGTTGCATTTCGAACTTGCCATAGACGACGGCCCATCGGTCGTAGCCGGGGGTGCCGAAAGGGAAGTTCTCCAGCCGGGAGTGTGCATGGACCAGCCGGACCTTCTCGTCCAGTTTCGGCGCCTCCACGGCGAAAGCCGCCGCCAGGTGGGGCGCGCCGGAGCGGTCCAGCCGCAGCGTTACCACTGCCGGTTTCACCGCCGTCGCCGACGTGGGGACGGCGTAGGAACAGTCATCCTCGCCGAGGAGACGTCCGGTCTCTCGCAGCGAGTATCGGCCAACAAGGGCCACGGGCTGGCCCTCAAACGTCTTCTGGCTCGCCAGTACTTCGCAAACCGTGGCAGTTCGAACGTGGTCCTGGGCGCAGGCAAGCGGCCCCAGACACAAGACGAACGACAGATGGATCCATCGCATCGACAGTCGACAATCTCCCCAAAGCAATGCTCCTTATTAGACCTCTCCGGGGAGCCTTCCGGTTTCGAGGGATTTTGGGGGCGAGGAGCGAGGCTACGGCTTTCCGGCTATGGCCTCTGCTGGATCGATGCCATAGCGGTCCAGAATTGTACCCGTGGCGCGTTCCAGGGCCGCCCGCGCCTTTAGATACGCCCCCGCGGCCACCACGACCGCCGAGCGTGCCTGCGCCAGGTAGCTTTCGTACTGGATTACGAAGAAAGACGTCGATGCGCCCTCGCTGAACTTGAGCTGCTCAATCTCGAGCGATTGTTGCTGCAGTTCGCGCGTCTTGAGCGCTGCTTGATACGATGCGCGCGACCGCCGCATGGCAATAAGAGCGTCTTCCACTTCGAGTTGCACCTGGTTGCGCAACTGCCGCTCGCGCACCTGCGACTGCCGAAGTTGAACCGCGTCGCGGGCGGCGTCGGCCTGCGCCACGCGGTTCCGCAGCGGCAGGGTTACATTCAGTCCGATGCCATAGGTCGGATTTTTCCGCGTGGCAAGCTGCTCGAGCGCGGCGCCGTAGCCCCCGATGAACGATGGATCGGGCGTTCCGGCCTGAGGGAACGGATCTCCCGCCAGCGCGTTATTCTCCGCAATTCCGACGAGGTCCACCTCCGGACGGAGATTGTTCATCGAGCCCTTCAGGCTGAGTTCGGAATTCGTTATCTGGATCCCGGCCTGAGCAAGGTCCGGCCGCTCGCGATATGCCTGCTCGAGCAGTTGGTCGATCGGTCCGGTGGACTCGGTGTCCGGCACGCTGAGCGGATCCGTTGGAATGATGTGCGCGGTGCGCACTTCGGGGTCTTCGTTCCCTCGCTTGGTGAGGACGTTTTTGAGAATCGCCTCCTGTTCGTCGCGCACCCCCTGGCTGTTGATCAGGTCCTGCTCGGCGGCGGAGACTTCGGCCCTGGCCCGGGTCAACTCCACCGGCGCCAGAGTTCCCTCGGTGACTTCCGACTGTGTGTCCTCCAGAAGCTTGTTGGCGAACCGAAGCGTGTCGCGCTTCACTCGAACGTCCTCGTCGAGCGATACAAGATCGGTGTACAGCCTAACCACGCCATACACCGTCTCGATCAATTGCTGGCGGAAAAGAAGGCTCGTGATCTTTCCTTCGTTCTTGGCAATCCGAATGAAGCGCCGGTTCACGGCCGGGCCAAATCCGCGGAGCAGCGGCTGTGTGATGGTCAACGCCAGGTCGGAAGTGATGTAGGGGTTGTATAGATTCCGGATCGCGTTGTACGTCTGGCTGGCGTTGCTGAAGCTCAAACTGGCCTGAGTACCCGTGCCGAAGCCTTGCGTGAGACTGGCATCGCCGCTTTGGATGGTGCCAAACAGCAGCGGCGTGCCGGTGAGGAACGAATTGGCCTGCGGGACTGATTCGTGGAGCCAATTGTATTGGGCATTCACGGTCGGATCGTAGGTGGGGATCGCCGGGCCGTTGGAAAGGGGCAGCGAGCCGAGGACCGACAGGTTGCTCTGCGGTTCGCCGAGTGCTGCGAGTTCCAGGGCGTTGGAAGCGATCGAAACGCCGGGGGTGCTGGCCGTAGCGGTATTGGTGATCAGCGGGCTGGACGGCCCACCGGTGCCGGCGGGCGGCTGCGCGATGGTGTAATTGATGCCGCGCAGGAACCCTCCGCCTTTGGTCCGCTTGAGTTCGGACGAGGCAAGCGGGAAGGCAAAGCGGCCCAGTTCGATGTCGAGGTTGTTCTCGATCGCCAGGGCGATGGCGTCGGAAAGGGAGAGGTAAATGTTGCCCGCGCGAATCAATCCGCGAAGCCGCGGGGCGTTAGTAAAGTCGGGTAGCGACACCGACGGCTGACGGTATGGCCCGGTCAACCAGCCAACCGCGCCCGGCTGATAGCTCACCACGGGAGTCTGGCTTTGTTGGGCGGCGGCCAGCGTCACCGAAAGACACACTGCAACAAGCTGCCTGATTCTCATCGATGGCTGCCCGATCACCCTTTTCGCGCCGGCGTCGCAGGCCGGGCCATTGGACTTGCCGGGGGCTTAGCGAGCGGAACGGGTCTGACCTTGGCGCCCTCCTGAACAACGTCGCTCGGATTCACCACAACCAGATCCCCCGTGCTCAATCCGCTCAGCACTTCGACTTTGTCGCCGAAGTCCCGGCCCACGTCGATCTTATGAAAATGCACCACGTGATCGGGGCCCACCACGGCGGCCAGGGTGCCGTTGGCGCGCACCACCAGCGCATCGCCCGGAATCAGGATCGGGGGCTCCTTGCGGATGACATTCAGGTCCACAAGCGCGTACATGCCGGGCCGCAGCGTTCCGTCCGGGTTGGGAACCTGGACCTCGGTGAGCATCGTGCGGCTGGCCGGATCGAGTGCGTTCGCCACCCGTGTTACATGTCCGATGAATTGACGTCCCGCCAGATCGGGGATTTTGAGGACCGCGGGTTGTCCGACACGCATGTCGGTGGCATTTCCCTGCGGCACGTCCACGTAAGTCCGCAGGATATTTGTCTGCGCGATGCGGTAGATGAGCGTTTGGCCGGTGGTGATCAGCGCGCCGACGTCCACGTTGCGTACGGTGATGACTCCGGTAAACGGCGCCCGCACCTGCTCGTACCCTTGCAGTTCCTTCAACCGGCCGAGGTTCGCCTGGGCTGCCGCCACGTTGCTCTTGGCCGCTTCGATCGCTTTGCTCAAGGCGTCGAGGTTTGCGGTCTGAGCCTTCAGTTGCGCCTGGTACTGGTCATTCTCCTGCAGCGAAACCGCACCCTTTACCACCAGATGGGCCCAGCGCTTGGCCGTGATCGCCGCCAGCGCCTGATTCGCCTGCCCCTGTTGATAATTCGATTTGGCCTGTTCGAGGGAAGCCTGGGTCTGGGAGAGTGTGGCCTGCGCCTGCCGAACCTGTTGGTCCAAGTCCGGGGCGTCAATCTCGGCCAGGAGTTGTCCGGCCTTCACCTTGTCGCCGATATCCACGTACCGGCTTTTCAGATATCCGTCGGCGCGAGCCAGGATCGGTGCTTCCGTCAGTGCGGCGACATTGCCGGGCAGCACGAGTGAACTTGTCGCCTGCGAAGGAACCGCCTGCACAACGTTCACGCCCGGGGCCTGGCTCTCTTCCACGGCCGTTTCCCGCACCACGGTTTCCTGCCGGGACTTCCGCGGAAGATAGCCCGCGAAAAACGCTGCAAGCACGGCGACGCCGGCGGCAAAGAACAGAAACGTCAGCACTCCGCGGGAGGGGCGAGGGGGTTGCTCCGTCGCCGTGTGCACCGCGGGGTGGGCAACCTGGCGCTGCTCCAGTTGCCGCTTCAGATCCTCGATCTCACGCAGCAACCGCTCCTCGTTACTCTCGACGGTCACGATCTCTTCGGATTCCGGTTCGTTTGATTCGGTATGATGCATCAGTTTTCGTTCAAGCAAAGTTCACTTCGGATTCGGCCATGCCTTCCCGCTCTTCCGCTTCAAGCTGCCGCTCGTGGTCCACCGGCGGTGTCTTGCGGAAATAGCTGTACGTGATCGGCACGATGAAAAGGGTTGTAATCGTCGCCAGCATCAGCCCGCCGATCACCGCCCGCCCCAGCGGAGCGTTCTGTTCACCGCCCTCGCCAAGTCCGAGCGACATCGGGAGCATGCCCAGGATCATTGCGGAGGCCGTCATCAAAACCGGCCGGATGCGGGTATAGCCGGCTGACAGCGCCGCTTCGCGCGCATCCTTTCCCTCGGCCCGTTCGTCGTTGGCAAACACCACCATCAGAATGCTGTTCGCCGTGGCGACGCCGATACACATGATCGCACCCATCAGCGAGGGGACGCTGAACGTGGTTTGCGTTACGAATAGCATCCACACAATGCCGGCCAAGGCGCCCGGCAGCGCGGTGAGGATGATAAACGGATCCACCCAGGACTGGAAGTTAACCGCCATGATCAGGTGCACCAGAATGATCGCCAGAATCATTCCCAGCCCCAGACGGACAAACGAATCTTGCATTGTGCGCAATTGGCCGCGCACGGTGACGGTGACTCCCCGGGGAAGGTGCTGCGAAGCATCGCGTACGATCTTCTCGATATCTGTGCCCACGCCGCCGAGGTCCCGCCGGTCGGTATTCGAGTAGATATCGAATACGGGCTGTACGTTGTAGTGGGTCACGATGGCCGGCGCATACCCGCGGCTTACCGTGACGAGGTTTGACAGAAGCTGCGTCCGCGAAGCGCCGGAGTTCGGGTTGCCATAGGCCGTCGTATTGCCTACCGGCGCCGTTCCCACCGAGGAGTTTGTCGCGTCACCGACTCCCGCTATCGACGACGGCGTTGTCGACATGACCGGCTGGCCGGACGGGGAAATCGGCGTGCGCAGCAGGATGTCGAGAGAATCCATCTTGTACTGCGGCGTCTGAACGCCGACCTGGTAGTTCACGCCGTTGTTCCAGTTCAGCCACTCGTTCGGAGCAATCTGGCCGCTTGAGCTCAGCGACACCAGCATGCTCGTCGCGACGTCTTTTTGCGTCAGGCCGAGTTCCTCCGCGCGGCTGCGATCCACATTCAGCCGGAACTCCGGGTAGTCGACGGCCTGTTGGATATGCACGTCGGCCGTGCCGGGAACCCGTGCGATTTTCTGCTCCAACTGGCGCGCGATCTTGTAATTGACGTCCGCATCGCGCCCGACCACTTGTACGTCGATCGGGGCCGGCAGACCGAAATTCAGAATCTGGTTCGTGATGTTAGCCGCCTCAAAGAAGAACGTCGTGTCGGGGAACTTCTCGTTCAGCCGCTTGCGAAGCGCGACGGTGTAGTCTGAAATCCGCCCGTGCCGCTCGGGCTTGAGAGAAATCAGGATGTCGCCGTCGCCATTGGTGATCGTGGCGGTATCCCCGAAGGCCAGGTTGAAGCTGCCGTTCGGAAGCCCGATATTGTCGATGATGGTGTCGATCTCGTCCGCCGGAATTACGTTGCGGATCTCCTTCTCGATCGCGGCAAAGTCCACCTCGGCTTGTTCCAGGCGGGTTCCGACTGGAGGCCTGGCGTGGAGGCGCATCTGGCCGGAGTCAACCGTCGGGAAGAAATCGCGTCCAACCAGCGGCGCCAGAAGCAGGGAGCCTGTCGTGAAGACCAGAAACACAACGATCACCCCAAGCCGATGGTCGAGCGCCCAGTCAAGCAGCCCGGTGTAGTGATACCGAAGCCATTCGAACCGCCGGTTGAATACGAAGTGCGAGCTCCAGATCGGTCCGGTCCCTCCGGCCGCCTCGCCGTGCTCGCCCTGCCGGTAAAGGTCCAGTTCCGGCTTGAGCAGATAGTGCACCATGGTCGGAATCAGGGTTCGCGAAAGAAGGTAAGACGCGAGCATCGCAAACACCACTGCCAGAGCCAGAGGCGTGAACAGGAACTTCGCGACGCCGGTGAGGAGGATGACGGGGACAAACACGATGCAGATGGACAATGTCGACACGAACGCCGGCACCGCGATCTGGTGCGCTCCGTCCAGCACCGCGCGCGCCAGCGGTTTCTTCATGCCCATGTTGCGGTGGGTGTTCTCGATCTCTACGGTGGCGTCGTCAACGAGAATACCCACCGCCAATGCCATGCCGCCCAGCGTCATGACGTTGATTGTCTCGCCGAGCAGGCCGAGAATGATCATCGACGTCAGGATGGACAGCGGAATCGAGATGCAGACGATGAGGGTGCTGCGCCAACTGCCGAGAAACAGTAAGATCATCAGGCCGGTCAAACCAGCCGCGATCAACGCCTCGCGCAGCACGCCCTGAATCGAAGCGCGAACGAAGATCGACTGATCAAACAGTGGCGTCACTTTTAATGCGGGCGGCAACCCGGCCAGAATCCGCGGAAGCGCGCTCTTCACCCGGTTCACGATGTCCAGCGTCGATGCTTTGCCGCTCTTTAGCACGGTTAACAGCGCCCCTTTGGAACCATTCGTCCGGACGATATTCGTTTGCACGGCGAATCCGTCCCGGATCTGGGCCACGTCCCGCATATAAACGGTTGCGCCGTTCACCGTCTTCACCGGGAGATCGTTCAACTGGTCCACGATCGTCGGACTGCCATTCATTTTGATCTCGTACTCGATGGGGCCCATCTTTGCCGTACCGGCGGGCAGAATCAGGTTCTGGTTATTGAACGCGTTTGAGATGTCAACCGGACTGAGCCCCTTGGAGTACAGAAGGTCGGGGTTGATGTCGACCATGATCTGGCGTGATTTCCCCCCGTATGGGCCTGGGATGGAGGCGCCTTGCACGGTTGCAAGCTGCGTCCGGATGAAGTTCATTCCCAGGTCATAAAGCTGCTGCTCGCTTAGCGTCTTGCTCGACAACCCAAGCTGGATGATGGGCACACTGGTCGCGTCATATTTCAAGACGTTCGGCGGAAACGAACCGGGAGGCACTACGCGGAGGATGGTCTGCGAAATGGCCGTCACCTGCGCCACCGCCATGTCGATGCTCACGTTCGGATGAAAGAAAACGCGGACCACCGAAACGCCGGCGTAGGACTGCGATTCGATGTGCTCGATGTCGTTCACCGTGGTCGTCATGGCGCGCTCGAAGATGGTGACCATCCGTTTTTCCATCTCCTCCGGCGGCAGGCCCGGATAAATCCACACAACGCTCACCACCGGGATGTCGATGTAAGGGAAAATATCGACCGGCATCGTAAAGATCGACATCGTCCCGAGAATGGCGATGAGCAACGCCATTACCACGAAGGTATATGGCCGGCGCAGGGCTAGGCGGACTATCCACATGATAATTTCCTGATTCCACGCGAACCGGAATTTCCGTTGCGCGGGTTACGAGCGATACGCTTTAGATTCAATCACAGCCCGGCGCGTAGCGAGTTTTCGCGCCAACCGGGCATGAATCCTTTCACTTCCAAGTTGCCATGCTTCCACCCGATGCTGAAATAGCTCGTTAGGGCTATGGTTCCAGATGGACAATGCCCCGCTGGATCGCCGCGGTAACGGCTTGGGTCCGATCTTCGACGCCGAGCTTGCTCAGAATCTTCTTGACGTGGTTCTTTACGGTGTATTCGGCGATGTCGAGGACGTAGCCGATCTGCTTATTGCTGAGGCCGTCGACGATCAGCCGCAGAACTTCCATCTCCCGCCCGCTTAGGTCGGGGCGGGGAAGCGGCGTATCGACGAGCGCCGCCACCAGCGGCGGGAGGTAACGCTCGCCGGCGTGCACGGCGCGGATCGCCCGTAGCAGTTCGTCGTGCAGCACGTCCTTCGTGAGGTACGACTGCGCGCCCGCCGCCAGCGCCCGCCGGATGTCTTCCTCCCCGGAGAAGGTGCTGAGGGCGATAATCCGCGCGGAGGGGAACTCCGCACGGATCGCGGCGGCGGCATCGATGCCGTTCATGCCGGGCATCCGGACGTCCATCAGCGTCACGTCCGGGTGAAGCTCACGGTACCGCTCCACGGCCTGCATCCCGTCAATCGCCTCGCCCGCCACCATCATGTCCGGCTGCGCATTGACAATCGCGGCGATGCCGGCACGCGCAATGAGATGGTCTTCCGCGATCAGAATTCGAATCCGTTCCATCGCGTTTTAGGGCGCCGGTGCGCTCACTTCCACTCGCGTGCCGCGGCCCGGGGAGCTTTCCAAACGCAGTTCTCCACCGAGCCTTTGCGCCCGCTCCCGCATGCCCAGCAGGCCGAAATGTCCGTCGAGAGTCGAGAACACGCCATCGGGCTCAAACCCACAGCCGTCGTCGCAGACACTCAGCTTCAACGTCCGGTCCTCTACGGTCAGCGAGACGGAGATGTGCTGCGCGCCGGAATGCTTGATCGCGTTCGTCACCGCCTCTTGCGCGATCCGCATCAGGTTTTGTTCCGCCTCTTGCGGTAGCCTGGATCCCGTGCCACTCACCTGCACGTCCAGAGACGCCGGAGAGCCCGCGGCCCACCGGCGGGCCGCTGCGGGCAGCGCCGAAGGCAGATCATGCTCGTCCAGCGCCGGCGCCCGAAGGTCCATCACCGAACGGCGGGCTTCCGTCACGCTGTGCCGCGCCATCTTCCGGGCGAGGTCCAGATGTTTGGCGGCGGCCCCGAGGTCGGTGCGCAATTCCGTCGCCACGGCGTCAAGCTGCGACGAGATCCCGACAAACCCCTGCGCAAGCGTATCGTGAATTTCCCGCGCCAGCCGCGCTCTCTCCTCCAGCACGAGCGAAAATTGCTTCCGGACACCGCGGAGTCGAAGTTGATAGACCCCGTAGATAGCCGCCAGGACAAGTGCTCCACACAGGCTCAGGAACCAGGCGCGCTCGTAGAAGTACGGCAACAACTCAAATGCATAAGCTGCTGTCGACCACGGGCCCCCCGCAAACCCGGCCCGCACCAGGAACCGGTACTTCCCGTGTGGAAGGCTGTTGTAGTTGATCGTCCTGCGGTTCCCCGCCTCGACCCATTCGTGGTCCAACCCTTCAAGCATGTATGCATAGCGCACCCGCTCCGGCGCGCTCAGGTAAATGCCGGTGTAACGAAACTGAATCCGGGCGGACTGCGGCGGAAGGCTTGCCGGATGGGTCAGGTCAATATCGCCGCCGGCGACCGAGGCTTCGACGATGTGGACGAGCGGTTCCGCAAGAGACGGTGCTTTCTCTCCCGGACGAATCACCGCCAGTCCACGCGTGGTCGGAAACCAAAGCCGGCCATCCGACGTTGTGGTTCCCCCGGCGCCGGCCGGATATCCGGGCGAACACTGCGCGCTCCGCAACCCATCGTCGAGCCCGTAATTCACGGCCGTGAGCGCCTTGATCTTCCCGGCGGCGAATTCAAGCAACTGCGCCTTCCGGACCCGGCAAATCCCACGTGTCGTACTCAGCCAAAGCCATCCCCGTCCATCGTCCTCGACGTGAGACACGTTGTCGCTGAGCAAGCCGTCGCGCGTGGTGAACCGGGTGAACTTACCACCCCGGAGAAGATTCAATCCGCCCCCATAAGTTCCGATCCACAGTCCGCCGTCTCGATCCGGCAACAGAGAGCGAATCTGGTCGCTGCCTAAACCGTCGGCTGTGGTCAACAGCCGTGCGGCCCCGTCTTTGATCCGCCACAGTCCCTCTCCATACGTGCCCGCCCACAGTCCGCCCTCGGCCTCCCCGCTGAGCACCACCGACGCGCTGTTCAGCAGCGCTCCGCCGGGCGCCACGGTCTTCCAGGCGCCTCCGGCGTATCGTTGCACTCCGGCCGGCGAGGCCACCCATAAGGCGCCGGATGCGTCTTCGAACGCATCGAAGGCGATGCGCCGGTCCAGGTCGTCCGGCTTGGCGATTCGCGTGAATCGTCCGTCGTGCATGCGGCACAAGCCGTTGCGCGTGGCGAGCAAAAGATCCCCGTTGCGCGCCTCGCGGATCGCGAACACTTCGTTGGCGGACAGCCCGTCCGCGGTCGTGTACACTTTGTAGCCGTGCTGGGAGAACTCCACAAGGCCGCTGTCGTGAAAGCCCACCCAAACTCTGCCCTGCCGGTCCTGGTGTACCGCCAGGGGCTGATCGCTGGGCAGTCCTTCGCTCCGGCCGTACATCGTAAAGCGGCCGTCGCGGAACCGGTTCAGCCCGCCGTTCATGCCGGCCCACAGGTTTCCTTCGCGGTCTTCCAGAAGGCATCGCACCCAGTCGCGTTCGTGGCCGCCTTCGAGCAGCGCCGCGGCAAACCGCCCGTTTTCAAACCGGCTCAGGCCGCCATTGGTCCCCACCCACAGGTTTCCGTCGCGGTCGCGGCAAAGCGCACGCACCAGATTATCCGGCAACCCGTCCCGCGTCGTATAGAGCCGCAGCGCCCCGCTGCTCGACCTCCGCAGCAACCCCTCGCTCCCGCCGATCCAGATATCGCCGTTGTCAGCCGCCAGCATGGCCAGGATGATGTTGGAGCGCAGCACATCGGAAGAAAACACCGGTACGAACTTTCCACCGACGCGCTTCAACAGTCCTCCGTAGCCCGACACCCACAAGACGTGGTTCCGGTCTTCGCTGAGGGCTCGCACGGCCTCCAGCGGTTGCAACTCGGCGGCAGTGAAATTCGTGAACTTGCCATTGCGCCAGCGGCTCAAACCCACTCCCGCGGCGATCCAAAGCGATCCGTTCGCGGTCTGGCACAGCGCTGTGATGACGTTGTCGGGTAATCCCTCGCGGGTCGTGTACGTGGTGAATTTCCCGTTCCAATAGCGGGTCAAGCCGTTCGACGTTCCGATCCACAGCGAACCGTCGCGGTCCGCCAGCAGTGCCGAGATCGAGTTGCTCGGCAACCCGTTCGGCTGATGCGCGAAGTTGACGAACTCGTATCCGTCGAAGCGCGACAGGCCCTCGTCGGTGCCGAGCCAAAGGAAACCATCCCTGGTCTGCGCGATTGCGCGGATCGAATCCTGCGGAAGCCCCTGTTGCTGGGTCCACACGGTCCGCGTGTACTGCGACACAGCCTTGCGGGGATTCAGTGCGCCCAGCGGACCGGCGGCGCAAAAAAGTCCCGCTAGCGTGGTCAGGGTCCGGAGGAGTGCGGCGAAATGGGGGCTGCGAAACGGCAACCTGACTTCAATGTATCAGCCGGCGGAGGTTGCGGGGCCATGCCCGGGCTTAATTGTTCCGATGGGGCTGCATCCTGGCCATGGCCGCGTCGATGCGGCGCGCCGCGTCGTCGTAGAGCGCGTACGCCGCTGCTGTGGGGCGCCGGTCCGCGCTCTCTACCACCCCCAGCACCGCCGTCAAATCGCTCGTCGCCGTCGCGCACGCGGCCACAACGTCGTCCGGGGCGGATCCTTTCTTAACCGCACGGCACTCCTGGATCTTCGCCGACGCTTTCAAACCGAGTGCGAGTTGGTCCGCCAGGTCCGCCGCCGAAGCTTTCGATCTTGGATCCAGCCGCACCGTAAGCGGCTGGGTATATGTCTGGCCGTTGGCGATCAAGCGGACTTCATAGATTCCCGGCAGCACCTGTGGACCGCCGCCGAAGCCGGAGAACTCTGCTTCCTCGTCGTCAGCGTGCCCCGGCGAAGGATAGCGGAGATCCCAAACAAAACGGTGCATTCCCGGTTTCGTTGCGATACCCACCGGCGCGGGCCTCCAGATTGCTGCGAGCGGTGCGGCCCGGAGAGCCGGCGCCGGCTTGGCCTCGCTTGAGAACTTCCTGACCAACTTGCCCCCGGCATCGTAAATTTCGACCCTCACAGGCCCCGCAGCGCCGCCGTGGAGGTAATAGTCGATCATGGCCCCGTTGGGGGGATTCCTGGCCTGCGGCACCTCCGGCGGCAGGGGTGTTCCGGAAAATCGCATCGGATTCAACCGCCATGCGGCGGACGGAGCGTACAGATACGCGCTGGCGGAGGCGATGTCGGCCTGGGCCTGCCGTAATGGGCTGATGTTATCGAGGATCCAGAACGCCCGGCCGTGGGTCGCGATCGCCAGATCCCCTTCGTGAATTGCCAGGTCGCGCACCGACACCGCCGGCAGGTTCAACTGCATTGACTGCCAATGGTCTCCCTCGTCAAACGACACCATCACGCCTTTTTCGGTGCCCGCGAATAGCAGGCCGCGCCGTACCGGATCCTCGCGCACAGCGTTGACAAAAGCCGGTTCGGCCAACCCATCCACAATCAGAGTCCACGTCCGCCCGAAATCCCGCGTCCGGTAGACATAGGGCCGGTAATCGTCGAGGCGGTGACGGTCGACCGCCGCATACGCCGTGGCGGCGTCGAAATGGGACGCCTCGATCAACGTTATCTTGCTCCATGGCGTCAGTCCCGGCGGCGTGACGTTCTGCCAACTCCGGCCGCCGTCGCGCGTTACGTGAATCAAGCCCGAGTCGCTCCCCGCCCAGACGACCTGCGCCTCCAGTGGCGATGGCGCGATCGTGTAAACAACGCCATATCCGCGTTGGCGGGCGTTGTCCACCGACAATAGGCCGGACGGCGCCGCCTCCCTCGACCCCTTCCGTTCGTCGCCGGTCAAGTCCGGACTGATTTCTTTCCAACTTGACCCGCCGTCGGTGCTGCGCAACACATATTGGGCGCCGAAATACAACGTGGAAGGATCCGCCGGCGAGAAGACCAGCGGCGATGTCCAGGTTGCCCTGTACTTCCTTGCGGAGATCTCGGTCCCGAACCGGAAGGCCGGCCACGGCGAAATATTCTGCGCTTGCGACGTTCGGCGGTCCATCCGCGTGAGCCCGCCGTATGTGTCCCCGGAGAAGATGATGTTACTGTCTCTCGGGTCCGGCGCGATGTAGCCGCTTTCGCCGCCGCCCGGAGCGAACCAGTCCCGCCCGTCGATCACGCCGTGGTCGCTTCGGCTGGCCACCGCCATCGACCCGCTGTCCTGCTGGGCGCCATAGACGTAGTAGGGGAAACCGTTGTCCGTGATCACGTGATAGAACTGTCCGGTCGGTTGGTTGTACCAGGTGGTCCAGGTCCGCGCCGAGTTTACGCTGATTACCACGCCCTGATCGCTGCCAAGGATCATCCGCGCCGGGTCTTTCGGATCAATCCAGAGCTGGTGATAATCGTCCCCGCCCGGCGCCCCGCGAACGACGTCGAACGTCTTGCCCGCGTCCTTGGACCGCATCAGGGCGACGTTCGGGATAAACACGTCGTCCGGGTCGCTTGGGTTTACGGTGATCTGGCCGAAGTACCAGGCGCGGCTCGTAATGCGAGGGTCGCTTCCGGCCAGCGTCCACGTGGCGCCGCCGTCGTCCGAGCGATAGAGTCCGGCCGCCTTCGCGTCGATCAAGGCGTACACGCGGGTGGCTGACGCCGCCGCTACAGCGGCGCGTCCCCACGGGCCGTCCGGGAGTCCATGGCCTGCAAGTTGTGTCCAGGTTTCCCCACCATTGGTAGTCCTATACAAGCCGCTCCCCGGCCCGCCTTCGGGAGGATATGCGCTCCACGGGGTCCGCCGTGCTTGCCACATCGCGGCGTAAATTGTCTTCGGGTCAGTAGGCGACATCGCCAGGTCAATCGCTCCTACATCCGGGCCTTTGTCCAACACCTTCTGCCATGTCGCGCCGCCGTCGACGGTCCGGTAGACACCCCGCTCCGCATTCGGTCCATAAGCGTGGCCCAGTGCCGCCACATAGACGATGTCCGGATTCTCGGGATGGATGACGATGCGTCCGATCTGCCGCGAATCTTTCAGACCCACGTTGGTCCACGTCCGCCCTTCGTCGATAGACTTGTAGATGCCGTCCCCGAAGGCGATGTCCGACCGCATGTCCGCCTCGCCCGTGCCCGCGTAAATCACGTTCGGGCTCGAAGGCGCAACCTCAATCGCCCCGATGGACGCAATGTCCTGACCGTCGAAAACCGGCGTCCAGACCGAGCCTGCGTCGATAGTCTTCCAGACCCCGCCTCCCACGGCGCCGAAATAGAATGTTCTGCCATCCCCCGCCACGCCGGTGACCGCGATCGCCCGGCCGCCGCGGAACGGTCCGATCATCCGCCAGGACAAGCCGTCGAATAACTGCGCCGGCATCCCGGCCGCCGCGGCCCCGGCCGCGCAAACCGCACCCGCTAACGCAATCAGGAACGCTTGCCTCATTCGCTGTCTCCTCACCCGGCGCGGCGCGGCGCCGACTGTTCAATCATGCCACGGGTTTGCCGTAGAGCCCTCGAGCGCCCATCGATCGAATCCGGACCAGGTCCCAGAACGACCGCAGACCGTTCCATGCGCTGACCTTGGTTCCTTCCACGTTGCGCCAGCGAACCGGCACCTCAACGGCAGCAATGCCCAGCTTTCGCGCAATGAACAGGTCCTCCACGTCGAAGCTAAAGCCGTCCAGCCTCTGCCGCGTGAATACCTCCCGCGCCGCCCGCGCCGCGTACAGCTTGAACCCGCATTGCGTGTCGCGAAAGGGAAGCCCTGTGACCAACCGCATCACCAGATTAAAAAATCGCCCGGACCACTCGCGGAAGCCGCTCTGATGCACTTCCACGGTGCCGGGATCGAGTGCGCGGGAGCCGATTGCGATTCCGGCGCCGCCCTCTACGGCCCGTAAATGCAGCGTGGCCACTTCTTCAATTGGCGTGGAAAGATCGGCGTCGGTAAACAGAACCCACTCGCCCTTCGCCGCAAGCATGCCGGAACGGACCGCATAGCCTTTCCCGCGATTACCCGGATTGCGCAACAATCTGAGCAGGGATTGTTCTTTCGCCCGCTTCTCCACCATCGCGGCGGTTCCGTCCCGGGAGCCGTCGTCTACGACCAACACCTCGCAGAACTCCAGTTGCTGGCCCTGAAGCCATTCGAGGATCCGATCCAGGGTCAGAGGCAGGCGGCGGATTTCGTTGTAGGCGGGAATTACGATCGAAAGCGAACGCAATTGTCGATTATAATTCAGCTTAGGCCGCATCACCGCCGCCGTCTCACTTGAGGAGTTCCCCAATTGCCATTGGAAGACGATCTGCTAGAGCAGCGTCATGCTCGCATCGCACAAATTGAAGCGCTCGGCTATCAGTCCTACGGCCGCCGCTTCGACGCCTCCACCACGATCCCGCAGATTCTCGGCGAATACGGCGTCAAATCCGCCGCGGAACTCGAACCGAAGATCGAAGTTCGCATCACGGGGCGCATCCACACGATCCGCCGCATGGGGAAGGCCGGTTTTGCGCATCTGGCGCAGGGCGGCGGGCGGCTGCAAATCTACGTCCGCAAGGATAGCGTTCCGGAACGCGATTACAACCTCTGGGAGTTGCTCGACTTAGGCGACATCGTCGGTGTGACCGGCTACTTGTTCCGCACCCGGACCGGCGAGCTGAGCATACACGCCGAGTCGCTTGAGTTTCTTTCGAAGAGCATCCTTCCACTGCCCGAGAAGTGGCACGGGCTGGAGGATGTCGAGACGCGCTACCGTCAACGGTATCTCGATCTCATCGCGAATCCGGATGTCGCCCGCGTGTTTCTCACCCGCTCGAAGATCATCGCTTCCCTCCGCCGCCAACTGGACTCGCTCGGCTTCGTCGAGGTGGAAACGCCGATCCTTCAGCCGATCTACGGCGGAGCCGCGGCGCGCCCCTTTGTTACGCATCACAACACGCTCGATATAGATCTCTACTTACGCATCGCGCCGGAACTCTACTTGAAGCGCCTGCTGGTCGGCGGCCTCGACCGCGTCTACGAAATCAATCGCAACTTCCGCAACGAGGGCATTTCGTTCAAGCACAACCCCGAGTTCACGATGCTCGAGTTCTACCAGGCCTACACGGACTACTGGGGTCTGATGGATCTTACGGCGGACTTGATCCGCCAGACGGCCCTCGATGCCACTGGCGCGACCATCGTCGAATTCCAGGGCCAGCAGATCGATTTCGGACATGTTCGCCGCGTCAGCATGGTGGAAGCCGTCGGCGATCCGTCGCTCCGCGGTCCGGCGCTCATCGAAGCCTTCGAACAAAACGTCGAGTCTACGTTGATTCAGCCGACGATCGTCTACGATCATCCGGTGGAAGCCTCGCCGCTGTCGAAGCGCAAGCCATCCGACCCGGCATTTGTGGAGCGTTTTGAACTGTTCATCGCCGGTATGGAAATCGCCAACGCCTACACCGAACTCAACGACCCGCAGGAACAGCGCCGCCGCTTTGAAGCCCAACTCGAACTCCGCGCGGGTGGGGACGAGGAAGCGCATCAGATGGACGAGGACTACATTCGCGCCCTAAGCTACGGCATGCCGCCCGCCGGCGGAGAGGGGATCGGCGTGGACCGGCTTGCCATGCTGCTTACCAATTCGCGCTCGATCCGCGACGTCATCCTCTTTCCGCTCCTCCGTCCGGAAGGGGAGACCGGGCTCGCCGAACGTCTCCGCAGGCTCAAGTGAGCTTCTTCGAACTCTTCATCGCCCGGCGTTACCTGCGCGCCAAGCGCAAACAGGCGGTCATCTCCGTGATCACCGTTATTTCTGTAGCGGGCGTTGCGGCGGGCGTCATGGCGCTGGTCATCGCACTCGCCATTAACAATGGCTTCCGCACCACGCTCGAGCGCAGTCTTCTCGGCGCCACCGCCCACGTAACCATCACCGAGCGTCATCCCGCTTATGGCATCGACCACTGGGACAAACTCGTACCGCGTCTGGTTAAGATTTCGCATGTCCTGCGCGTGGAGCCTAGCCTTTACGGATATGTTCTGTTCGCCGGGCCCGTGCAGTCCAAGGGAGGCGAAATGAAAGGCATTCCCGTCGATTCGCCGCCGGACATGCTCCGCCATCTCAAGGCAGGCTCTTTCAGCCGCCTGCGCGACCCCGGCGGGCTTCCCGGCATCATCCTTGGCTCGCATCTGGCCGATGACACCGGCATGATGCTCAATAGCGTCGTCAAGGTGATCAGTCCGCAAGGCGAACTCACCCCCTTCGGGCCACGCGTCACGACCTTCCGCTTTCGCGTGGTCGGTATCTTCGAATCCGGCTTCTACGACATCGACGACCAGTGGGCCTTCGCTGGCTTGGGCGACGTCCAGCGTGTGTTCTCGCTGCCCGACGTCGTCAACGCCATTGAAATCAAACTCGACGATATCTACGACGCTCCGGAGGCCGCCGCAGCCGCTCAGTCCGTCGTTGGGGACAAACTCGCCGCCGGCACCTGGATGGAGCAGTTCCACCAGATCCTTACGGCGCTGCGCATGGAGCGCACGGTCACAGCCGTGACGATCGGCCTGATTGAACTCGTCGCCGCGCTGAACATCCTGATCACACTGACCATGATGGTGATGGAGAAAAGCCGTGACATCGCCATTCTGATGTCGCTCGGCGCCCGCCGCGAGCAGATCCGCCGCATCTTCCTCGCCGAAGGCTTGCTCATCGGCGTCACCGGCACGGCGATCGGGCTGATCCTCGGCTACTCGGTCTCCATTCTCGCCAGCCACTACCGCTGGCTGCGGCTCGATCAGGATGTCTATGCGCTCAGCTACGTGCCATTCGACCCGCGCTGGATCGACGGGGTTTGGATCGCCGCCGTAGCCGTGTTTGTTAGTTTCGCCGCCACGTTGTACCCCGCCAGCCAGGCCACGCGAATCCTTCCCGCCGAGGCCCTTCGCTACGAGTAGCTCGATGCGAATCGTCATCGACGCCTATCCGCTTCTGTTGCGCAGCGCCGGTGTCAAGAGTTATCTATATCACTGGATCGAAGCGTTGCGCCGCGCCCGCGGTCCGCACACGATCGAGACGTTCCCCTGGCTCGATGACATCGGGGACCTCTTCCACGAGGGCTCCACACTCCCCTGGCTTCCCAGCCGTTCGCGCCTGGCGCTGCTCTTTTTTCTCAACCTTCCCGGCAATCCCGCCGTAAGCCTACTTTCCTCGCGCTACGACGTGTTCCACCTCTCGAACCAGGTCCGGCGATTTCCGGCGCATACCCGCGTTACGGCCACGCTCCACGATTTCACCGCGTGGTTGATGCCCGAAGTTCACATCCGCGGAAATATCGAAGCGGACCGCAGGTTTGCCGCCTCCGTCCTCGCGCGGGCCCATCGGCTCATCGCCGTGTCGGAGAATACCCGACAGGATGCGATTCGGGTCCTGCACCTGGACCCTTCCCGCATCGAGACAATACATTCGGGCATTCCAGCGGCTTATTTTGATGCAACGCCCCAACCCGCGAAACGTCCGTACGTGCTTTACGTCGGAACCATCGAGCCTCGGAAGAATATCTCGCGGCTTCTTGACGCCTGGACGTCGCTGAAACCCGACATTCGCGCCGGGTACGAACTCGTGCTCGCCGGCCCGCGCGGTTGGGGGAGCGATGACGTTTTCGCGCTGCTTAAGGCCGGAGTCGAGAGTGTGCGCTACCTGGGCTACGTGCCTGAGTCGGACCTTCCTGCTCTTACCGCCGGCGCCACGGCATTCGTCTACCCGTCGCTCTATGAAGGCTTCGGCTTCCCGGTCGCCCAGGCCATGGCCGCACGTGTCCCGGTGCTGACGTCGACGACTTCCTGTTTGCCCGAAATCGCGGCGGGCGGCGCTGTGCTGGCCGATCCGCTGAGTGTTGGTGAGATTGCCTCTTCGCTCGAGCGGTTGCTCACTTCTCCCACGCTTCGTGCTGAGCTTGCCGCTGAGGGCCGCCGCCGCGCGGAACATTACCGCTGGGAGCGATGCGCCGCCGAGAGCCTCGAATTCTTCGCCCGGGCAGCGGGCTAATAGCGAGGAACCGAAGCGTCCATTTCGCGGCTCCAGCGGTCGATGCCGCCGGCCAGGCTGACACAGTTGTCCACGCCCTGCCCGCGCAGCCAGTGAACGACGTTCAGGCTGCGAATGCCGTGGTGGCAGTACACCACAACCAGCGCTTTGTCGGAGAGGCGCTCGATCTCGGGCAGGGAAGCGGGCACGTAGCCCATCGGGATGAGGCGCGCCCCGTCCAGACGCGCGATCGCATGTTCGAACGGCTCGCGGACATCGAGCAACACAATGGGCTCCGCGAACGCCTGCAGCCCGGCTGGAGTAATCTCGATCGGGTTATGCGCGCTCATCGCCCCCCTCGCTGGGCGATGAACCAGGCCTGCGCATCAAAACCGGAGTGATCATTCTTTGCCGTGTATGTGCCATCCGAACGCATAAGGCGGGCGTTGGTTTCATCCCGGAGATAGGCGGACAGGATTTCGTGCCTCAGTCTATGGACCAGTTGCGGTCGCTCGACAGGCGTTAATACTTCCACGCGCCGGTCCAAATTCCGCGGCATCAGGTCCGCGCTGCCAATGTAAATGGTGTCGGCGCCGTTGTGGCGGAAGTAGTAAATGCGGCTATGCTCCAGAAAACGGCCCACGATGCTGAGCACCCGGACGTTCTCACTCAATCCCGGAACGCCAGGACGAAGGCAGCAGATACCTCGGACGATCAGATCCACTTTCACGCCGGCCTGTGACGCCTCGTAGAGTAACTCGATCATCTGCGTATCTTCGAGCGCATTCATCTTGAAGATGAGATACCCGCCCCCATATTCGCGATGGAGATCGATTTCCCGGCGGATCAAGGCGGCGAAACGCTGGCGTAAGTTGATCGGCGCTACGAGTAACTTGCGGAAGTCCTGCTGGCGGGAGTAACCCGTGAGATGGTTGAACAGATCCGTCGCGTCGGCGCAGATGCTCTCATCGCAAGTGAATAGGCCGAGATCCGTGTAAAGCCGGGCGGTAAACGCATTGTAGTTGCCGGTGGCGAGATGGCAGTAGCGGCGGATCACGTCGCCTTCGCGCCGGACCACGAGTGCAACTTTGGAATGAACCTTCAGGCCCAGCAGGCCGTAAACGACATGCACGCCCTGACTTTCCAGAGCCCGCGCCCATTCGATGTTACTCTCTTCGTCGAACCGGGCTTTCAGTTCCACCAGCACCGCAACCTGCTTGCCGTTTTCCACGGCTTCGAGCAGCGCGTCGACCACCGGGGAGTTCCGGCCGAGCCGGTACAGAGTCATCTTGATGGCGAGTACGTCGGGATCGCGCGCGGCCTTGCGGAGAAAGTCGATTACGGGCTGGAATGAGTCGAACGGATGATGGAGTAACAGGTCTTCCTGGCGAATGGCGCTGAAAATGTCGTCTTCCTTCGCGCTCATGCCCGGCGGGCTCCAGGGCAGGAATGGCTTGTCCTTCAACTCGGGCCTGTCCAGGTTCAAAACATGGCGAAGACGGCTGAGGTCGAGCGGTCCGTTGAGACGATAGATGCTCGCCGGATCGAGTTCGAGGTTGCTCGCCAGAGTCTCGACCATGGCCTCGGGCATGTCCGCGTCCACCTGAAGGCGAACCGCGTCGCGGAAGCGGCGCTGCCACACCGCCTCCTCGATCGTTTCCAGCAAATCGTCGGTTTCCAATTCCTTGATAGCCACCTCGGCATCGCGGGTCACATGAAAGGCGTGGGCGCGGACGATCTCAATGCCGGGAAACAGGTGCGGCAAATTGGCGACGATGAGTTGCTCAAGCCAAACGAACTCTTGGCGGCGAGCGGCGCGCCCGTCCGCCGCGCCGGGGGGCACGGGCAGAAGTTGGGGCAGGGTATCGGGCACTTTTACCCGGGCAAAATGCTCCGCGCCGTCGGCATCGCGGACCACTACAGCGAGGTTCAGGCTGAGATTGGAAATATGAGGGAATGGCCTGCCGGGATCGAAGGCCAACGGCGTCAACACCGGATAGACCTTGTCGAGAAAAAAGGCATCAAGTTGCTGGCGCTGACCTTCCGTCAGAGCCGAGTAATCGGCGATGTGGACCCCCGCGTTTTCGAGCGCCGGAATTAGCGTTCGATGGAAAAACTCGTAGGCATCGGCAGAGATCGCGCTCACCTCGGTTCGGATAGCCTCGAGCACATCGGCCGGAGTACGGCCGTCGCGCCCGCGCTCGTGAATGTCGTTTTCGATCTGCTGCATGATCCCCGCCACTCGGACCATGAAAAACTCGTCCAGGTTAGAAGCAAGGATGCTCAGGAACTTCACTCGTTCGAGCAGCGGATTGCGCGCGTCCTGCGCCTCTTCGAGCACGCGCCGCTGAAACTCGAGCAAGCTCAGTTCCCGGTTGAGATACAGTGATTTTTCGGCGCGGTCGACCGGTGAGGCGGACTTAGCGGCCTTGACGGGCATAGAGACTTCCAGTGTAACTGTCCGGCCGCGGTCACCGCCCGGGTGGCCCTGCCGGGCTATATTACGAATTTCGCCGGCCCAGGTGTCGATTTTCGCCGCCTCGCGCGTCGTCAGGATGAGCGTCTGCGGACGCGGGAGAAATGTCAGAAAGGAAATTCGTCATGCAATTCATGATGCTGATCTATAGCCGGGCACGAGCCGAAGGCATGGACCCGGAGAAAGCACAGGCCTTGATGGAGGCGCATTGGAAGTTTTGCGATGAAGCCCGGGCGAAGGGAATTCTACGCCAGGGCGCGCCGCTTGCCCCACCCGCGGGCGCGGCGACGATTCGCCGGACGGAAGACCAGACAACCGTCACCGACGGCCCTTATGCCGAAACGAAAGAGCAGTTGGCGGGTTTCTACATCCTGGAATGCGAAACGCTCGAAGAGGCGATCGAGTGGGGTAAGAAAATTCCGACGGGTTTGCCCGGCATCCCCGGAGCCTTGGAGGTGCGGGCGGTGAGAGAAGTGCCGCAGCGGAACCCCGAGTCCGCGCGCGCGGGCAGCTAAAAAATCCGTCCCTCGCTGTCGATCCGCGAATTCTTCATCGTCGTTTAAGTGAAAGCAAACCCGTACCGGGTCTCAAACGTACCGAAAAGGAGAACTTCAAATGACTCAGACAGCAACACCGCTTGCCTCCAACGTGGCCGCTCGCGGGCTTACGCCGGACGAGCGGCGCCATGCCTGCCGATACCTCCGGCAATCGCGTCAGGCCCTGCAGAATGTGGTTCAGGGCCTGAGCGACGATCAGTGGAGCTTTAAGGTGGCGCCCGAGGCGTGGTCGGTCGCCGAAAACGTCGAGCATCTTGTCCTCGTCGAGCAGATGGTCGAAGACATTCTCTCGCGGCTTCCCGGGGCCGCGGTCGCGATCGTGCAGCGGAGTGACGAGGAAATAGAGACCGAGGTGCTGGCATTCGTCCGCGACCGGTCGCAAAAGTACCCCGCGCCGCCGGACTCCCAGCCAACGGGGCGGTGGACGCCGGCCGGTGCGCTGGGCCGCTTCCTCGTGGCGCGCGAACATAGCGAAGAACTGCTCCACACGCCGGGCCTCCGCGGAAACGTCATCCCCCTCGGGCCCATCGGACTGCTCGATGGCTACGAGTGGCTTCTCGCGGTGGCCGCCCACACGGATCGGCACGTCGCGCAGATTCAGGAACTGAAGGCGCGTCCGGAGTTTCCGGCCTCCCCGGTGGAACTAAACTAAGGAGATTCGCCATGCTCTACATGCTTCTGATCTACTCCCAGGAAATGGAGAACGGACCGCCGCACGACGTGGCTGACCGCGCGATCCAGGCGCACCAGGCTCTGATGGATGACGCGCGGGATAAGGGCGTTCTACGCGGTCTCGCGGCACTGAAGTCCACGGCTTCGGCCACCACCGTGCGGATACGCGGCGGCAAATCGATCACCCTCGATGGCCCGTTCGCCGAGACCAAGGAGCAGTTGGCGGGCTACTACCTTCTCGACTGCGAGAACCTCGATGAGGCGCTCGAATGGGCCAAGCGCGTTCCCAGTTCCTGCAAGGGCGGCGACGGTTGCGTCGAAGTCCGGCCGGTCTCGGACTTCCCCCCGCCGATGGTCTGACTCGTGGACGCACGCGCGGCGGCGGAGACGGTTTTTCGCGAGCAGTACGGGCGGATCATCGCCACGCTGATCCGCCTGAGTGGTTCCTTTGATCGCGCCGAGGAAGCGATGCAGGAGGCGTTTGCCTCCGCCCTACGCAACTGGGACGAGCAGGGAGTCCCACGAAACCCGGCCGCCTGGATCACCGCCGCCGCGCAAAACAAATTGGTGGACTCCAGCCGCCGCGAGCGCATCCGCCGGGACAAGCAGGACTCGCTACGTTATGAAATCGAGTCTCGAAATTCCGCCTCTTGCGCCGAAGCGCTCGACTTCCCGGAAGGGGATCGGGTGAGCTTCTCCGATGACAGGTTGCGGCTGATGTTCACCTGCTGCCATCCGGCGCTGCAGCGAGAAGCGCAGATGGCGCTCACGCTGCGAACGCTCGGCGGGCTGACCACGCCGGAGATCGCAAAGGCGTTCCTTCTCCCGGAGGCGACACTGGCCCAGCGGCTGGTGCGGGCCAAACGCAAAATTCGCGATGCGCGAATTCCTTACGAAGTGCCGCCACGCCACCGGTTGGCTGAACGGCTGTCCGCGGTGCAGGGCGTAATTTACCTGATCTTCAATGAAGGCTACGCGGCCAGCGCGGGTGAGGAACTTGTCCGGGGCGATCTGTGCACGGAGGCGATCCGGCTCGGGCGCACCCTTTGTGAACTGATGCCGCGCGAAGCTGAGAACTTGGCTCTTCTGGCTCTGATGTTATTGCACGACTCGCGGCGCGCGGCGCGGATGCGCGAAGGACGGTTGGTGACGCTCGATGAGCAGGACCGGAATTTGTGGGACCGGGCGAAGATCGCCGAAGGTCTGGTACTGGTCGAGCAAGCTTTGCGATTGGGCCCTCTGGGCTGTTACCAGTTACAGGCCGCCATCGCCGCCCTCCACGCCCAGGCCGCGAAGGCGGAGGAAACCGACTGGCCGCAAATCGAAGCACTATATGAGCGGCTGGCGGCACTGTCGCCGTCGCCGGTCGTCACTTTGAATCAGGCGGTCGCCGTCGCCATGGCCAGGGGCATTGAGCAGGGTCTTCGGATGGTGGACGAACTCGCCGCCTCCGGCGTTCTCGACGGCTACTACCTGCTTCCGGCGGCGCGCGCGGACCTCTGCCGCCGGCTCGGGCGGAACGAAGAGGCCGCGGCCGCTTATCGCGAAGCGCTCAAACTCGTCCCGAATCCGGTCGAGCGGGACTATCTCGAGCGGCGGTTCTCGGAGGTCGTGGCTGCCGGCCCTTCCAGCCCGGCGCGGCGGGTCCCTTCGAGAGTGCGCGTCATCGAGTCCTGAGGGAAGTGCTCGACGACGTCGCGGAGCGCCCAGGAAAAACCGTAAGGAATGTCGCGCGTGAGCGAGATCGCACGGCACTCGGCGATCACACCGCCATCAACCTGTTCGAATTTCCAGTAGGAATTGAGGCGCCAAAGGTAACCGAAGCCGTGCCCCGGCGGCTCTTCGTCGTTGAGGTTCCCGTTGGGATGGCGGACTTCGCCGATGTGAATCGACTTCGACATCATGACCTGCCGGCTTGCCGAAACCCGGCTGTAGTGGACCTCGTATTCCGTGTTGAGGACAACAGGAAAAACGAGCCGGCGGTAGAGACGCAGGAAGACACGGCGGCTGTTGCCGTCGTCGCTGACCAGCCTCGCGGCGATGACGTCGGGCTTGTAGTATTGGGTGTAGCGGCTATAGTCGAGCAGTGCGCTGGACAGTTGATCGAGAGTCGCCCCGGGGACGAAGATGTAACCTTGCCAGTCGTGGATCAGGGCGTGAGGAGCATCGACCGGATTGCCGTGGTCTAACTCCTGGCGCGGGACAACCACAACTTCCCCCGCAAGCACGCGGCGCTTGACTGCCGGATCGAGGTCGAGCTTGAGAAAGGGACCCGGACTCTTGAGGTCGTGCTCGACCAATGTGGCGTAATGGTCAAAAGCCTGGCTGGCTTCCGCCGACATGACCGCGGCCGCGGCATGGCCAGCCGCCAAACAGAGCAATGCGGCACCGAGTGTACCGCGTACAGCGACGGCTTTCATACTAGCGAGGCCACTCACCGCGAAACGCTTCGTCAATCTCAACCTGATATCCGTTCACCATCCGGTTGGTTGCGTTCGCCATCGCCACAACGGCCATAAGTTCTTCAAACATCTCCCGCGTCATTCCCGCCTTTCGTGCCCCGGCGGTGTGGGAAGCAATGCAGTATCCACACTGGTTCGTTACGCTCACCGCCACGTAGATCATCTCTTTTGTCAGCGGATCGAGCGCGCCCGGCGCCATCACCTGTTTCAAAGATGCCCAAGTGCGCTTCAAAGTTTCCGGATGATTGGCGATCGCTTTCCAAAAATTGTTAATCCAGGTCGTCTTTCGCGTCGCCATGATGTCGTCGTACACGGCGCGAACCTCGGCCGATGCATCCTCATACTCGACCAAACCGAACAAAGCCATAACCTTCATTATCGCTTGTGACGCGCAATTCTCCGATATCTTGAGTGCAAGCGTGGCACAATCGGAACCATGGTTATCCGTGACGAGGACGTCCTTGCGTACCATTCCTCCGCCCCGGCCGGCAAGATCACCGTCAAGCCCACCAAACCCTGCTCGACGCAGCGCGATCTGAGTCTGGCCTACACTCCCGGCGTCGCCGTGCCTTGTCTGGCGATTGAGCGCGACCCCGGCCTTGCTTACCGTTATACAGGAAAGGGAAACCTGGTGGCGGTTGTCACCAATGGCACCGCCGTTCTCGGCCTCGGCGACATCGGCCCGGCGGCCGCCAAGCCCGTGATGGAGGGCAAAGGCGTTCTGTTTCAGCGCTTCGCCGGCATCGATGTTTTCGATCTCGAATTGAACGCCCGGGATCCGCACGACGTTGTCCGCTTCTGCCAAATGCTGGAGCCCACCGTGGGCGGCATCAACCTCGAAGACATCAAGGCCCCGGATTGTTTCCTGGTCGAGGAGGAGCTTCGCAAGACGCTCCACATCCCGGTCTTCCACGACGACCAGCACGGCACGGCGATCATCGCGGGCGCCGCGTTTTTGAATGCGCTGCTGCTGGCGGGCAAAACCGCCTCCCAGGTGCGCATCGTCTTCAACGGGGCCGGAGCCAGCGCCATCGCCTGCGCCGAGCACTGTATCCGTCTCGGGGCGCGCCGCGAAAACATCGTCATGTGCGATTCGCACGGAACCATCCGCCATGGCCGCACGGAAGGCATGAACCCATACAAAGCCCGCTTCGCCTGCGATACGAAAGCGACTACGCTAGCCGAAGCCTTGGACGGCGCCGATGTGTTCATGGGGCTCTCGGTCGCCAACTCCGTCACCGGGGACATGCTGCGGCGCATGGCCGCCAAACCAATCGTCTTCGCGCTCGCGAATCCCGATCCCGAGATCCCTTACGAGGAGGCGGTCGCCGCCCGCTCCGACGCTATCGTCGCCACGGGCCGCAGCGATTATCCCAATCAGGTGAACAACGTCCTCGGTTTCCCGTTCATCTTCCGCGGCGCTCTCGACGTTCGCGCCACCACCATCAACGACGAGATGAAACTCGCCGCCACTCACGCCCTCGCTTCGCTCGCCCGCGAAGACGTGCCCGACTCCGTCATGCGCACGTACGGTCTTGAACGGCTCCAGTTCGGGCCCGACTACATCATCCCGAAGCCGTTCGACCCGCGCGTGCTCGTCCGGGAAGCCTGGGCGGTGGCCAAGGCGGCCATGGACAGCGGCGTGGCCCGTGAACAGATCGACCTGAACGAGTACCGCGAACAACTGGAACGCCGGCTTGGCCGCAGCCAGGGTGTGATGCGCAGCATGATCCACAAGGCGCAGCGCAAGCCCAAACGCATCGTTTTCCCCGAAGGCGCGGAGCCGAAGATCCTGCGCGCCGCCCAGATTCTGCTCGACGACCGCATCGCGACGCCAGTACTGCTCGGCAACGAGAAGTTGATCCGCGAACGGATCGAACAACTCCGGCTCAGCCTGAACTCGATTGAAATTCACGATCCCTTGAACTCGCCGCGCCTGGCCCGCTACACCGACGAGTTCTACCGTCTGCGGCAGCGGAAGGGTGTCACGCTGAACGAAGCCGACGAGCGGGTACGGCAGAACAACACGTTCGGGGCTCTGATGGTGCGTCTTGGGGATGCCGACGTACTGATCGGCGGGTTGACGCAGCACTACCCGGAAACCGTCCGACCCGCGCTCGAAGTGATCCCGGTTCGCGAAGGCTTCCGCCGGGTCTCCGGGCTCTACCTTCTGCTCACTTCCAACGGCGAAGCTTACTTCTTCGCCGACGCCACGGTCAATATCGATCCGTCCGCGGAGGACCTGGCCGAGATCGCGCTCTCAGCCGCCGATGCCGCACGCCGGTTCAACGTTGAGCCGCGTGTGGCTTTGCTGTCCTTTTCGAATTTCGGCAGTGCCAGACACGCGCTGTCGGACAAAGTCCGCCGTGCTGTTGCGATTGTGCACGCGCGCGCGCCGGGCCTTATCGCAGACGGCGAAATGCAGGCCGACACCGCGGTCACACCGGAAATCCTTGCAAACACCTATCCGTTCAGTCCGCTGCAGGGCGGGGCCAATGTGCTGATATTCCCGAATCTGGAATCCGGCAATATCGCCTACAAACTACTGGCGCGTCTGGGCGGGGCCGAGGCCATCGGGCCGATCCTGATGGGCCTCTCCAAGCCCGTGCATGTGCTGCAGCGCGGCGCAGAGGTCAGCGAGATCGTCAACGTGGCCGCGATCGCGGTGGTAGAGGCCCAGGACCTGGAAGCGCGGAGCGCAGGCTAGCGGCGCGGCATCCACGAGGGCGCGCCGTCTTCCCACTGGTCGTCCGTCAACTGCGTCACGTGCGAGCCGCCCTTGTCCATAACGAAGATCTCGCCGTAGGGCTGCGGATTGCCAACGAGCGGCGCCTCGTCCTTGAAGCCCATCCGGCTGCTGGTGAACACGATATGTTCGCCGTCGGGCGACCAGTTGAGGTGCGCGTCGTTGCAATTGCAATTTGTAAGTTGCTTGATCCCGCTTCCGTCGGGATGAATCGTAGATACCAGGAAGTTATTCCCGATCTTGCGCACGAAGGCAATCAGATCGCCGCGCGGCGACCAGACGGGAAGTTATCGTACTCTTCCGTAAGTGGCGTGATGGACTTGGTCGCAAGTTTCATAATGCGCAGGCCGTTTTCCCGCGGGCCGGCCGTCCGGTAGACAATACGTGTTCCATCGGGCGCGTAAGACGGGAACGCGTTGTTATTCGGTCCCGAAGTGATCAGATGAAAACCAGAGCCGTCGGCGTTGATGACGCCCACTTGCGCGCCCCCGTTCAGCCGCGTCACCGGGGTCTTGACGCCGGCGTCGAAATCCAGGAAAGCTGTGAACGAACCGATTCCGAAAGCGATCTGCCGTCCGTCGGGCGACCATTGCGGCGCCAGCATGAGATCCTTTCGCTGAAGGATCGGCTTCGGAAGCTTGCCGAATTCTCCGACGCTCAGAACGGCGGTTTCGTTGGCTCCCTCGATCAGACCGGCGTAGCGCGCGCCGTCGGCGGTGTAAGAAGGCATCGTTCCTTCGATTTTGGCGGCGAATAACGAATAGCCATCTGCGTGGCTGAAAAGTGGAACCAGCCCCGTGAACTTGATCCGCTTGATGCGGCCGTAGACCAGTTGAGTCCCATCCGGCGACCAGGATGGCGTGCGGATATCCTTGCCTGTTGGACCCGCCTTGCCACTGGTATACAACACGCCCGCAGCGGACTTATCGAGGCGAAGATACCCGATCTCACCGGATGCCAACGCGGTGGGAACGAGCTTAATTCCCGGAGCACCGGGCAACGGCGTTTCCTCACCGTCAGCAATGCGGATCTCGGTCAACGTCGTATTGCCCTCCAGATCCACGTCGTGAGTTGGAAATCGATAGTCCCAGCTATTCTGCGCGGTCATGCAATATGCGATTACTTTCTTACTGCCGGCGGTCCATTTTGGGCTGCCGCAGAAGCCGCCATGCCGGCTGATGCGGCGCAAGCCGGTCCCGTCCGGATGGATGACATAGATATCAGCCAATTGCAGCCGTTCCCAGCGTTGCCGGGCCGGCGGGAGGTCGCTGCCGCGATCGGAGGAGAACGCGATCCACTCGCCATCCGGGGACCAGGCCGGCCGGAAGTCACCGCCATCCTCTGACGTGAGGGGCCGCGCCCGGCGGGAAGCGGTGTCGAGAATCCAAAGATTGGCTTTCCCTCCTCCGCGCGTACTCACGAACACAATCTGCCGCTCGTCGGGTGAGAACCCCGCCTGGTCGTCAAAAGCGGGATCGTCCGTGAGTTGCTCCAGCCCCGTGCCGTCCGGGTGAACTCGAAAGAGATCCGCCGAGCCGGCCCGCTCGGAGGTAAATACGATCCAGTCACCCATCCCGGACCACGATGGATTGTAGTCGAGCGAGTCCGACTCGGCGATCGGGTGCTCGCCGGAACCATCCGCGCTCGAGACAAACAGCGTCTCGCGGGCCGGAGCCAGATGAGTTACCAGAATCCGTTCGGCGGCAAGACCCGTAGCGGGCAGGAAGACGAGAAAAGCTCCCGCGGACAGCCAGGTTTTTCGGCGCATAAGTCCTCATATGTTTTCCGCTTGCTGAGCACGTAACAACCGGGCCTGCGCGAGCCTAATCGAATACGACGGTTTTATTCCCGTAGCAAAGGATGCGGTGTTCCAGATGCCACATCACCGCCCGGGACAGCACAGCTTTCTCCATGTCCCGCCCTTTGCGGATTAAATCCTCAACCTGGTCGCGATGCGAGATGCGGACTACGTCCTGCTCGATAATAGGGCCATCGTCGAGCGTCGGTGTCACATAGTGGCCGGTTGCGCCAATCAGTTTGACGCCCCGCTGGAAGGCTGCATGATAAGGCCTCGCGCCGACGAACGCCGGCAGGAAGGAATGGTGAACATTGATGATGCGCCCGGGATATCGTGCGACGAACTCCGGCGACAAAATCTGCATGTAACGCGCCAGCACGATCAGATCAATGCCATTCTCCTCGAGCAGTTGCAACTGCTTCGCCTCCGCCTCCGCCTTCGTCGCGGCCGTAACCGGCGCCTGGTGAAACGCCACGCCGTAAAACCGCGCCAAAGCCTCGGCGCTTGCGTGATTGCTGATGATCAGGGGAATCGAACAATGCAGCTCGCCCGCCTGCTGGCGATGCAGCAGATCCGCCAGACAATGCAGATGCTGCGACACGAAAATTGCCACGCGCGGCACATCCTGCATCCGGTGAAGCTGCCATGTCATCCGCAGTTCCGCTGCGAGCGCCTCGAACTCGGCGCGGAACGCGGGAAGGTCGAAGTCCTCCAGCGCCCACTCCACGCGCATAAAGAACAAGCCCGCTTCGTGGTCCTGGTGCTGGTCGGCGTGCGTGATGTTAGCACCGTGCCGGTAGAGGAGGCTGGATACCGAGGCGACCAATCCCTTGCGGTCCGGGCAATTGATCAGCAGAACCGCCGTGCTGTTTGTGTGATTTGACATGGATCCTGAACATACAAGCCTAGCGAACAAGCGTAGTCTCAAAGGCAGCCATGACCATTGCGGGTTTTTGGCGGTTGTGCCTGCCGGCCCTGACTTGCTGCGCCTCGGCCTTCGCGCAGACGAGCGCCCAATTGGGTCTTCCGCCCGGCGTGCTTCTGCTTTCGCGCATCAAGCACAACCTGCAGCAGACGCTCGACCGGCTTCCCGCTTACGCCTGCTTGGAAAGTGTCGACCGTTTGATCCGCGAGTCCCCCAAGAAACCCATCCGCGCGTTGGATGCTGTCCGCCTGGAAGTGGTGGCGATTGGGGAGAAGGAACTGTTCGCCTGGCCCGACGACCAGAGCACATTTCGCGACGACATCGCCTTGCCGGGGTTTAACTCGAGCGGGGAATTTATTTCGACCACGCGCGCGGTATTCGCGCGCCGGTCGCAAGCGATAATTCACTATCGCGGCCGGGAGACCATCGGCGGAATCCAGGCGGCCCGCTACGACTTCACGATTTCATCGAATGTCCTCCGATGGACGCTGAACATCGACGGACGGGAGGCTTTGGTCGATACGAGCGGAACGTTCTGGGCCGACGCGGCCTCGGCGGATCTTCTGCGGCTCGAATCCTGGCCGTCGCACATTCCTCCGGAACTCGGACTCTCATCGCTTGTCAGTGTGATTGACTACAACCGCCTCCTGTTGTCTGGCCAGTCTTACCTGTTCCCTTTGTCCGCCGCGGTCACCATGGTCCGCGCCGACGGCCGGGAAAGCCAGAACCAGATTCAATTCACTCACTGCCGAGAGTTCAAGTCCGAGTCGCACCTGGTTTCCGAGGATACCGTGCGAGCCGAGGCCCCGCCGCCACGGACGGTCGAATTCCAAGTCCCGCCCGGGTTGACGTTCCCCGTTTCTCTCGCCGCTGCGGTCGACCTGACGCAAGCTCGCGTGGGAGACCCGATTCAGGGATCGCTCGATGCCGACGTCAAGGACAAGCACGACCTCGTCGCCCCGAAGGGCGCTCGGTTACTCGGCCGTGTGCGCCTGCTCCAGCAGGGCTCAGGGTCCATCGCGTCTTACCTCATCGCCGGCTTTGAGTTCACCGACCTCGAATTCACCGATTCGTCCGGCTTCCGCCACCACGCGCCGTTTTATGCGTTCTTCCGCGACTGTACCAGCCTGCCCGGCATCACGCGGCAGTTGGGAAAAACCACCGAACACAACTGGAACATCGGAGAAACCGGTTGGATTGATATGGGCCAAACCGAGACGGTTTTACCGCCCGTCTTGCCGGGAGTGGCCGTGCTCTTCGCCGGCAACGGCCGCCGAATTCTGCCCAAAGGTTTTCAGTTCGATTGGGAAAGCGTGCGGTTCCCCCACAAGCAGTAGAGTTGCGGCAGTCACGCCGATCCTGCATCGCTGTCCACGATTTCGCCGAAAGATTCGTCCGGAGATGTGGCCGGCCAGCCGATCATCACCAGGAACACGTCGAGAACAAAAAGTCCGATGGCGATGTCGTTGAACAGTGTAGCTTGTGAGGCATCCGGCCAGAACTGGTTCGCCGCCCAGAACAGAAAGGCGATCGCCAGAAGTACCGCCTTGATCCATTCCCGAACCGGCGGACGATGCGCCCACTGGTAGAGAAGATAGGTGACGGCGATCAACGCCAGCGGAAATGCGCCGAGCCAGTCGTGCGCGCGCCGGGGAAACCAGTCCGGCTGCAAGTCCCAAACCAACAACGCTGCCGCGCCTCCCAGCGTGAGGCAACCCAAAACCACAGCGGCCGCACGGTGCGCGCGGTCAAGACGGCGATACATATAGAGTCAGGCTAGCGTGATTCAGCGCCTCGCCGCCTCCGCCGCGATCACCGCCTGCCCCAGCGCGATGCCTCCATCGTTGGCCGGAACCTGAGAGTGCAAGTACACCTCGAAACCGGCCTGCCGCAGGCCATGTACGGCGCGGCGCAAAAGGTAAAAATTCTGGAACGTGCCGCCGCTCAGACAAACTTTCTCGAGGCCGTGCGATTCTCTCGTTCGACGGCACCCCTCGACGATCACGGCAATCACGGTATTGTGAAACGCCGCCGCGATTTTTCCCGCTCCCATCCCCTTCCGCACGTCGGCCACGATCTCCGCGATCGCCTGGCGCAGGTCCACTTCATCGCCATTCATTTCGAAGCCGTATCGCGCCTCAACGCCGTCTTCTGCCAGCGCCTCTAACTCGATCGCCGCCTGCCCTTCATAGTTGGTTTCATCGCGTAGGCCGATCAGCGAAGCCACTGCGTCGAATAACCGCCCGCACGAGGAAGTCAGAACCGTGTTCACGCTCCGCGAAAGCATGGCACCGACCACCGCCCGCCGCCGTGGATCGATTCTCGCAAAGAGTTGGTCCGGAACGTCCGGCCCAAACGCGTCCCGTGCGTAGCTGAGCGCCATCCGCCAGGGCTCGCGCACCGCGGCGTCACCGCCGGCGAGCGGTACATACCGTAAGTGCCCGCAACGCTCGAAACCCAAGAAATCGCAGACCAGGAATTCGCCGCCCCAGATCTGCCCGTCCGTCCCGTAACCCGTCCCGTCGAACGAAACGCCGATGACTTTCTCCTGTAACCCGTTCTCCGCCATGCAGCTTGCGATGTGGGCATGATGATGCTGGACGCCGACCTTCTTCACGCCCTGCATCTCGAGCGCGGCGCGCGTGCTCAAATACCCCGGATGAAGATCATAGCCCACGACTTCCGGCTCGATCCGGTAGAACCGCTTCATATGCGTTAGAGTCTCGTGAAAGAATTCGAGCGTTTCCAGATTTTCCAGGTCGCCGATATGTTGGCTTAAGATCGCATAACTCTGCTTGGTCAAACAGAAGGTATTCTTCAGTTCGCCGCCTGCTCCCAGCGCGGGCGCCATGTCAAAAGCCAGCCGCACCGGTTGGGGCGCAAACCCGCGCGACCGCCGCACGACACGCACCTGCCCTTCAAACGTCCGCACAACCGAATCGTCCACCCGCGTCTGGATCTTCCGGTTATGCGCCAGGACTTCGTCGTAGAGCGATGCCAGCCGCGGAAGTTCTTCTTCCCGGCTCACGATTGGTTCTTCGCTGACATTGCCGCTGGTCATGACGAGCGCCTCGAACCGCCCGCCGTCCCGCTCGAACAAAAGGTGATGTAAGGGCGTGTAAGGCAGCATGACGCCGACCGTCTTATTTCCCGGCGCGACAGCGTCCGAGATCGCTGTTCCCGTCCGGCGCGGCAGGATCACAATCGGCCGCCGGGGGCTCACCAAAGCCTCCCGGTCCGCCGGGCTGACTTCGCAGCACCGCTCCACCGCGGCTAAGTCCGGCGCCATGATCGCGAAGGGCTTGTCGCTGCGGCGCTTTCGCTCCCGCAGCCTGCGCACCGCATCGCCGTTGGTGGCGTCGCAAGCCAGATGGAACCCACCCAGCCCCTTGATCGCCACAACCTTGCCTTCCCTTAACCAACCGTGTGCCCTCTCGATGGGTGCCGTCAGGGCCGGACCACACTTGGCACAGGCGTTCGGCTGGGCATGGAACCGGCGATCTGCCGGATTCTCATACTCGGCCTGGCAGTCCGCACACATCGGAAACTCCACCATCGTCGTTGCCGGGCGGTCGTAAGGGATGTCCCGGATAATCGTGTAACGCGGCCCACAGTTGGTGCAATTGGTAAACGGGTACCGGTAACGGCGGTTCGCGGGATCTGTAAAGTCGTTGTAACACTCCGCACAGGTGGCTATGTCTGGAGGAACCAGGACAAACTCCCCTGTAACTTGCGCGCTCTCCAGAATGACAAAATCCCGAGTTCCTTGCTGAGGAATGTCCGTTATCTGTACCCGGTCAACCTGGGCCAGCACGGGCCGCCGGTTAATCAAGTCCGCCTCAAATGCCTCGAGGCCGCCCACCGGTCCTTCGACCTCGATAAATACTCCTTCGGACGAGTTTCTAACCCATCCCGCTAGCTGGTTCGCCACGGCGAGTTCGTACACGAACGGCCGGAATCCGACGCCTTGGACGATGCCTTGTATGTGGATTCGCTTCCGCAAGACGGCCGCGCGATTCGGCTCAGAACCCATGCGTCATTTCCCGCACCGGCACGCAGCCCTGAGTCATTCGACGCGCACCGCGTTTTCCCTTCCGGCGCCAGGTTGCCATAACTTACTTGTTACTTTCTCCGGCCCGTGACGTTAACCGGGCCCGGATGCAGCAACCGACGCCCGATTATTCCCAACTGCGCGATGCCCACGACTGCGGCCATAACTGTCACAAATCCGCTCCATTCTGCATCCACTTTACCCCGCGATCTAAAACCAGCGACTCCGATCGATGGGTTCGTTTTCGCGCGCTCCCTGGCAACCTGCCTGAATTGGTCCCCATCGTGCAGCCGTGATGCCGCAAATCCTGTAGTTGGAGAGACCAGATGCCCCTTTCCACGCGCACTCTCTCAACCTACGACGTGTTGAAACAGCACGGCGTCGACCGGCGAACCTTCCTGAAGTTCTGCACTACGATCTCCGCCACCCTCGGTCTGGAAGCCACCATGGTCCCCAAGGTCGTTGCGGCGATGGAAACGAAGCCGCGCATCCCGGTGATCTGGCTGCACGGCCTGGAATGTACCTGCTGCAGCGAGTCCTTCATCCGCTCAGCTCATCCCGTGGCCCAGGACATTGTCCTGAACATGATCTCGCTCGACTACGACGACACCCTGCAGGCCGCCGCGGGTTTCCAGGTCGAAGAGATCCGGAAGAAGGTTATGAAGGAGCATCCGGGCCAGTATCTTCTGGCCGTCGAAGGGAACGCACCGACGAAGGACGGCGGTGTTTATTGCACCGTAGGCGGTGATACATTTCTAAACGTCCTCAAGGAAACCGCGGCAGGGGCAAAGGCGATCATCGCCTGGGGATCCTGCGCCTCCAACGGCTGCGTGCAGGCGGCGAAACCGAACCCGACGGGGGCCAAGCCCGTCCATGAACTAATCACCGATCGCACGATCATCAATGTCCCAGGCTGCCCGCCGATCAGCGAAGTGATGACCGGCGTGCTGACCTACATCCTGACCTTCGACGCCCTTCCCGAACTCGACCGCGAGGGCCGCCCGAAGATGTTTTACGGCCAGCGCATTCACGACAAGTGCTACCGCCGCGCCTTCTTCGACGCCGGCATGTTTGTCGAGTCCTGGGACGATGAGGGAGCGAAAAAGGGCTGGTGCCTCTACAAGATGGGCTGCCGCGGGCCGACGACCTACAACGCCTGCTCGAGCATGCGCTGGAACGACGGTTGCGGGTTCCCGATTTCGTCCGGCAACCCCTGCATCGGCTGCGCGGCCGATGGCTTCTGGGACAACGGCCCCTTCACCCAGCGCTTGTCCAATGTCCTAGTGCCCGGTATCGAATCGACGCCGGACCAGATCGGCAAGACTTTGACTGTACTTACGGGCATCGGCGTGGGAGCTCATCTGATTTCTCACGTCGCGCGAAAGGCCACGAAGAAGACGCCGGAAGCCGGCGCCCGGGAAAGCGAGTGAGGTGAGCCATGAAACGAGTTGTCGTTGATCCCATCACACGCATTGAAGGCCACCTCCGTATCGAGGCGATGCTGAATGACCATAACGTCATTGAAAACGCCGCCTCCACCGGCACCATGTGGCGCGGCATCGAAGTAATTCTCGAAGGCCGCGATCCCCGCGACGCTTGGGCGTTCTGCGAGCGCATCTGCGGCGTCTGCACCACCGTTCACGCGCTGGCCTCGGTCCGGGCGGTCGAAAATGCGCTCGCCATCGATGTCCCGCGCAATGCGCAGATCATCCGCAACATCATGGAGCTGACACAGCACGTGCAGGATCACGTCATCCACTTTTATCACCTGCACGCGCTCGACTGGGTGGACGTGGTCTCGGCGCTCAAGGCTAATCCCAAGGCCACCGCCGATCTTGCTCAGACCGTTTCCCCACACTGGCCCACGTCCACCCCAGGCTACTTCACCGACACCCAGAACACGCTGAAAAAATTCGTCGAAAGCGGCCAGCTCGGCATTTTCCAGAACGCATATTGGGGCCATCCGGCTTACAAACTTCCCCCCGAAGCCAACCTGATGGCGGTGGCGCACTACCTCGAAGCACTCCGCTGGCAGAAGGACATCATCAAGATTCACACCGTCTTCGGCGGCAAGAATCCCCATCCCCACTACCAGGTCGGCGGCGTTGCTTCGGCGATCTCGTTAAATGGAGACAACGCGATCAACATTGAGCGGTTGAACCTCGTTGGCAAGTTGATTAAGCAGGCCGACGACTTCGTCAACGGCGTCTACATCCCGGACCTGCTTGCCGTGGCTTCGTTTTATCCGGAATGGACGAAGTACGGCGGCGGCTTGGGCAGTTTCATGTCCTACGGCGACATCCCGCAGAACGGCCTGAACGACCCCTCGCACTTCCGCTTCCCGCGCGGGGTGGTCCTCAACAAGAACCTCGCGGAAGTTCTCCCGGTCGACCTCGCCGACCCCGATCAAGTTCGCGAGGAAGTCACCCACTCCTGGTACACCTACCCCAACGGCCAGCAGGCGCTGCATCCCTGGGACGGTGTGACCGAACCCAATTACACCGGTCCGAAACCTCCCTATGAGCAGTTGGACGAGAACGCCAAATACTCCTGGCTGAAGTGCCCGCGTTGGAAGGGCCATGCGGTCGAGGTCGGCCCGCTTGCCCGGATGATCGTGGGCTACGCTTCGGGAAATACGGAGATCAAAGAAGTCGTCAACGACGGGCTCGGACGGCTGAAGGTGGACGCCTCGGCGCTGTTTTCCACGCTTGGCCGGACGGCGGCGCGAGGTTTGGAAACCAAACTCGCCGTCGGGTGGCTGCAGGCGGAGTACGACCGACTGATGGCCAACCTCAAAAGCGGCGACACCACCACCGCCGACACCACGAAGTTCTCCCCCGCAACCTGGCCCACAGACGCCAAAGGTTTCGGCTTCACCGAGGCTCCGCGCGGGAGCCTCGGCCACTGGGTCAAAATCCATGAGGGCAAGATCGCCCGCTACCAGATGGTCGTACCCTCGACCTGGAACGCTTCGCCCAAGGACGCCCAAGGCCAGCACGGCGCCTACGAAGCGGCCCTGATGGGCACGCCGATGGCCGATCCGCAGCGTCCCGTTGAGATCCTGCGGACGATCCATTCTTTCGATCCCTGCCTGGCTTGCGCCTCGCATGTCATCGGTCCGGATGGCCGTAAACTGGCCGAAATCGTCGTTCGTTAGAGGAGGCCGCTTATGGCGACGAGACCCTTGCATCTCGGCATCTCCGGCGCCCGGTATGGGCGCAAGTACGTGTGGGAGCTACCCGTCCGCATCTGCCATTGGGTGAATGTGCTGGCGCTCGCCACGCTGTTCGCCACCGGACTCTACATCGCATCCCCCCAGCTTTCTCCCGCCGGCGAGGCGTACAAGCACTTCGTCATGGGCCGCGTCCGGGAAGTCCACTTCGGCGCGGGCATGGTGTTTCTGGTTAGCTTCCTTCTACGGATCTACTGGTTCTACATGGGAAGCAACTATGCCCGCTCCGGTTTCCCCTTCATCTGGCGCGCAACCTGGTGGCGTGACCTCACCCGTCAGATCGTCGCCTACCTGAAACTCGAACGCGGCCACGTTCATCTGGGCCACAACGCACTCGCCGGCCTCGCCTACACCGTGTTCGTGATCGGCCTTGGCTGGGCGCAGATCATCACCGGCTTTGCGATGTTTTCCGAGAGCCGCCCCGGCGGCTTCTGGGACCATCTGGTGGGCTGGGTGATTCCGCTCATGGGCGGTTCATACCGCCTCCACATGTGGCATCATCTGTTCGCCTGGGGCTTCGTGGTGTTCTTCGTTCTGCACATCTACATCGTTCTCTACGACTCCGCCCAGTACCGGAATGGGTTGCTGTCTTCGATCGTGTCGGGCTTCAAGTTCTACGAGGAGGGCGACCTTGATCCCGGTGGCTGGGTCAGCTAAAGTTGGGTCAGTTAAAGAAAAGCCCCGTGCCCGGAAGGTGCGGACCTCTTCGGTTGAGGCGCCGCTGCTGGTACTTGGCGTCGGCAACGCGCTGCTGACCGACGATGCGGCCGGATTGGTAATGCTCGAAGAACTCGCTCGTGACGCCGGCAACGATGACGCCGTCGAGTATCTCGACGGCGGGACGCAGGGCCTCGCTCTGATGGGGCGGCTCAGCGGACGTAAAGCCGTGGTCCTGCTCGATGCGGTCTCGCTCGGCAGCGCACCCGGCACGCTTCACGTCCTGCGGTTCCCTTTCCTCCATCCGATGCCCCGGGCCACCACCGCGCACGAAGGCAGCGGCGCCGAACTGCTTCGCTTCGCCGCCCTCCTGGGTGAGTTGCCGGAACAGACTTGGATCATCGGCATCGAAGCGGGATCTGTACGCACCGGCATCGGCCTTTCCGGCGCCGTGATGGCCGCCATCCCGCGTGCGGTAACCGCCGCGCGCGGCCTCATTTCCAACCTCAAACAGGAGTATTGCGATGTGCCTGGCGATCCCCGGTAAGATTCTCGACGCCGAACAGATCGGCGATAACCGCGTCGGCCGCATTCAGTTCGGCGGCATCACCCGCCAGGCCTATCTGGACTGGGTCCCGGAAGCGCAGCCCGGCGATTTTGTCATGGTGCACGTCGGCTTCGCCATCAGCCGCGTCGATGAGGCCGAAGCCAAACGCACCTATGAGATCCTCGAGCAGATGGGCCTGCTGGAGGATCCCGGCGAGTGAAGTATCTGGACGAGTATCGCGACGCCTCGATTGCCCGTGCTCTCGCCGGCTCGATCGCCCGGCGCGTCACGGGTCCCTGGGTGCTGATGGAAATCTGCGGCGGCCAGACGCACACCCTCATGAAATACGGCATCGACCAGATGCTGCCGCCCGAAGTCGAGTTGGTCCACGGACCCGGCTGCCCCGTCTGCGTCACGCCGCTGGAAGTCGTCGATAAGGCCATCTCGATCGCCGCCCGCCCGAATGTCACCTTCGTCTCCTACGGCGACATGCTGCGCGTCCCCGGCTCGCGCCTCGACTTGTTGCGCGTGAAGGCCGGCGGCGGCGATGTGCGCATCGCCTATTCGCCCATGGAAGCCGTGCGCATCGCGCGCCAGCACCCGGAGCGCCAGGTCGTTTTCTTCGCCGTAGGCTTTGAAACCACCGCGCCGGCTAACGCCATGGCGGTTCTGCAAGCCGCCCGCGAAGGACTGCGGAATTTCTCGATGCTTGCCTCGCACGTCCTCGTCCCACCCGCGATCCGCGCGCTGCTCGACTCGCCTGGCAATCGCGTCCAGGGCTTCATTGCCCCCGGCCACGTCTGCACCGTCATCGGCTATCGCGAGTACGTTCCACTGGCGGAGTACTACCGCGTCCCGTTTGTCGTCGGCGGATTCGAGCCCGTGGATCTGCTCGAAGCGATCCGCATGCTGGTGACGCAACTCGAAGAAGGGCGCGCGGGAGTGGAAAACCAGTACGTGCGGTCTGTCACTCGCGACGGCAACCAGGGAGCGCAAGAGGCCTTGCATCGGGTCTTTGAAGTCGCGGACCGCAAATGGCGCGGGATCGGCGAAATTCCCCAGAGCGGCCTCCGCATACGCGACGAATACGCGGCCTGGGACGCCGAACGGGTCTACGATGTCGAGTCGCTTCGCGTCGATGAACCGGCGCAGTGCATTGCCGGCGAAGTTCTGACAGGCATGAAGAAGCCGGTCGATTGCGCCGCCTTCGGCACACTCTGCACGCCCGAGAACCCGCTCGGCGCGCCGATGGTCTCCTCCGAAGGTGCTTGTGCCGCCTACTATAGCTATCGCAGGAACCTCGTATGCATCGGCTGACCGTCCTGCTCGGGCATGGCAGCGGCGGCAAGCTGAGTGCGGAACTGATGCGGGACGTCTTCCTGCCCGCGTTTTCCAACCCCATCCTGGGCCGGTTGGAAGACCAGGCGATTGTCGAAGTTAACGGCACGCGCCTCGCCTTCACCACCGACACCTTCGTGGTCAAACCCCTGTTTTTCCGGGGCGGCGACATCGGCTCGCTCGCCGTGCACGGCACCATCAACGATCTCGCCATGGGCGGCGCCCGTCCCTTGTTCCTGAGCACAGCGTTCGTGCTGGAGGAAGGCCTGGAAATCGACACGCTCAGGCGTGTAACGCAGTCGCTCGCCGCCGCGGCTTCCAATGCCGGAGTCACCATCGTCACCGGCGACACGAAAGTGGTGGAGAAGGGAAGCGGCGACCAGCTTTTCATCAACACCACCGGCATCGGCCTCGCGCCGGAAGGGCTGAATCTCTCTGCCGGCCATGCCCGCCCTGGTGACGCGGTCATCCTCAGCGGCCCGATCGGGGACCACGGCATCGCGATTCTCTCGGAACGTGAAGGGCTGGAATTCGACTGCCCCATCGCGAGCGATTCGGCCCCGCTGTACACGCTGGTGGAAGCGATGCTCGCCGCAAGCAGCGAGATCCGCTGCCTCCGCGACCCCACCCGCGGCGGCGTCTCCAGCACGCTCAACGAAATCGCCGCGCAGTCCCGCGTCAGCATCCAGATCGACGAGAAGGCCGTTCCGATTCGCGAAGAGGTTCGTGGCGCCTGCGAACTGCTTGGCCTCGACCCACTCTACGTGGCCAACGAAGGCAAACTCGTCGCCATCGCCGCCCCCTCCGCCGCGGACACGATCGTCGCGGCCATGCAGGCGCATCCGCTCGGGCGGGACGCTCGCGTCATCGGCCGCGTCAACGAAGCCAACCCCGGCCTAGTCACTCTGCGAACCGTCTTCGGCTCGACACGCATCGTGGATATGCTCGCCGGCGACCAACTTCCCCGCATCTGCTGACTTCATGCACGAGTTGTCCATCGCCACCGCGATCCTCGATCAGGCGCGCCAGCAGTGGGATCTGCGGCCCGGCGAGCGCCTTTCCAAAATCGGCCTCCGCCTCGGCGACTTCGCGGGCGTCGACGTCAACTCGCTCACTTTCTGCTTCGAAGCGCTCGCCAAAGACACCGAGTTCGCCTCCGTTACTCTGGAAATTGAACGCACCGCGCAAGACGAGCTACAAATGGCCTTCCTGGAGTTCGACGAATGACGGAACGAGTCCCGCTCGAAAAGAAAGTCCTCAGTGAAAACGACCGCATCGCCGCTGACCTCCGCGATAGCTTCCGGAGCAAGCGCATCGTCTGTCTGAACCTGATCAGCTCTCCGGGTTCCGGCAAGACCTCGTTGCTCGAACGCACCCTCGCCCGCTTCGACCCGTCGACGCGAGTCGCCGTTCTCACCGGGGACATCCAAACCGACAACGACGCCGCGCGCCTCGCTCCTTTCGGCTTCCCGGTACGGCAGATCACCACCGCCGGCGCCTGTCATCTCGATGCGCGGATGATCGAGCGCGGCCTGGATGGATGGAATCTCGACGGCCTGGACGTACTTCTCATCGAGAATGTCGGCAATCTGGTTTGTCCGACCAGTTACGACTTAGGCGAGCAGGCCAAGATCGTTGTCCTCAGCGTCACCGAGGGCGAAGATAAGCCGCTCAAATACCCGGGTATCTTCCGCAAAGCCCGCCTCATGGTCTTGAACAAGGTCGACCTGCTGCCCTACGTCCCGTTCAAACTCGACCTTGCCCGCGAGAACGCGCGCAAGATCAACCCGGATATCGAAATCCTGGAAACGTCCTGCTCGACCGGCGCCGGGCTCGATGAGTGGATGCGCTGGATCGCCCGCCAAACGCCCGTTTCTTAACGCGGGCCGCCGCACACAAAAATAGGCGCCGGGCGACGTAAGGTGCCCGGCGCCGTATGGCACGAGATCGTTTCGCTACCGGCCAACCGGCGCGTGTTCGCGTTCCTTCACTTCCGGCAGATGCCGCAAGGCGTGGCCCACAAAAACCTGCCGCGGACGGGCGATCTTCTGCTCGGAGTCCAGCAGCAGTTCTTCCCACTGCGCGAGCCATCCGACGGTGCGCGGGATCGCGAACAGTACCGTGAACATCTCTGGCTTGAAGCCCATGGCCTGATAAATCAGCCCGGAGTAGAAGTCCACGTTGGGATAGAGTTTGCGCTTCACGAAGTACTCGTCTTCGAGCGCGATCCGCTCGAGTTCGAGCGCGATGTCGAGCTTCGGGTTCCGTCCGGTGACGGAGAATACCTCCTCGGCGGTGCGCTTGATGATGCGCGCCCGCGGGTCGTAATTCTTGTACACCCGGTGGCCGAAGCCCATCAATTTACCCTTGCCCGCTTTGATGCCTTCGATAAACGCCGGGACGCTCGCCTTTGTCCCGATCTCGTCGAGCATCTTCAGGACTTCTTCGTTCGCTCCGCCGTGCAGCGGACCGGACAGAGCCGAAGCCGCGGCCGCAGTGCAGACAAACGGGTCAGCCAGCGAACTGCCTACGCTGCGCATCACATTCGTGCTGCAGTTCTGCTCGTGGTCGGCATGCAGGATGAACAGAATGTCCAGAGCGCGAGCCAGAACCGGATGCGCCACATACTTCGGTTCGACCATCTTAAACAGCATGGTCATGAAGTTTTCGGTGTAAGTGAGAAGATCGTCGGGGTAAATGTACGGAAAGCCCAGGCTGTGACGATAGGCGTAGGCCGCCATGCTAGGCATCTTCGCGATCAGACGCACCATGTTCAGCCGCCGGGTCTCGGTGTCGTGGATGTGGCGCGCATCGTGATACACCGTCGAGAGCGCCGCCACCGTGCTGATCAGCATCGTCATCGGGTGAGCGTCGTAACGGAAGCCTTCGAGGAAGGACTTCGTCGTCTCGTGCAGCATCCGGTGATGCGTGACCAGATCGACCCACGCGTCCAGCTCCTTAGGCGTGGGTAATTCGCCGTTGAGTATCAGATAAGCAACCTCGAGGAAACTGCACCGCTCGGCCAGCTCTTCGATCGGGTAGCCACGATACTGCAGGATACCTTTGTCGCCATCAATATAGGTGATTTTGCTTCGGCACGAAGCCGTGTTGAGAAAGGCCGGATCGTAACCCATGACGCCGAAGTCGTCGGCGTTGAGCTTGATCTGCCTCAGGTCCATGGTACGGATGTTGCCATCCGTAATGGGAATTTCGTAGGACTTCCCAGTCCTGTTGTCAGTGATCGTGAGGGTGTTCTTTTCCATGGTGAAGACTCACAGAGTACAGGTGTAACCGCACACCACAAGGCTTCGTTAAGCACTTGGGCTTCCAAACAAAACTGCCGTGCTGTCCAAGCCGCCGCGCTATCGTATGCGGGATTTGACGCAACTCCAACCTGTAATCAGGCAAGGGCTTGAGTCACAGTGCGCACACCCGCGCCGGAGCCCGAGGCCAGGAGAAAACGCTTCTGATATGCTCTTTCGAGGCGAGCAAGCGGGAACACACCTCTCAAAGGTGTCAAAAGGGATGGCAATGGATGCCGGGGCGGGAACGCTCGCGCCCCGGTCATCAGGTGGCAACATGACCAACGATCTGGCGGAGATGGACTTTCAACAATTCTGGCGGCGGCTGCAGCAGTTGGGACTCAACGCCTACGAGGCACGGTCCTATCTGGTGCTGATCGGGCATCCGCGGTTCAAGGCGCTCGAGTTGGCGGCGCGGGCGCACGTGCCGCGGCAGAAGATTTACGAGGTATTGGACAGCCTGGTCGAGAAAGGGTTCGCGCAGGTCGTCCAGGAAAAGACCAAGCTCTTTTCGGCGATCGAGCCGGGTTTGGCCATCCCCGGGTACCTCGCGAGGCGGGCACAGACCCTCCAGCAGGAAATCACCGAACAGGCCCGCATGGCGGACGGTCTGGTCGACGACCTCGCCGGAGCGTATTCGCGCGGCCAAGGCGGCCGTGGCACCCTCGATTTTCTGCGAATCGTCAGCGAACCGGGACAGATCGCCACCCAGTACCGCAAAATGCTCGCCGAAGTGACCACGGACTATGCCGAGTTCTCGCGGCCTCCCTATGCCGTGGACCCACTGGACGAACAGCTTGTAAAACAAGCCCGCGCCCGCGGAGTAAAGTGCCGACTGCTGATGCAAGCAGGCACGCTCGACGAAGAGCACCGGCACCGGCTCGAGGACTACGTCGCCGCTGGCGTCGAAGTAAGGGAACTTGACTCCCTGCCGATGAAACTCGCGCTTTTCGACAGCCGCGAGGGCATGATCGCCCTGCTCGACCCGATTGTCACCAAGCCCTCGTGGACAGCCGTAATGTTCGCCCACGCCGGTATGATCGAAGCCATGCAAGGGCTGTTCGAAAGCTACTGGCTAAGAGCGGCGACCCTTGTCAGCCGGGCGGCGAGTTAGTCCGCGCTCGATCGCCGTGTGTCCGCCGGGTTCTCTGTTTTTTCGGTCAACGATACGTGGAATGGAATCGCCCTCAGACTATGATGGGAACATGAGGTGGAGTCGCCGCTCTTGGGCATGCGCAGGCTTGTTCTTTTTCGCACTGGCCCTTCGCCTCTCCGCCCAAGTCATCGACTTCGAGTCCAACGGACTGCACTATAAGACGCTGACCAAGAACGGATTGACCATCATGTTCGCCATGCTCCCGTCGCACGTGCGCAACTACGCCATCATCCAGGCGGCCGTAGAGAACGGCGCGCCCGTGTCCTGGACCATAAAGCCGGAGGATTTTGTGTATATCCGCTCGGATGGGCAGGAGATTCGCGCCGGAGACGCGGAAACCGTGGTCGATGCGCTCGTGGCAAAGGCCGGCCGCGGCGACGTCATCCGGCTGGTGACCACCTACGAAGGGGTTTTGTACGGAAACCCACAGTATAAGTCGAGCACGAATGGCTACGAGGTTCGGCGCCAGAACGCACTCGCCGAGGTCTCCTCCACCAAGATCAAGGCCGCCGCCGCCGCCTCAGCCATCGCCTTCGTGAAAACGAAACTCAGTCCCGGCGAATCCACCGACGGCGCCGTGTTTTTCGACAGCTCCGGGAAGCCCCTCGGACCGGGAAAACTCATCGTTCACGCGGCGGGTGCGGTATTTGAGTTTCCGAACGACACCCCTGCCGCGCATCCGGATAACTGAGATTTGTAAAAACGAACCCAAACGGCTCGTTTACCTGAGGAGCAGTTTCGGCTATAATCGTACTGGATGTTCTCGATGGACATTGAGGCGATTCCGACAAAAGACGTTCTCGCATGGGCGTGGCGGGAAAGCGAAGGCTCCTTCGCCATTGTCACCAGTTTCCAGACCGAAGGAATGGTTCTGATCGACATGGCGTCCCGAGTTTGTCCGGAGGCGAGGATTGTCACCGTCGACACCGGACGACTGCCGGAGGAGACGCACCAGATGATCGACCAGGTCCGCGACCGATACGGTATGCGGGTGGAAGTGGTAGCGCCGGATCCGCTCGAAGTGGCGGCAATGGTGCAGGGTTACGGCACGAACCTATTCCACCGGGAGGCGGCGCTTAGAATGCTGTGCTGCCAGGTCCGGAAGGTGCGCCCGCTGGAGCGGAAATTGGGCCAGTTCCGTGCCTGGGCCACCGGGTTGCGCCGGGGACAGGGGGAGGCGCGCGAAACAGTGGAAGTAGCGAGCTTCACCGGTGGACGTCTGAAACTCTGCCCGCTGGCAAACTGGAGCGCGGAGGATGTCGCGCGATATACCGAAATTCACGCCGTGCCGCGGCATCCGCTTTACGAGCTGGGGTACACCAGCATCGGCTGCGCGCCTTGCACTCGGCCCGTGACGGCCGGCGAGAGCGAGCGGGCGGGACGCTGGTGGTGGGAGCAGGGCATCGCGAAGGAATGCGGCATCCACTTCTCCGCCGACGGGCGGCTGCAGCGGAAAGTGGACGTGTTGCTCGAGGACCTGCTCACCGTTACGGCGGCTTGACAGGGAACACCATTCCATCCCTACAGCATGTCAGGTTAATATCCGATAAGACGCTCGTAGCCGCCGGTTAGCGGCGGCGAAAGACAACTTGCGGAAGCTTCCTCCTTTCCTGCCGGTGGCGGCGGCGCTGCTGCTCGCCGGATGCGGTTCGATCAAGCCGCGTAGGGAGATCACTACAGTCGATGGCGTCCGGGCGCTTTCTTCCCGCGAGCTTCGCGATGAGGTGCATGTACGGATACGCGGCCGGGTGACCGCATCGCGGCCGGATTGGAATCTCTTGATTTTGCAGGACCCGACGGGCGGCATCCGAATCATTAACCCACCCGTCTTTCCTGACATCGGCGCCCTCGTCGAGGCCGATGGTGTCGCGGGCGTCTCCGGCCGTTCGCCGGCGCTCGTGCAAGCTTCGTTTCGTCTGCTGGCACGGAGTGACCCGAGCGCACTTCCCCCGGCCGCCAGTGTCGCCGGCGACATGGGGCGCTGGCAGTACCGGCGTATCGAAATCACCGGTGTTGGCCGCTCAAGCAACGTCGATGGCAGCGGATCGGTGTCTACCGTTCTGGACGTCAACGGTCAGCGAGTGTTGGCCGAGATGGTCAACAGCAAGAATCTTGTCACCAGCGCGTTCCCCGACGCCGAACTGCGCGTTCGCGGCGTGGCCGATGCCGATATCCTGCCGGATCATCGGGTGGGCCGTATCCGGCTCTGGGTCGCCAGCCCGGCGGAGATTCAAATCCTGCATGCGGCGCCGCCACTCCGGTCGGCGCCCGTGCTGACGATGGAAGCGATGCAGCGAATGCGGCGGGAGGACATTCCGCGGCATCGGGTAAGGCTCCATGGAACGGCGTCGCTGGCCTCTGCCTCCGACAGCTTGATTCTTTCCGATGAAACGGGCGCCGCGACGGTCATTCCCGTGCCGGATACGCCCCGGCTCACTGGTACTGGCGTGGACGTCCTGGGATTTATCGAACCGGGACCGACCTCCCGGAGGATCGTCGACGCGGAATTGACCCGCTATCAGCGCCGCACGCCCAGGCTGATCCGGCATCTGGGCGAAATCCATGAGCTCAGCCGGGAGGAAGCGCAGTCCAGGCTGCCCGTCCATACGCGGGCGACGATCACTTACATGGATCCCATTTGGGGACTGCTTTTTGTGCAGGATTCGACCGGTGGCGTTTATGTCGACGGAAGCAGCCTGACGGATGCGGGACTCGTCTCGGGCGACATCATTGACCTGCAGGGCGAAACCGCCCAGGGGGATTTTGCCGCCGACGTAAACGTGCCGCGGGTGAAGATCTTGGGCCGCGGTCCCCTCCCGTCGCCTTCCAAAGCGTCCGCCGAGACAATCTTCTCCGGCGCAGAGGATAGCAATTGGGTCGAACTAGACGGAATCGTGGAGCGCGTGACGCGCGACGACGGGCATACCATTCTGTGTGGACCACAAACGGGCCGCACAGCTTCAAAACGTATCTCGTCGGCGACGCGCCGTTCGCGGATCGGCTTTTGGGCGCCCGGGTGCGGTTGAGAGGCGCCTGCGGAAGTGACTTCAATACGCGGCGTCAACTCCTCGGCGTAGACGTTTATGTACCCTCCCCGGCTGACATCCGCATCCTGACGCCGGCGACTCCGATGGACCAGATCCCGTTCACCCCGGTCGCCGGGATCCTCCAGTTCAAAGCGACGGAAACCGGGACGACACGGATCAAGGTCCGAGGTACGGTTACCTATAGCCGGCCGAAAGGTCCAACTTACCTACGGGACTCCACGGGCGGCGTGATGGTCACGGTGCACGAACCGGCAGAACTACAACCGGGAGACATCGTGGATGTCGTGGGCTATCCGCGACCCGGCCGCTTCAACCCTGAGATCTGGAATGCGGTTTTCCGGAAGGTCAGTGGAGGACCGCAGCCCCTGCCCCGGCGCGTGGAAGCGGAAGAAGTAATCGAGGACGACCAGGACGCCGACCTGGTTCAGGTCGCGGGCACGCTGCTCGACGTCGGCCGGTCGCCGTTCGGCCAAATGTTGGTTCTCCAGGGCGGGCAGACGCTGTTCAACGCGACGATCGAACGGCCGGACGGTTTGGAACGCTTGCACATCGGGGACGAACTTGCGGTAACAGGCATCTCGACGTTGCAAGGGGATGGGGATTCCAACTCTCCGGCCGCTACCGGCTTCAAGTTATTGTTGCGTAGCCCCGAAGACATCGAAGTGACGAAGCCCGCGCCCTGGTGGACGACGGGCAGGACGGTGCAGTTGGCGGGAGCGCTCGCCGGCGTGGCGTTGCTGGGGTTCGGGTGGGTGTTTATCCTGCGCCGCCGGGTACGGGACCAAACACGGGTAATCCGCGCCAAGCTAGAGCAGGAAGAGGCGCTGAAAGTGGCGGCCGAGCGCGCCAGTCAAGCCAAAACCGAATTTCTGGCGATGATGAGCCACGAGATCCGGACGCCGATGAACGGTTTGCTCGGCATGGCGGCTCTGCTCACCGACACCCGGCTTGACTCCACGCAAGCCGAATACGTAGACACGATCCGCACGTCGGGTGACGCGCTGCTGTCAATCATCAATGACATTCTCGACTTCTCGAAGATCGAGGCCGGGCGGCTCGATCTCGAACTGGTGGAGTTCGATCTGGCGGACCTGCTCGGCGAGGCTCTGGACATGGTGACGGCACTGGCGCAGCGTAAGGGATTGGAGTTGGACCTCGCCCTGGACGAGGCGGTCCCGCCCGCGCTCGTCGGAGACCCTGCAAGGCTCCGCCAGGTGCTCTTGAATCTGCTATCCAACGCGGTGAAGTTCACCGAACGCGGGTGGGTGAAGTTGCAGGCGAGTCTGGACGAGTCGACGGCGGAGCGAGCCGTCGTCCGCTTCCAGGTGTCGGACACGGGCATCGGGATTACGCCGGCCGCCCGGGCGCAGTTATTCCGCGAGTTTTCTCAGGCGGACACCTCGACGACGCGGAGGTTCGGCGGTACGGGACTCGGGCTGGCGATCTCCAAGCGGCTGGTCGAGAAGATGGGCGGAAGCATCGACTTCGAGAGTGACCCGGGCCGCGGAACGCGATTCTGGTTTACCGTGAACCTGCCGTTGGCGCGCTCCGGGCCGCAGGCGGAAGCACCGGAGAGGGCCCTGGCCGGCGTCCGGGTGCTGGTCGTTGACGACAACGCCACAAACCGTCAGGTGTTGCGGCGTCATCTTTCCGCGGCGGGCGTCAAAGTAGTCGAGGCGGCGGCGGGTCCCGAAGCCCTGATTCATCTTCTCTCGGCGGCACAGGGAGGCCAGCCCTTTGAGCTCGTCATGCTTGACTTTCACATGCCCGTGATGGACGGCATGATGCTGGCCAGGGCGATTCGTTCCCAGGAGCCCGGACGCACTATTCCGATCATGCTGGTGGCTTCCTACCGGGACAGGGAGAAGTTGGAAGAGGCTCGCAGTCTCGGCGTCGTCGAATATCTGGTCAAACCAGTCCGCAAGGCGGCCTTGCTGGCCGCCGTGGCGCGGCTGGCCGGCCGCTCCGTGGAACACGCCGTGGAAACGCGCCCCGAGGCCCCGGAGCAGGCCGCAACTCGAAGGCGTGTGCTGTTGGTTGAAGACAACATCGTGAATCAACGTGTCGGCATTCTTATGCTCGAGAAACTGGGCTGTGTCGTCGACGTGGCGGAGAACGGGCGCGAAGCGGTAGACCGGACCTCGGCCACGCGCTACGACGTGATCCTCATGGACTGCCAGATGCCTGTCATGGACGGATTCGCGGCTACTGCCGAAATTCGCAAGCTCCCCGGCTCGGCCGCCCGGACCCCGATTATCGCGCTCACCGCCAACGCGCTCGCCGGCGAACGGGACCGGTGTCTGGCGGCGGGCATGGATGACTACCTGCCGAAGCCGGTAAATGGGACAGTGTTGGCAGATAAACTGGCGCAGTGGGCGCCGCAAGGCTCGGCCGGCCCGGCCACGACTTCCCGCACGGCGGCCTCTGCCGGCGCCGGCGAGCAGCTTCGCAGTTTCCTTCAGGAATTGCGCAAGGAGGGCATTCCTCCCGAGAGCCTGCGCGAAGTGACGGAAGTGTTTCTCCGCACCGCGCCGGAACTACTCACGGAACTTTCGGCCGCCCTCGATCGGGGAGGTGCGGCATCCGCGCTGCGCGTCGCGCATTCTCTCCGCGGGAGTTTTTCGAGCATCGGCCTGGCAACGCTTGCCGAGAGAGTGCAGGACTTGGAGACGATGATCGAAACCCAGGACCGCGGCCGGGCAGCCGAGTTGTTGGAACAGCTACAGACCGAATTCCAGCGCTGCCAGGCGATGATCGGGGACGTCTTTTAACCCTGGGACGCGCCCGTCCGGAGATTGCGGATTCTCGCGCCGGCCGGGCCCAGCGTCAGTTCGGAGCCAGGCGCCGCAGCTTCCACGCGGACGTAGGCGAGCGCGACCACTTTCCCGAGATCCGGAGAGAAAGCGCTCGAGGTGATCTCCGCGGCCTCCCGCCCATCGCGATGGAGCTTTGTTCCCGGAGCGGGCGGCGTGTCCGTGGCGATTTCTACCGGCGCGAGCACCCGGTGGATCTGCGCGCGGGAGCGGACTCGCTCCACAATCTCCTGGCCCAGGTAACAACCCTTGCTGAAGTGAAGCGCCCGCAGTTGGCCGGTCTCCTGCGCCAGGTATCGCTCCGAAATGTCCTCACTATAGCGAGGACGGCCGTTCTCAATGCGCCGGATGCGGAAGTCTTCCTCCGTGGCCGCAACCGCGCCATGCCGTGAGAGCGAGGCCGCAATCGACTCGCGCTCCTCCGCCGGCGCGCGCAGGAGAAAGCCACCGGCGCCCGTGAGGCTGATCCTGGCTACCAGACCGGCCTCCCAGCCAAGATGGGAGTTCTCTTCTTCGGGTACCGCGGCGCCGAGCGAGGCTAGCACGCGGGATGCCTGCGGACCCTCGACGGCAAAACAACACCAGTTTGCCGTAGCATCCTCCACCACGGCGTCGTCGGCGACGATGAACTTGTCGATGTGAGCCGCGAGCTTAGTGGCTAGTTCCGGTTCCGTATCGAGCAGGAAATCCTCTTCGCGGCACAGCAGCGTCGCGTCGGCGAGGATGCGCCCTTGCGCATTCAGGAAGAAGGCGTAGCAGCCGCCGCCCGGCGTGAGAGCCTGCGCATGGTTCGTGCAAAGGGCGTGCAGAAGGCGGGCCCGGTCTTCCCCTGTCACGCGCAGCGTCCCGCGGCTGCTCGCATCCAGCCATGCGGCTGACTCGCGCAGAGCCGCGTAGCCTGCGCTCATCGGCCGGCGCCCGCCGCCACGGCGTGAAGGGTCAACCAGCGGAGCCAGCCGGAAATCAGCACGATCACGAGGCCGGAGACGATGATGTTCGTGGCCAGGCGCGGCCGCTTGCTTTCCTGCGTGCCCGGAAGACCATAAAGAATCGCCGACGCGAAAATATGGAGCGCGAGCAGGATTTTGATCCCGATCCACATGTGATAGCCCGGAGGATAGCTGGCCTTGGTGAGGTAGTTATAAATGCCGGACAGCAGCGCAGTGCCCACAACGGTGTAAAGCAACCCCCGGAATCGCGCGGCGACGGCCGGCCCGGCCTGCTCGCGCGCCGGCGATGGCAGGCTTGCCACGGCCGGATAAAAACCGAACCGAATCACGAGAAAACCTCCCAAAATCGTGGCCACGGAAACGACATGCACCCAGCGCATGGTGATGGCGAGCACCATGAGCAGCGAAGAATCCATGGTTCAAGTATAACGGCGGGTGAATTCCCGATAATCGGTAGACGGCCTCAATGGATACAAAGACGCTGCAGCAAAGCTACGAACGGCGCGCCTCGCGGCGATGGAAGGACCGCCTCCGCCGGTGGCTGTCGCCACCCGCGCCGCTGGTCATGAACCCGAGGGAGCCGCGTGATTTCCCCCTGGGCCGATGGAACTTGTATCTCGGCGGGGCGGGCCGCACCGTATCCGGCTATGTGAACCTCGATCTGTTCCCGATGGCCGGCGTGGACGTCGCCGCCGACGCGCACGCCCTTCCGTTCCGCTCCGGCCTGTTCACACGCATCGAGTGCGACGCCGTGCTCGAACACGTGCGCGACGCAGATCAGGCGATGCGCGAGATATCCCGGGTTCTGGCGCCGGGCGGTTACGCGCATGTTGTCACACCGTTCTGCCATCCCTTCCACGCCTACCCGGAGGATCACCGGCGCTTTACGATCGACGGACTTCGATGTCTCGGAAGCGGCTGCGGGCTTACGCCCGTGGCGGAGGGTTGGCGAACCGGGCCGACGGCAACCATGCTCGTCTTCGCGCTCGAATACGCAAAAATCCTAGCCCCGGGCCGTCTGGGGCGCGCCGCGGCCCACTTTTTCCTCGGTTGGCTGTTGTTTCCCTTGCGTTATCTTGACTTAGTACTGCACCGGTCTCCTCGCGCGGGCCGGATCGGGAATCATTGCTACGTGTGGTTTCGTAAGAACGAGTAACCCGCCCCTGTCCGGCTATTGGACCGGCAGGTTCGCGGAGTTACTCGTGACACCATTGATGGAGATAGTAACGGCCTGTGTTCCAGCGGGCGTTGTGGGAGGCACAACGAAGTTCACTTGATACAGGCCGACGAACTGCGCTGAAAGTCCGCTGAACTTCACCTCCGCGCTCAGGTTCCCGCCCACCGTCACCACCGGCGTCGAGCTCGTATTGCCAGGACCAGGCGATCCGCTCGCCGGCGTGCTCGTTACCGCTCCCATGCCCGTCAGGTACGCCACCACCTCTTCCCCGGGCTGCGCCGGCCGCGCGGCATTGACAACCGAATTATCCCCGTGCAGGAAGCCATCCTTGGCGGCATCGAGCAGGAAGATCCCCGGCTGCACCGCGTTAAGGGGAACCGTGACCGTCGCGCTGATCGTCGTTCCATTGTTAATCGTAACCGGCACGCTAGCCTGGCCAGCGAACTGCCACGGAATTTGTAAGTTGATCTGCTCGCTGCCCGTGTCGTTGTCCTTGTCCACCGCGAACAGAGGCGCAAGGACATTGCCGATCATCACGGAAACATGAAAGATGGTCGTCGGCAATGGCACCTCGGTCGCCGTCTGCAGACCGATCAGGTTGGTGCTTAAGTGCGTTCCGAAAATCGTGACAATCGAACCCGGCGTGGCGCCTTGCGTGAAACTGGCCGCGTTGGTAACGCCGGCCGGGCTAAACGTCGGTAGATAAGTGTTCGGAGGATTCGGCGTCGCGTCGATCTGTAAGCTCGGCTGGCTTTCCCCGGTGGAATTCACCGCTGTGACGTAATAAGAATAATCGACGCCATTTGTAAGCCCGGTCTGTATGTAGGCAAGAGTAGTAACATTCGAAGCAATCTTCGTGTAAGTTCCGGTACTGGTGGCGTAGACGTTGTAGCTCGCCGCCCCGCTAGATGCGCCCCATGCGACCCACACCTCCTGATTGCCGGGGGTGACCGTGATGGGCGCCGGCGGCGCCGGCACGCTCTGAGCCGCCGACATCGCGAGCGCCCCCAAAAAACTGAATATAGTGAGAAAAGTTCGCGCCATGGCCTCAGTGTAACCCCAGCTAAAATAAGCTATGCTCTATCGGATTCTTCCGGTTGGTCTTCTTCGCTGCAACTGCTCGATCTTCGGCGACCCGGAAAGCGCCGAGGCGATCGTCGTGGATCCCGGCGATGACATCGGCGAGGTCGAGCGGTTGCTGGCCGCCGACCGTCTGCGTGTGAAGGCGATCTTGATCACCCACGCGCACATCGACCACATCGGCGGCGCGGCGAAACTGAAGGCGCAAACCGGCGCTCCGGTTTACATGAACCAGCGGGATTCGGCGCTCTACCGTGAAATCGACGTGCAGGCGGCCTGGCTTGGCGTAGCTACGCCCGAGACAACGTCGATCGATGTCGACGCCCGCGAGGGGGACAAGATTCAGCTTGGGCAGGCCGAAATGCACTTCATCGAAACCCCGGGCCACACGCCAGGCAGCATCAGCCTGTGGATCCCGGCAGAGTCGAAACTGGCCGCCGGCGATACGTTGTTCTTTGACTCGATCGGACGGACCGACCTGCCGGGCGGCGACGGCCGCGCAATTCTGCGCTCGATTCGCGACAAGATCCTCGTTCTGCCCGAAGAGACCGAGGTGATTCCCGGCCACGGCCCCAGCACGACGATCGGCCGCGAAAAACGAAGGAATCCTTTCCTGCACGGATTGTAAGCCGTTCCGCCGGGAGCAAGCGTCAGAGAATGCGACGCAGCACCGCCCCGAGTTGCGCGACGTCATCTTCGTTGTTGTAGAAGTGCGGAGAAATACGTACGTAGCCGTGGCGCGCGGCAACCAGAATGCCTTCCCGCGCCAGTGCCTGGGCTAAGGCCGAGGCGTCGTGGGCAGGGAACCGCGCCGCGACGATCCCGGACGCCTGCTCGTCCGCCATCCCTCTCAACCGTCGCACCGTTTCCCGGACTTCCGCGGCAAGTGACAACACGCGCTGCGCGATAACTTCGGGACCGAGTTCGAGAATCATCCGTACCGAAGCTTCCATCGCATAGAGCAGCGGAAAGGCGAGCATGCCGCCTTCATATCGTTCGGCGCTTTCCGGCAACCTCGGCGCCCCGTGGTGAAGATGGTCGACATCGCGCCAGCCACGATCGCTCCGCCAGCCGACGACGTTCGGCCGCAGCCACGCGCGCACTTTGGCCGGAACATGGAAGAAAGTCGCGCCGTTCGGACACAGCAGCCACTTGTAGCCGTCGGCGGCCAGCATCGTAGGCTGTAACCGGGCAACGTCGAGCGGAAGCGCGCCGAGACTCTGCGTCGCGTCGAGGAACCACAAAATCTCCCGCCGCCGCAGTTCGCCCGCCAACTCCTCGAGCGGCGGCGCAAAGCCCGTGGTGTAGTTCACTGTGCTCACCAACACAAGCCGCGTCCGCACCGACAGCACATCGGACAAGCGCTCCCACGACGTTTCCACCGCCTCGACTCCGCCGCGTGCCAGTGCGTGGGAGGCATACGGCAGAAGCGGAAACTCCCCGGCCAGCGTCACTACCTGATCTCCTGGGCGCCAGTCGATGCCGTTCAACAGCACCGAAAGCGCGGCGGCGGCGTTGGCGGCGAAGGCGATGCTATCTGCCGGGGCGTGGATGAGTTGACCCAGCAGGCCACGCAAGCGATCGGCATCGTCAAACCAGGAAACGAAGTCGTGGCAGGCGAGTTCGTCCCGGTGGGCGAAGTGCCGCGCGCACGCCGCAACAGCGGTATCCGGAAGCTGGCCGAAAGACGCGGTGTTGAGGAACGTCCACCGGCGCAGGGCGGGGAAGTGCGAGCGTACTTCGGCCCAGTCCGCCGTCATTGCGCCCGCAGGGTTTTCACGCGAACCGCGGCCTCGGCGACCGGAATTTCCTCCACCACATGAGTCCGGCGATTGACAAGTTCTACCACCCCCTGCGCGAGTTTCTTTCCGAGCGTGATGCGATACGGCACCCCGATCAAATCCGCGTCCTTGAACTTCACCCCCGGCCGCTCGTCCCGGTCGTCGAATAATACGTCCACACCCTGCGCCTTGCACTCGGCATACAGCGTTTCGGCGGCCTCGCGCTGCGCCTTGTCTCCAAGATTCACTGGCGTCAGCACCAACTCAAACGGCGCGATCGAGGGCGGAAGCGACATGCCATCCTTGTCGTGAAACAATTCGATCGCCGCGGTGAGAATGCGCTCGATACCAATGCCATAGGAGCCCATAATGGGCGTGATCTCCTCGCCCGCCTCGCCGAGCACCTTCAACCCCATCGAACGGGAATACCGATACCCAAGTTTGAAGATGTGGCCGACCTCGACCGCCTTCACGATTTCTAGCGGCCCCCCGCACTCGGCGCAGGTATCGCCTTCGGCCACCTGCCGCAGGTCAAGAAATTCAGCCGCAAAATCGACCCCGGGCGTCACGTTCAACAGGTGATAGTCGTCCACGTTGGCGCCCGTGATCATGTTCCGCCGGCCTTCCAGCACCCGGTCCGCCAGAATGCGCATCCCTTTTACTCCAACCGGCCCAAGGGAACCCGGTTCAGCCCCGAACCACTGCCGGATCTCGTCCGGATGCGCCGGACGCGGTTCACCCGCGCCGCGAACTGCGGCAAACTTTGTTTCACTCAGCGCATGGTCGCCCCGCAGCAGCACCAGGAACGGCGTCTCGCCGGCCACCAGCACCACGCTCTTGATTAGCCGCGTTGGCGGTACGGACAGAAAAGCCGTTACTTCCGCGATCGTCTTCTGCCCCGGCGTGTGTATTTTTTCGGGCGTGCGCTTTTCCGGCGGATCGTCGCCGCCGGCGGCCGAGGCAACCGATTTCGCCTTCTCCATGTTGGCCGCGTAACCGCACTGCGGACAATGCACCACCAGATCCTCGCCGGCCGGGGAGGCCACCATGAATTCCATCGACTGGCTGCCGCCCATCGCTCCCGAGTGAGCCTCAACGGGGAGGTAGCGGAGGCCGCAACGGTCGAAGATCCGGCAGTACGCCTGGCGGTGCTTCTCATAAGAGACATCCAGCCCGGCTTCGTCGAGATCGAACGAGTACGAGTCCTTCATGATGAACTGCCGCACCCGCAGCAAGCCGGATTTCGGGCGTGGCTCGTCGCGGAACTTGGTCTGAATCTGATACCAGAGTTGCGGAAGCTGCTTGTAACTTCGCAACTCGCCGCGCGCGATAAAGGTCATCACCTCTTCGTGCGTCATCCCCAGGCACAGGTCGCGACCGAACCGGTCCTTCAGGCGGAACAGGTTATCGCCCATCAGATCCCAGCGCCCGGATTCCTGCCAGACCTCGGCCGGGTTCAGCCCGGGCAGATAGAACTCCTGCCCGCCGATCGCGTCCATTTCCTCGCGCACAATCTGCTGGATTTTTAGCAGCGAGCGCTGGGCCAGAAACAGGTAGTTATAGATACCGGCGGCAAGCTGGCGCACATATCCGGCGCGCAGTAAGAGTTGGTGGCTGGCGAATTCGGCGTCAGCCGGCACTTCGCGCAGCGTCGGGATGAAAAGTTTACTCCAACGCATGAAGTCTTCAGTGTAGCAACGGCCTACGCGGGCGTTCCGCGCGTTTTACACTGGTAATACCCATGAACGACGTTGAGCGCATGTCACTTCCTCTGTCGGTCGTCGACCCGCAGATTTACGAGGCGATCCAGCATGAGATCGAACGCCAGCACTCGCGGCTGGAGCTGATCGCCAGCGAGAATTTCACGTCTGAAGCCATCCTCGAGGCCGCGGGAAGCGTATTCACGAATAAGTACGCCGAGGGGTATCCCGGCAAGCGTTACTACGGCGGCTGCGAATTCACCGACATCGTCGAAAATCTCGCCCGGGACCGCGCCAAGGCCTTGTTCCACGCCGAGCACGCCAACGTGCAGCCGCACTCGGGCTCGCAGGCAAACCAGGCCGCCTACACCGCCGTTCTCGAGCCCGGCGCGACGATTCTGGGCATGAACCTGGCGCACGGCGGCCACCTGACGCACGGCCATCCGCTGAATTTCTCGGGCAAAACCTATCACGTCGTCGCCTACGGCGTGCGAAGGGACGACGAACGCATCGACTACGACGAGGTTGCGCGCCTCGCCGAAGAGCACCGGCCGAAAATGATCATCGCCGGTGCGAGCGCGTATTCGCGAATCATCGATTTCGCCCGGTTCCGCGCCATCGCCGATTCGGTTGGCGCGCTGCTGCTCGTCGACATGGCGCATTTTTCCGGCCTCGTCGCCGCGGGCCTCTATCCGAATCCGTGCGAGTACGCCGACATCGTCACCTCCACGACGCATAAGACCTTGCGCGGGCCGCGCTCGGGCATGATTCTCTGCCGCGCCCAATTTTCCGCGGCGATCGATAAAACCGTCTTTCCCGGCGTGCAGGGAGGCCCGCTGGTGCACATTCTGGCGGCGAAAGCGGTGTGTTTCCTGGAAGCCGCGCGGCCGGAGTTCGTCGCCTATCAGAAGCGCGTGATCTCAAACGCGCAAACGCTCTCGAGCAGCCTCGCTTCACACGGATTCCGCGTCGTTTCCGGCGGCACGGATTCGCACCTCGTGCTTGTCGACGTGTTCGGCCAGGGCGTTCGCGGCAAGGAAGCGGAAGCCGCGCTCGACAAGGCGTGGATCACGGCGAACAAGAATGCGATTCCCTTCGACACAAACCCGCCGTTGAACCCGAGCGGCATCCGGCTTGGCAGTCCCGCGGTAACCACGCGCGGCTTCGGCGAAGGCGAGATGCAGCGGGTCGGCGAACTGGTCGCCGAGGTGCTGCGGGCGCCCGCCTCGGAAGAGACACTGGCGCGCGTTCGAACGAGCGTCGCCGAGCTGACCGAGGCGTTCCCGCTCTACGGTTGGAAGTTGGCGCGCGCCGCTGCCCGATAGCCGGCTCTATGGGACTAAGGGTCGCGATTGACGTCCGCCGGATCGGCGATTTCGGGATCGGGACCCATATTCGCAATCTGGTTCACTCACTCGACCGGCTCGAGCGCGAAAACCATTACCTGCTTGTTACCAACGAACCCGCGGCGCCGGCGTTGGCGGCCCTCGGTGAGAACTTCGAGCGGGTCCACTTCAATCCGCCGGGGCACAGCCTGGCGCGCAGGGCGGCCTTCGCCTGGTTCCTGCGGCGCCTGCGGGCCGACGTCTATCATGTCCCCTTGAACACCGTCCCTCTTGCGATGCCCCGGCCTTATATCGTGACGGTCCATGACATGAGCAGCCTCATCTACCCGGAACGGCGGGCCAGGGGAATGCACCTGTGGCGCTACGAGCGTGGATTGCGCCGGGCCAACCGCGTGATCGCGGTTTCCGAGGCTACCCGGCGGGATCTTGAAGATGTCCTCGGCATCCCTTCCGACCGGATCCGGGTGATCTACAACGCGCCCGACCCGGCTTTCCAGCGGGCCGAGCGGCCGGTCATCGCCTCTGCCGGCGGGGACAGCGAAGCTCGCTATCCCCCGGAAATGGAGCACACACTCGACCGCTACCAGATCAACTTCCCCTTCCTGCTCTACGCGGGAACCATCCGGCCGCAGAAAAATATCCCACGGATGATCGAAGCATTTTCGATTGTGCGGCAGGAATTAGAGAACAATCCGGTCTATCACGGATTAAAATTAATTATTATCGGCGACGAGATTTCCCGCGCCCCGGAGGTGCGGCGCGCCGTCATCCAGAGCCGCGTGGAACATGCCGTGCGTTTCCTCGGCTTCGTGCCCATCGACACACTTCGCGTCTTCTACCAGGCGGCCTCGGTGTTTGTATTCCCGTCCCTGTATGAGGGATTCGGATTGCCCCCGCTCGAAGCAATGGCGTGCGGAACGCCGGTCGTCAGCTCGGCCCTCAGTTCGCTGCCGGAAGTGGTCGGCGATGCGGCGGTGATTGTGAATCCGGAAAACGTGTTCGATATCGCGCGCGGCGTCCGTGAGGCCCTGTTGGATGAAACCTTGCGATGCACTCTGGTGGAACGCGGCTTCGAGCAGGTCCGCCGGTTTGATTGGCTGCGTACGGCGACGGCGGTGGTGGACGCCTACCGCGAGGCCGCCGCAACGGGGCGCTAGGATTCGAATTTCGCGGCCTTTCGCTCTTTTCGTTTTTCTTAAAAATAAAGAAGATAGTAAGAAATAGAAATTATGTTTCTCTCTTTTTCTTGACAATCCAAAAAATAACCTTAGGATGGAGTCATAGACACCTGGCAACGAACAAGAAAATGCCGGGGAGAGAGAAAAAGGACGGAAGGAACGAGGAATGGACTGGACCAGATCGGACACAATCGGACTCGCGACAGCGCAGTGCACGTCATGCAGGGGACTCGGGTTGAAAGGCGGCCACGCCGACAGCACCCAGCCTTGCAACTGCGTTCTGCGGGCGATCTTCCGCGCTTGCTTTGCGCGGTTTCGCTCCATCGTGGCAGGCGGTGGAAGCATGACGCGAGTGTCTCTCGAAGCGAACCCCGGCCGGGAGCGTAAAACGATTTGGGGCCGCAAAGACGAAGAATTCGCGGCGGATTTTACCTTGGTAAGCGAGCGTTCGCTGGACGAATTCGAACATAAGGTCTTTCGATATCATTTCCTTCTCGGGGCGGACTGGCGGCTTTGCTGCCGGCGTCTGGGGGTGGACCGCGGCACCTTCTTCCACTCGGTCTACCGGATCCAGCAACGTCTCGGCCGTGTATACCGCGAACTGCAGCCTTACGCTCTGTATCCGCTGGAGGATTACTTCCACGCAACCGGAGCACATTCCGAAGCCCGCCCGGCACACGTGGCGCGCGTCATTCCCATCCGGCCGCCGCTCGCCCCCCGCGACAAACAGGCGCCGGAACGTAAGGCCGCCTGACCCTCCCCCACTCCCGCAAAACGAAGCCATCCGGCCCCAGAACCGGATGGCTTCTGTTTTTGGATGTCCTCACCGCCGTCCTCCCCCATCCTCCCCCTTGACAATCCTACCTACCTAATTTAAGTTAGGTTCGATGGCCTCTTCACCCGCCGAACGTGCCCTCTCAAGCCGGGATCAGCTTCTTGAAGTGGCCGCTCGGCACTTCGCGTCCCGCGGCTACGCCGCAGTCACGATTAGGGATATCGCAGACGATCTCGGCATCCGGCAGCCGTCCATTTACTACCACGTCCCGGGCGGGAAGCAGGACTTGTACGTCGAAGTCACCCTGCGTCATTTCGAGCGCCATCGCGAGGGCGCACTGGCGGCGATCGGGCCGGCGACGGACTCGCTCGAACAGCGCCTCCGGCGTTTCGCCAGGTGGATGCTGAGCCGTCCACCGCTCGACATCAGCCGCTACGTGAACTCCGACTATCCGGAACTCTCCCCGGAAGCGGTGGCAAAAATCGAGCCGGCGTTTCAGCGCTGCATTTTCGAACCGCTGGAACAGATCTTCACCGACGGCCTGAGCGAGGTCAGGCCGCATCTGCGGGATGCCAGGCGTTTGTGCCGCGTCTTCTTCTCCGTGTTTGAATCCCTGAACGCAGCGCGCCGGTTCTGGGAAGGCCATACCACCGAAGACGCCGCCATCGACTGGTCGCTCGAACTCCTGCTGCGCGGAATCGAGGAGAAGGGATGAGACCTCGCAACTCAGCGGCGCGTTTGGAAGAAGGCCTGCAGAATCTGTTGGCATTCAGCCGCAAGAAGCCCTTCGTCGATCGCGACGCGATGGTTCAGCAGTTCCGAGTCAGCCAGGCGGAACTTGCTTCGCACGCCGCCGAACCGGAGGTCACGCACGCCGAAGACCAGACGAGCAATGCGCGCGTTCACCATCGCCCCGGCGCACATCACGCAGGGCTCGAGCGTGACATAAACGGTCGCGCCGGCAAGCCGGTAGTTTCCCAGCGACTTCGATGCCTCGCGCAAGGCGAGGATTTCGGCGTGAGCCGTGGGATCGCAAAGCGCGATCGGCGAATTGCGCCCTGCGCCGGCGATGCGCCCATCGGCCACCACCACCGCGCCGATCGGCGCTTCCCCCGCAACGGCGGCTTCCCGGGCCAACGCGAGCGCGCGGCGCATGAAGTGTTCATCGGCTGCCGCGCGCCGTTCGCCGGTTTCTCGCGTGTGTTCGTCGATCTCGTTTTCCATCTTGCGGGTCATCCCCAGCATAATCGGAATCGTCAGAATGGCCAAGGAATTTAAGGAAACACGATGCTGCGGAATCTCACGTTCATTTTGAAGAGCAGCATGCGCAACCGGCGCCGCACCGCCCTGACGATCACCAGCATCGCCGTGTCGTTCTGTCTGCTGGGCGTGTTGATGGCAATGTACCGGGCACTGTTCTTCGGCGGCCCGGGGACGCCGGCGCAGGCCGTGCGAATGATTACACATCACAAGGTCGGCCTCGCGGATGTAATGCCGATGTCCTATGAAGACAAGATACGGCGCGTGCCCGGCGTGAAGGAAGTCATGCTTTGGCAGTGGTTCGGCGGTAGTTACAAGAATGCCCGCGACCACCGCAACTACTTCGCCCGCTTCGCCGTCGAGCCGGACCGGTTCTTCACGATTTATTCCGACACCACGATGCCGGCGGATCAGAAAGAAGCGTTTCTCCGCGAGCGCACCGGCTGTATCGTGAACGCGGGCCTCGCCAGAAAATTCGGCTGGAAGCTGGGCGACCGGATTACTCTTGTGGGCGACATTTTCCCGGTCACGCTGGAGTTCAAATTAGTGGGAATTTACGCCGACCCGGAAAACCACGAAGCCCTGTTCTTCAACAAAGAATATCTCCGGGAAAGTCTTGGGGCGGACAGTCCGATGCGCGACGTTGCAAGCATGTTTGAGGTAAAGGCCGACAGCATCGCCGACGTGCCGCGCGTGGCCGCGTCCATCGACCATATGTTCGACAACTCGCCGGCGCCCACACGGACGGAGTCCGAACGGAATTTCGAGTTGAGCTTTGTTGCGTTTCTGGGAAATCTGAAGCTGTTCCTGCTCGCCATCTGCGGCGCGGTGACCTTTACCATCCTGCTGGTGTCGGCGAACACGCTGTCGATGTCGGTGCGCGAACGGGTAAGGGAAGTAGGCATCCTGAAGACGCTCGGCTTTACCAAGGGCGCCATTGTCTGTCTGATCCTCGGCGAAGCCGGCGTCATCGCGCTGGCCGGTGGGACCCTCGGGATCGCGTTGGCGGGGTTGCTTTGCGGAGGCATCCGCAATGGCGCCAGCGGCATTGAGAACCTGCGAGCGCTGGCCATGACCCCGGGCCTGGCTCTGGCCGCGCTCGGGATCGCGTTGTTTATCGGTCTCATCAGTTCGCTGATCCCGGCGCTGGGCGCGTCACGAACCACGATTCTCGATTCTCTGCGGTATTCGGGCTGAGCACGGAGACGACGATGGCCATTCCCTTAACCTACAATTTCCGCAATCTGGTCGTCCGCAAGACAACCACGGTGATGACCGCGCTGGGCATCGCGCTCACGGTCGCCGTCCTGCTCTCCGTGCTGGCGCTTCTTTCCGGCCTGCGTTCAGCGTTTGCCTCTACCGGCGATCCGCTGCAGATCTTGGTCATGCGCAAAGGCGCCACGGCTGAATTGAACTCCGGCATCACGCGCGACGTATTTCAAGACATCAAGTTCAAACCGGGCGTCGCCCGCGACGCTTCCAGTCAACCCATGGCGTCGCTCGAAATGGTGACCGTGATCAATTTGCCGAGCGTAGACAGCCCGCAAGGGATGAACGTGACTCTGCGCGGCCTGCTCCCGGTGGGCGTCCAAATGCGCGGCTTGAAAATCGTCGATGGACGCTGGTTTCGAACGGGCCAACGCGAGGTCGTCGTCGGCAAATCGATCGCGCGGCGCTATCCCGACGCCCGTCTTCACCACCAACTTCGATTCGGAAAAGGGATGTGGAAAGTAGTGGGCGTGATGGACGGAGGCGAGTCGGCGGTAAACAGCGAGATATTCGGCGACCTTGGCCAGGTAAGTTCGGATTTCAACCGCCAGGATGGCCTGAGTTCGGTGCTGGTGCGAGCCGCGGACGCAAGCGTTGTGCCGGCCCTCATCAATTCGATGAACGACGACCAGAAGCTGAACGTCACGGCGCAGACCGAGCGCTCCTACTACGACGCCCAGACCAGTTCCGGCGCGCCGCTTCAGTTTCTGGGCGTCTTCGTATCTGTGATCATGGCAGTAGGTTCAAGTTTCGCCGCGATGAATACGATGTACGCGGCGGTGGCGCGGCGCTCCAAGGAGATCGGAACGCTGCGGGTTCTGGGCTTTTCTCGGGGGAGCATCCTGCTGAGCTTCCTCGCTGAATCGCTCCTGTTGTCGGTTTTGGGAGGTCTGCTCGGCTGCGTTCTTGTGCTGCCGCTGAACAATGTAAGCACCGGAATCGGCAACTTCGTCACCTTCAGTGAAATCGCATTCAATTTCCGCGTAACGCCGCAAATCATGCTCGCCGGCATCCTGTTCGCCATGTTTATGGGCGCGGTGGGCGGGCTGTTCCCGGCGCGGATGGCGGCGAGAAAAGAAATCTTGACTGCTCTTAGGGAGATCTAGCAAGTAGTTATGGAAGCGGAACTCAAAAGCCTGCGCATTGACCGGTCGGCGAAGAAGTCGCTCGAGCCTTCGCCGTGGGCGTCGAGGTGGATCATCGGCGGCGTGCTGCTATTCCTGGTGCTCGGCCTTGGACGCTTCGCTTATACGCGGCTCAACGCCGCCGTGGAAGTCGAAACGGTCCGCGCGCGGGCGCCTCAGGTGTCCGGTCCCGGTGGCGCGAGCCGCGAAGTGATTCTGAACGCCACGGGCTACATCGTGGCTCATCACAAGATCGAGGTCGCCTCGAAAGTGGTCGGCAAAGTGGCGTGGATCGGGGTGGAGAAGGGCGACAAGGTTAAGCAGGGCCAGATGATGGTGCGGCTCGAAGACGAAGAGTATCGCGCGCAGGTGCTGCAAGCTCAGGGCCAACTGGACAACTTGAAGGCCAAACTCGTAGAGCTTGAGCACGGAAGCCGCCCGGAAGAAATCGCCAGGGCGAAGGCGGACGTCGAACAGAGCAAGGCAGACATGGAAAACGCCCTGATCACGCTTCGCCGCACCAAGGACCTGGTGCAACAGGGAGTGCTCGCCAAACAATCCCTCGACGACGCCCAGGCTAAGTACGACGGAGCGGTGGCGCGTACGCTCTCGCTGCAGCACACCTACGACCTGGCGAAACTCGGGCCGCGCAAGGAAGATATCGAGGCGCAAAAGGCGGCCGTCATGCAGGCCCAGGGCGCGCTCGAGTTCGCCCAGACGCAGTTGGACAACACGATCATCCGCGCGCCGAGCGACGGAACAATTCTCGAAAGAAATGTCGAGAAGGGCGAATTCGTCACCACCGGCTTCGTCGGCGACAAAGGCGCGAAAGGATACGTCGTGTCCCTGGCGGATCTGAACGACCTCCAGGTCGAACTCGATATCAATCAGAACGACTTCGCCAAGCTCTCGCCGGAACAGAAAGGCGTAATCACCACCGACGCCTATCCGGACCGCAAATACGAGGGCGTCATCGCGGAGATTTCGCCCGAGGCGAATCGCCAGAAGGCGACCGTGCAGGTGAAGGTTAAGGTCCTTCAGCCGGATTCGTACCTCCGGCCGGAGATGAACGCCAGTGTCGCCTTCTACAACGATGTCAAGAAGACGGACACCGGGGCGCCGGCTCAGCCGATGGTCACGGTGCCGGCTGCTGCCGTGCGCGACGGGTCCGTGTTCGTGATGGTGGACGGGAAGGCCCTGAAACGCGCGGTGACGGTCGACGGGAGCGGGCCGGACGGAGTGCGGGTATCGAGCGGATTGATCGGCGGCGAGGACGTGATCGTCAGCGCGCCGGCGGATTTGAAGGATGGGCAGAAAGTAGTCATCAAGAAGAGTTGAGGGGAATGCGCATGAGCGATGTGGTCATCGAAACCAGGAAGCTGACGAAAGAGTTCGTGCGGGACGAATTCCACGTGATCGCACTCAAGGATGCCGATCTCGAAGTGCGGCGCGGCGATTTCGTCGCCCTGATGGGACCCTCCGGCTCCGGCAAATCTACCCTCCTCCACCTGATTGCCGCGATGGACCGGCCGTCGTCCGGCGAAATTCGCGTTCTCGACGAGGATCTCCGCGCGCTCAACGACCGCGCCATCGCTCATTGGCGCAATGTGCACATCGGGTTTATCTTTCAGTCATTCAACCTGATTCCGGTGCTCAATGCCATCGAAAATGTTGAACTACCGCTGAAGCTTACCCACCTCAAGGCCAAGGAAAGAATGGAACATGCCGAGACGGCGCTGAAACTTGTCGGCCTCGGCGACCGGTTACACCATTATCCGCGGCAGCTATCCGGCGGCCAGGAACAGCGCGTGGCAATTGCGCGGGCGCTCGTGACCGATCCGGACCTGATTCTCGCCGACGAGCCGACCGGCAATCTCGACGCCGGCTCAGCCCAGGAAGTGCTCACCTTGCTGTCGCGTCTCAACAAAGAGTTTGGAAAGACTGTGGTAATGGTGACGCACGATCCCCACGCGGCCAGTTTCGCCACGCGTGTCCTGCATCTGGAAAAGGGTAATTTGCTGCCGGAAGGTCAGGCCGCCGAGTGGAGCGCGTCCCAACCAGCGGCGTCTTAGCCGCCTCAGGACACTGGCGCCGGATTCAACCGGCCTGAGGCTTCCAGCCAGCCACGGAACATCGCCGTACATGCCGCCGGTATTCCGCGATCGAGTTCTTCCAGCGCGTAC
>DAIDIH010000121.1 GCA_027459465.1 Bryobacterales bacterium | reverse complement strand
CGAGTCGCTCGCCCTCCTCGGCTGCGGCTTGTTCGTCGCCGAACTCGTCCGCAACCGCCGCCTCATGCTCGAAGCCCAGCAGCGGCTCAAGGCCCTCGTCGAAACCAGCCCCGCCGCCATCGTCACCGTCGACGACCGCGGGCTCATCGAGTTGGCCAACCAGTCCGCCCGCGAGTTGATGGCCCCACGCGGCGGAAACCTCACTGGCTCCCCCGTCGCCGCATTCCTCCCCGAGCTCCACCACGCACTCCGCTGGGAGGAGGCGCCCCAGTTCCGCGCCACCATGCAGTGCCTCGTCCACCGCGACAACGGCGAAACCTTCCCCGCCGACGTCTGGTTCTCCACCTATAAAGAAGGTCGCGCACCCAAAGTCGCCGCCATCATCGCCGACCTCAGCGAGGAAACAGCCACCGCCGGCACATCCGACCTCGAACCTCAGGGGGAATCCGACCACACCCAGTTAACCACCCGCGAGATCGAGGTCCTCCGCTTCCTCGTCCAGGGAATGGCGAATAAGGAAATCGCCGCGCGCATGGAAATGTCCGAAAGCACGGTTAAGAATACCCTCCAGCAATTGTTCGCAAAAACCAACGTCCGGACACGTGCGCAACTGGTCCGCGTCGCACTCGAGCACCATCGTCACATCCTGTAGATTTATAATGGGTTCGGGGCGATTAGCCATCCGGCTAATCGCCCCGGCCGAAAGATAATCGGACGACGCCCGGTTTCCCGGCAATATTGCTGGCCTTTAGCGCCTATCCGGTCTTACGGTGAAATATGGGGGCCTTCCGCACCGCGGCAGCGCCTCTCGTGTGTCTATGAGATTTCCGCCAGCTTCGAAGGCCGGAACCGGCCGCCCACGCCCCTTGGCCTGCGCCCTCGCGGCAGCCCTCTGCCTAGCCTCTCCCGCTTTTAGCCAAACCACGTTGACCTGGCCCGAGGTCCTCCAGCGGTTCGAAAATGACAATCCCACGCTCAAGGCCGCCAAAGCGGCCATCGACGAGTCCAAAGCCAACGAAGTCACCGCCTACCTCCGCCCCAACCCCGACATGTCGGCCGGCATCGACCAGATCAACCCGTTTTCGACTCAGCCGCCGCCCTACGGCTCCGGATCGTACTCCTACCGCCCCCTCGAATACGCCTTTCCTTCCCTCGCCTTCACCTACCTCCACGAACGGCAGCACAAACGCGAGTTGCGCCGCGACAGCGCCCGCCAGGCAACCGCCATCACCCAGAACCAATACGCCGACCAGGAGCGCGGACTCGTCTTCGCCCTCCGCTCCGCCTTCGTTCAGGTCCTCCAGGCCAAAGCCATCCTCGACAACGCCCGCCAGAATCTCGCCTATTGGGATCAGGAACTGAAGGTTAACCGCGACCGCTACCACGCCGGCGACCTCGCCCTCCTCGACCTCAACCGCCTCGAACTGCAGCGCGTCCAGTTTGAAACCGACCTCCAGACCGCCCTCGTCAATCTCCGCACCAGCAAAATCCAACTCCTCACCCTGCTTAACCAGCGGATCCCCGTCGAACAATTCGATCTCCGCGGCGACTACGATTTCCACCCGGACTTAAAGCCTCTCGACGAATACCGCGCCACGGCCCTCGCCAACCGGCCCGACCTGAAAGCGGCCGTCCAGGGAGTCGAATTGGCCAACATCAACCACAACCTCGCCAACGCCAACGGCTCTACCGACCCAACCTTCGGCCTCGACTTCGGCCGCGCCCCGCCCATCCCCGCCTACATGGGCGTTAACCTCTCCATCCCCCTCCGCATCTTCGACAGGAACCAGGGCGAGAAGGAACGCACCCTCATCGACATCCGGCGAAACGAACAACTCCGGGACGCCGCCCGCGCGCAAGTGTTCAGCGACGTCGATTCGGCTTACTGGACCCTGGTACAGGCGGTCGAGTTACTTACACCATATAAGTCCAAGTATCTTCCGCTCTCCGAAGATATCCGGGACCGGATGGCTTTTTCCTATAAAAACGGGGGAGCTTCCCTGCTCGACTTCCTCGACGCCGAGAAGTCTTACAGAGATACGAAGCTGGCTTACTTGAATCTGATTGGATCTTACCTGACCGCGGCCGCCCAGATGAATATGGCCGCCGGAACAGAGGTGATACCGTGAAGCCGTTGCAGTTAGTAACTATCGGGATGACCATCGGCGCCGCCCTGGCGCTGTCCGGATGCGGAAGGCAGGCAAACGCCGAGGGCACTCTCCCTTCCGATACCGGCCCGAAACCGGGCAAAGTGATCGAAAAAACCGACAGCAGCACGTTCTCCGTCGGCCATCCCAGCGAATTCCCGCTGTTCACCGCCCTCGAACACAGGGCCGCGCCCCAGTTGAACGTCACCGGCGTCGTCAGCCCGGATGTATCCAGGCAGATCCCGGTGCCGTCGCTCGCCACCGGCCGTATCGTCGAGATCAATGCGCGGCTCGGCGACATCGTCCGCAAGGGACAATTACTCTTCAAAGTAAGAAGCTCCGATATCTCCGGCGCTTACTCGGACTACCGCAAGGCGGTCAAGAACGAGCAGTTGACTAAAGTCCAGTTGGATCGCGCCAAACTCCTTTACGGCGACGGGGCGATTCCCAAAAGCGCGCTCGAGATCGCGCAGAACGCCGAGGACAACGCGCAGGTCGACCTCGAAACGACAACCGAACGCCTGCGCCTCCTCGGCGCCTCGCCCGACCATCCTTCCGGAATCGTCGAAGTCGACGCGCCGGAGTCCGGCGTCATCACAGATCAGCAGATCACCCTCGACTCCGGCGTCCAGGCCTTGACCGCGCCGAATCCGTTCACGATTTCCAACCTCGACCACGTCTGGATCATCTGCGACGTCTACGAAAACAACCTCGCCCAGGTCCACATCGGCGACAACGCCGATATTCACATCGACGCGTATCCGGACCGCGTGTTGAAAGCCCGCGTCAATAACATCCTGCCGATTCTCGATCCCAACATCCGCACCGCGAAGGTGCGCCTCGAACTCGACAACCCTGGAATCCTGCGCTTCGGCATGTTCGTCACCGCCGTCTTCCACGGCCAGACCGAGCAGGTCCACGCCCTGGTCCCGGCCACAGCCATCCTGCACTTACACGACCGCGACTGGGTCTACGTGCCCGCCGACGGCGGCTTCCGGCGCGTGCCGGTTACCTCCGGCGATCATCTCGACGGCGGCATGCAGGAGGTCGTGGAAGGAATCAAGCCGGGCGACCAGGTAGTCACCAATGCACTGGTCCTGCAGAACACGGTGGAGCAGTAAGTGATCGGGAAAGCAGTTGATTTCGCCCTGAAGAACCGGTTTCTGGTTCTTTCCATGGCTCTCCTGTTATTCGCCTGGGGAGCTGTGTCCTTTCACCAGTTACCCGTCGAAGCGTACCCCGACGTCGCCAATAACTACGTCGATGTCATCACGCAGTGGCCCGGAATCTCCGCCGAGCAGATCGAACAGCAGGTCACGATCCCGCTCGAAATCGTTCTGAACGGCATCCCGGGCGTCGTGCATCTGCGCTCGTTCTCCCTCTTCGGCCTGTCCGACGTGAAGCTCATCTTCGACGACGGCACCGACAACGCCTGGAACCGCGAACGCGTCCTCGAGCGCCTCAGCCAGGTTACTCTCCCGCCGGGAGTAAGTCCGCAAATGGGAACGGACTGGAGCCCCGTCGGACAGATTTACTTCTTTACGCTCGAGAGCTCCAACCCGGCCTATGACGTGATGGAGTTGAAATCGCTCGAAGACTGGGTCGTCGAGAAGAACTTCAAGTCGGTCCCGAACGTCGTCGATGTCGCCAGCTTCGGCGGACCCACCCGCGAGTATCAGGTCCGGTTGGATCCCGATAAGTTGATCGCCTACGGACTAAGTCTGCCGCAGGTCGAGCAGCAACTGGCCAACAGCAACGCGAACGCAGGCGGAAGCTTCCTCGAAGCCGGCCTCCAGCAGGTCAACGTCCGCGAGGTCGGCCTCGTCCGCAACATCAGGGACATCCAGGACACGGTCATCACCACCAAGGGCGGGACGCCGGTGCGGATCCGCGACATCGCCACCGTGGCCCAGGGTCCGAAGATCCGCCTCGGCCAATTCGCCCGCTCCTGGAGACATCCGGACGGAACGATCGTGGATGAGCCGGATGTGGTCTCCGGCATTCTGCTGCTACGCAAGGGCGCCGACGCCGACCCCACGCTTCAGGCGATTCACGAGAAGGTCAACGAACTGAACGACCGGATTCTGCCCTCGGGCGTCAAGGTGGTTCCGTTTCTCGACCGCAGCGACCTCGTCGAGTTCACCACGCACACGGTGCTGCACAACCTCACCGAGGGCATCATCCTCGTCGTCATTATCCTGTTCCTGTTTTTGGGAAACGTCCGCGGCGCGCTCATCGTCGCGCTGACGATTCCTTTTGCGCTGTTGTTCGCGGCAACCTGCCTTAACCTTTCCAAGGTCCCCGCAAACCTGCTCTCGCTTGGCGCCCTGGACTTCGGCATGGTCGTGGACGGCGCGGTCGTCATGGTGGAAAATATCGTCCGCCATCTGAGCCGCCACGACGAAGAAGGCCGCACGCCGACGCAGAAGATTTTCGACGCGGCGCACGAAGTCCAACGCCCTGTCTTCTACGCTATTGCGATTATCATCACCGCCTACCTGCCCATCTTCACGCTGCAGCGCGTGGAAGGCCGCCTTTTCCGGCCGATGGCCTGGACCGTGGCCTTCGCTCTCCTCGGCGCGATCCTGTTCTCCATGCTCGTGGCGCCGGCGCTGGCCAGTTTCTTCTTCGCCAAGGGCACCAAGGAGTGGCATAACCCGGTCATGACCTGGCTGGTGAAGATTTACCGGATCGCCCTCCGGGCCGCCATCCGCTTCCGTTACGTCACCGTGGCGGTGGGTGTGGCCGGATGCGCGCTGGCGCTATATCTGGCGGTCGGCGGCGCCATAGGCAGCGAGTTCCTGCCGCACCTCGATGAAGGAGCGCTGTGGGTGCGCGGGACACTCGCCCCGAGCACCGGCCCGACCGAGAGCATCCGGCTCGCTAACCAGGCGCGGCTGCTGCTGTGTTCGTTTCCCGAGGTGAAGCAGTGCACCAGCCAGGCCGGGCGGCCGGACGACGGCACGGACACGACGGGCTTTTTCAACACCGAGTATTTCGTCGACCTCAAGCCCGCGGCCCAATGGCGTCCGGCGTTCCACGAAAACAAGGACTTAGTCATCGCCGCGATGGATAAAGAGTTGGAGAAAATACCGGGAGTCATCTGGAACTTCTCGCAGCCCATCGCCGACAATATGGAAGAAGCCGTGAGCGGCGTCAAGGGCCAGCTTGCAACCAAGATTTACGGCGACGATCTTCACTTACTCGAAGAGAAAGCCGATCAGATGGTGTCGATCATGCGGACGGTGCGGGGCATCGCCGACCTCGGTGTTTTCCGCGCATTGGGCCAGCCGAATGACAACTTCATTGTGGACCGCCAGGCCGCGGCGCGCTACCAGTTGAATGTTTCCGACGTGCAGGATGCGATTCAGACGGCGGCGGGCGGGAATGCGCTTACTCAGGTATTGCAGGGCGAGCAGAGATACGACTTAGTGCTGCGGTATCTTCCTCAGTTCCGGAGCACGAAGGAGGCGCTCGAAAATGTCCGTATCCTGGCGCCGACGGGAGAGCGCGTTTCGCTCCAGCAGCTATGCACGGTCGAGGAGCGCGACGGCGGCAGCGAGATTTACCGCGAGAACAACCAGCGGTATGTCGCCGTGAAGTATAGCGTGCGCGGGCGCGACCTCGGCGGCGCGGTGGAAGAAGCGATCCGGAAGGTGAACCAGCAGGTGAAGCTGCCGCGCGGCTATCACATCGACTGGGAAGGCGAATATGAGAGCGAGAAGCGCGCGGCGGCGCGTCTGGCTGTCATCGTGCCGCTGACCGTTCTGTTGATTTTCCTGATTCTCTACATGATGTTCCGGTCCCTCAAATGGGCGATGCTGATCATGGTGAACGTCATGGTGGCGCCGATCGGCGGCATGCTGGCGTTGCTGGCGACGGGAACGAACTTCAGCGTCTCCTCCGGCGTCGGGTTTCTCGCGCTGTTCGGCGTCTCGGTGCAGACCGGGGTGATCATGCTCGAATACATTAACCAGCTTCGCGTCCGCGGATTCACCGTGGTCGACGCGGCGGTGGAAGGCGGCGTTCTGCGCCTGCGCCCGATCATGATGACGATGCTGGTGGCGACGCTCGGCCTGCTGCCGGCGGCGATGTCGCACGGCATCGGATCGGACTCGCAGCGGCCTTTCGCGATTGTCATTGTGGGCGGCCTGATTTCGGATCTGATTCTCAGCATTTTTCTGCTGCCGACAATCTATGCCTGGATCGCGCGGGAAGGCGACGTGCTGCCCGAACCCGAAGGGGAATTCGAAACCGGGGAGTAAGCCGAAAGGCCGATCAGGGACAGCAGGACGAGGTTGGGAAACAACAGCGGGGCGAAGAGCGGGGCGCCGTTGACGACGCGGTCCCAGAGGCCGCCGGGGCCGCGGAGGCTGGCCTGGACGTGGAGAGCGAAGCCGAGTAGGCCGACTGCGGCCTGCAGGGCGAGGACGCCGAAGCACCAGGAGTAGTAAGCGCGCGAGGCCGGCGGGCGGAGGAACGGGGCGATGAGGAAGCCGACGGCGAGAGCGCTGGAGGCGACGGGCAGCCACTCGATGGGGCGGAAGAAGCCGTTGGTGGCGTGGTCGGTGAGGCTCAAAACGAAGTTCCCGAAAAACGCTCCACAAGCGAGTAACTGGACCCACTCGGCCCACGCGCGGGCATGTTGTTCGATCATGCGGTTGATAAGTAACAGGAGCCCCAGGCCGGTGTAAGCCAGTGGGGCGGCGAACGGCGCGGCATAAGTGAGAGCAAGTAAAGTCTTCTCGTAGAAGAAGCGGTTATCGAGATGGAAGAGAACGCCGGCAAGGCCGGTCAAGATTGCGATCCAGCCGGTCACGTAGCCGGTCCACTTGCGGAGGCGGCCGCCGCGGAGAAGACCGGCGGCGAGGAAGGGCGGTGCCAGGATCGAGAAATAGAGCGGAAGAAATTCGGCCGGATCGCGGAACTGGTTATAGGAGTGGGCGAGAAAGATATCGAGCGCGAGGAAGGCGAAGTTGACCGTTACGAAGGCTTCGAGCCAGAGAGCGGGACTCGTTCGCCAGGCGAGTAACTCAGTGGGCGTGCGCATGGGCGGCTCTTAGGTCAGCAGCCATTTTCTGTAACTCGACCATCTTGGCGAGCAATGGATAGTTGCCGTGCCACTGGACGAAGTCGGCGCCGCCCATGAATGCGCCGTGTTTGGCGGTGCGGCCGTCGTAGTGCCAGTAGTCGAAGTAGACGAAGTCGATGGGCTGGGTGAAGGGCTTGCCGGTGAGGACGCCGTCTTTACGCAGGCCATTGATCAGGTCGGTAGCGGCCTGGACCTTTTGGTTTGTTACTTCGACGACTTTTTCGGCCTGATCATAGACGCGGTCGATCAATGGCGCGGTGTGGCACTGGTTGCAGACTTCCTTCATGTTGGCCTGGGCGTGGATGTAATCCGGGCGCTTGCGGCTGATGGCGTCGGCAAGCCAGTAGGAGAGGCGCTCGCCGGGGTCGTGGGTCACCTTGAGACCGTTGATGCCGCTCATGTGGCAGGTGGCGCAGGTGGGGACGAACATATCGCGCGTTGTTAATTTGAGCGGATCGGCTTCTAAGTTGAGAAGGCGGCGTTGGGCGTCGAACAGAAGGCCGTGGCGGCTTTCGGTGTAGATTTCCATCTGGGAGTGGTCAGGGCCGAGGTGGCACTGGCCGCAGGTGTGCGGCAGGCGGGCGATGGAGACCGAACTGGTATGGCGGGTGTGGCAGGCCGTGCAGTTGCCGATGGTGCCGTCGGAGTTGGGGCGGCCTACGCTGTGGCACTGGTCGCAGCCGCTGGTCATGGCGGATGCACCTTCGAGGGTCGTGAAGGGGTGCGGCGGGCGGTTGACGTAGCCGGGGTTGTATTTCTCGCCGTAGGCGACCTGTTCGGCGGTGAGGCCCTTGGCGCCGTAGATGGCGGCCCATGCGGCGGCGGCATGGCGACTGCGGAGGAACTCGTCGTAGACAGCGTAGTGGCAGGCGCGGCAGTTGCCGGGAGTAATTTGGGTGGTGATGATGAAGCCGTGGTGCTGCTTGCCCTGCTGGCTGGAGGTGGGTTGGTGGCAGTCGAGGCAGTTGACGCCGCGGCGGGCGTGCTCGCTCATTTCGTACTCGTGGACGACGGAGTACTGCTGGCGGTAGTGACACTCGGCGCAGCGCCCGGAGGCGCGGACGAGGGCGGCGCTGGGCTGCTCGGTTTCTACCTTGGGGCGCTGGCGGTTGATGAGGAACGCACCGATCACGAGAGCGAAAGCCACGACGATCGCGACGAAAACGGTTTGGAAGCGCATGGTCTTTACATCGTTCCCGTGATGAAGCGGCGCATGGCGGCGGCGGTGTCGTAGAACTGCTGGTCGGGGGCGGCGCTATAGCGGCCCTCCATCTCGGCGACGATCCAGCCGTCGTAGTTGGCGGCGAGGAGGGCGGCGCGGATGGCTTTCCAGTCGTTGTCGCCGAGGAAGAGGTTAGTGTAGACGGGGTCGCGCGAACTATGGCCGCGGTAGCGGAAAACGTCTTTCACGTGGACGCAGGTGATGCGGGGACCGTTGATGGCGATCCACTGTTCGGGGTAGCCGGTCGAGTGGACGTTGCCGGTGTCGAAGTGAAGGCCGACCCAGGGGCTGTTGACTTCATCGAGGAATGTTTTGAACTCGCGGGGGCTCAAGAGGAAGCGCTGTTCGGCGCAGCAGTTTTCGCAGCCGATTTTGACCTGGGCTTTGGCGGCGTCGGGCGAGAGTTCGTGGAGGGCTTCGATGGTGCGCTTGTAGACGTCATCGTAGGTTTCGGTGGGGGTGACGAGGCCGGCGACGACGAGGATGGATTTGACGCCGAGCATGTGGGCGGTTTCCAGTTGCCGGCGGACGTGCTGCATGGCCATGGCGCGGAGGCGGGGATCGGAGGAGGAGATATTGTGGCGCCAGTCGAGGGTGTTGCTGACGTTGGAGATTTCGAGGCCGTGAGAGGCAGCGCGGCGTTTGAGGTCGAGGACCTGGACGTCGGGGGTGGTGAGATCGAACCAGGGCCGGCCGCCGAGCCAGTATTCGACACCTTCGAAGCCGGCTTTGTGGATGAGATCGAGCCCGCGGTCAAGATCCCAGTCCTTGGGGATCATGTTATCGCCGATGGAGCGTTTCACGAGGCGGCTCCAGCGAGGGCTTTGCGAGTAAGTTCGACTAAGTGGGCGGTGTTGGAGTAAGGATCGCCGGAGGCGTCCCATTCCATGGAGTAGAAGCCGCGGAAGCCGGCGGCGTGGGCGATCAAGAAGATATGAGAGGTGTCGACGGTGTAGTGTTTGGGGCCGTCGTCTTCGGAGTCCTTGACATGGCAGATGGAGTAGGCACGGGCGAAGAGGCGGGTGAGGACTTCGTCGTTGTAGTCCTGGCCCTTTCCGGCGAGCATTGAGTTACAGAAGTCGGGGAGGGCGCGGAGCCAGGGAGTATTCGCGGCGGCGAGGACGTCGCCGATGAAGGAGCCTTCTTCGCTGCGAGGATCGTCGTTTTCGAGCGTGATGACGATGTTGCGGCTTTCGCCGTAGACGGCGAGGGGAGTGAGGGCGGAGGCGGCGAGTTGGGCGTCGGGTTTTGCGCCCTGGGCTTCGCGGATGTGGGTGCGGATGGAAGGGGCGCCGAGGGTGGCGGCGGCGTCGACCCAGCGGCGGGCGTCATCGACGGCGAGTTTGCGTTTTTCCGGGTTGGGGTCGTAAAAACTGGCGCGGAGGCGGCCGACGGGGATGTTGGCGACGCGGGAGTGGGCGGCGTCGAGCGCTTTTTTGAGTTTGTCGAGGTAAGAGGGATCGAGTGAGGGGAAATGGGTGTCGAGAGGCTCGATGGCGAAGACGCCGAAGCGGTCGGCTACCATCTTCGGGAAGTCGAGGAGGGTCAGCGAACCTTTCTTGGGGCGGAGGAAATCGCGGAAGGGATAACTGGCAACGGCGATGCGCTGGTTCACTTCCGTGGGGAACGAGTAACTGGGGGCGGAGGCGGCGCGCGAGCGCAGAGGTAGAGCGGCCGCTGCGGCGGCTTGGAGGAGTTGGCGGCGGGTCATGGCGGATGAGTGAGTTAGACGGGCTTCGGGAGAAAGCCGGCGTATTCGCCGGTCTGGAAGACGTTGCCCTTATAATCCATGTCCTGATGGATTCCGATGGAGGTGGTGTAGTAGCCGCGGATGGTGAGGGCCTTAAGATGACGGTAGAATTTCTCTTCGGGCGTGAGGCCGGGCGCGGCGGCGGCGCTGCCGTGGCGGCGGGCGCGGGCGTCATGTTCGTGTTCGGCGGCGCGGGTGAACATGGCGATGTGTTCTTCGTGGGCCTTGCCCCTGTAGAGTTTCAGGCCGTCGCGGAAGTCGTTGCGCTCCTCAATCTGATCCGGTGCGTAAGCCTGGGCGAAGTAGGAGTCGATGAAGGCGGCGACTTTGGCGGCCTTCGCGCCGGGCGATTTCTCGTCGGTGGGGATGATGATGTCGGAGAGTTCATCGGTGAGGGAGAGTTCTTCGGCGGTGAAGAACTGGCCCTGGCCGGCCGGCTGTGCGCCGGCGGTGGAGGCGGCGGCGACGGAGGCGGCGGCGATTTTGATGAGTTCGCGGCGGTCGATTTCGTTGGCCATTACTACACTTCTCCCTTCTTGAGTTGGTCGGCGATGTGATCGCAGGAGCGCCAGCAGAGGGCCATGATGGTCCAGGTGGGGTTCTGGCAGGAAGCGCTGACGTGGGTGCTGCCGTCGACGACGAGCAAGTTTTTGACGTCGTGGGTTTGCTGGAACTGGTTTGTAACTGAGGTCTTGGGGTCGTTGCCCATGCGGGCGGTGCCCATTTCGTGGATGGACCAGCCTTCGGTGAGCATTTCCTTGTCAACGCCGATGATTTCGATGCCGGCGTTTTCGAACATTTCCTGGGCCTGGGCGGCCATGTCGGCGACCATTTTCTTTTCGTTGTCGCCGAACTTATAGCTGAACTTGAGCACGGGGACGCCCCAGCGGTCCTTCACGTTGGGGTCGATGAGGACGGCGTTTTCGTAGCGCGGGAGGACTTCGCCGAAGGCGCCCATGCTGATGAAGGCGCCGGCGTAATCGCGGACCTGTTTCTTGAAGGATGCGCCGAAGCCGGGGGTATTGAAGGCGTGGCCGGGGAACATGGATGTGCCGGAGGAGCCTTCGAAGCCGTAGCCGCGGAGGAAGTTGGCGTCGCGGGTGCCGAGGTTGCGGAAGCGGGGGAGATAGAAGCCGCCGGGGCGGCCATCGTCCAGGGTGCGGGGTTTGCCGACCAAGTCCTTGACGAGGCCGGTGACGCCGGGTCCCATGACGTGTTCGCAGAAGTTATGGCCGACGTGGCCGCTGGAGTTAGCGATGCCGTTGGGATAGAGGGAGCTTTTGCTGAGAAGGAGAAGGCGGGCGGACTCGAGGGTGGAGGCGCCGAGGACGACGATGCGGGCCTTGGCCTGGTAGTCCTTCATGGTTTCCGAGTCGATGAAGCTGACGCCGCTGGCCTTGCCGGTGTTTTTGTCGACGGTGACTTCGTAGACGGTCGAATTAGTGCGGAGGGTGACGTTTCCGGTGTCCATGGCCGGGTAGATGAGGCCGGTGGGGGAATCGAAAGCGGCGTGGATATCGCAGCCACCGGTGCGGCGGTCACAGGCTCCGCGGCCGAAACATTTACTTCGGTATTTGTTGTGCTTGAGGCCGTCGGACGTGACGCCGGCGCGGTAGGGAGTGATGGTGCGGCCCATTTTCTGGAGCGAGGAGCGGAACATCATTTCGGCCGCGGTGAGTTTGTTGGGGCGCTGGAAGCGGCTGTCGGGGAGGTGGGGGAGATTTTCCTTGAGGCCGCTGATGCCGAGGAAGTCATCGACGCGGTCGTAGTACGGTTCGATGTCAGCGTAGGAGATGGGCCAGTCCTGGCCGTAGCCATCGCGGGAAGCGGCTTTGAAATCGTAGTCGGAGAGGCGAAGGGCGAGGCGTCCCCAGATGGTGGTTTTGCCGCCGAAGGTGCGGGCTCGGACCCAGGCGTATTGGGTGCCTGTGGTGGGGTGGTCCTTTTCATCGACGACGATGTTTTTGGAGTAATCGGAAGCGCCCCAGCCCTGGACATAAGAGAACACGTGTTTGTAGCGGAGGCCCTGGGCGTAGGGGCGTGGGCGGACGGTGTATTCGTTGAGGTTGAGGGCGTGGTCGTAGCGGGGCATTTCACCGCGGCGGGGGTGGTCGTAGGGCCACTGCATGCTTTTCAGTTCCTGCTCGATGTTGAGTTTTTTGCCGGCTTCGAGGAGGAGGACTTTCATGCCGTGGGAGGCGAGGACGTAAGCCGCCATGCCGCCCGCAGCGCCGGAGCCGACGACGATGGCGTCGTAGGTGATGGAGAGATCGGGGTTGGAGGTTGGATCGTGCGTGGGCATGGTAGCGATGAGGCGAGCCGCGGGCTCGAACACGGTGATTTTAGCAGCATAGATGCGGAGGTTGGGCCGGGGCGCGGCGTTTACGCGGCGGCTTGGGCGGGGAGGGAGACGGAATTGGGGCGGTATTCGGGGTAGAGGAAGGCTTGCGCGGTGTTTTGGGCGTGGATTTTTGCGGCGCCGAGGCTGGTGCAGCGGGCGGCGTAGCGGTCGATATCTTCG
>DAIDIH010000120.1 GCA_027459465.1 Bryobacterales bacterium | reverse complement strand
GTTTCGATGCATCGTCGCGAAAGAAGCTGTCGAAGATAGGCCCATCCAGCCCGAAGGTCTGCTTCCATCGAGGCGTCCCTTCGCGCACCGCGTCCTCGAGATTGCCCCACATCGGATACAGAGCCCGGTTCGAATACTTGACATAGCCGGTCAACGTCCGCGGCGAGTCCGACCGAAGATATTCATCCGAAACCTGCGTGTTCGTGTACACGCCGTTCTCTCGCTCGAGCAGTCCGAGCGCGCAGCAGGCATCGAGCAGGCGCGTCAGTTCACGGTATTCGGCTGGGCGGCGTCCGTCGAAGATGCCCAGTTCCACCGCGACGAACATCGTCTTCGAGCGGCGAAAGGCTTCAATCAGATCAAGAACGAGCGCGGGACTGGAAGTGGTCGTATCCATGAGGAGAAAGCGGCTTGCCCAAAAGCGTCAGCCGCCCGGGCGGGCCTTTCTCGATTGTCCCTAAACGATGCCCCGGCATGTGAGCCTCCTCCGGCGCCGTGTACAGCAGTTCGTAGTCTTCTCCGGCGTGCAGAGCTTCTTCAAGCGTCGCCCCGCGGAGCACTGGCGGCGCCATGTCGAGCCTCGCCGCAACGCCCGAAGCCAGGCACATTCTGTGCAGATCGAGCGCCAGCCCATCGCTGATGTCCATCGCCGCCGTCGCCCGCCCCACTATCTTGCGCGCGACATCCAGGCGCGGAACCGGCACCGGACGGTGCCGCCATCCGCCTAGCGCACCCGAAACGTACAACACATCCCCCACACGTGCCCCATCTCGCCGCAGCGCCTTCCCTTTCGGCACCGAACCACACACCATCACATCGCAAATGACCTGCGGCGTATGCGACAGGTCCCCGCCGGCGAGGGTGCACCCATGCCGTTCCGCCAGGCCCAGCAACCCGCGATAGAAGCCGTCAAACCACCGCACCGTCGTCCACGGCGCCAGGGACAGCGACACCACGCAGAACCTCGGCCTCGCCCCCATCGCGGCCGCATCGCTCAGCGAGCGAGCCATCGCGCGATAACCGGCCTGCTCCGCGGATATCGCCCCGCGCCCTCGCGCCCGGAAATGCACGTTCTCAATGAACAGATCCGTCGTGAAGATCAGATCCTCGCCCGCTTTCGGCCGGTAAATCGCCGCGTCGTCTCCGATCCCAAGCACCAGGCCGCGCCGCGACGCCGGCAGACGCGCAAGTAAGGAGGCTTCGTTCATCGCCACGATCAATTACTATGATCGCGCTCAATGCCCCGGTACTCGATGGTGAGGCTCGACGGAAAGCTGTATGCCAGGTCGTGCTTCTGGATCCACCGCGATCCATCGCGATTTGAAAACCGCAGGTTGAGCGGCACCCGCACCGTCGAACCCGCCTCCGTCCCTCCCGCCTGCCCGAGGCAATGACAGATGTCGCGATTCAGAAACGGCCCCATGCCCTCGATGCGAAACGGCACCGGATGCTCCTGCCCGGAAGAGAGGCTGGATACCTTCTCAAACGTGATTGACGGCCTTGCTCCGCCCGGCGCGCGCAGAACAATATCGTCGATCGCGACGTTCACCGCCTGAATCGAACTGCTATTCCGCAACGCAAACTGATAGATCGTCTCCGCGCCCATCGCGCTCCAGTCCTGCGCGCCCAAGTTCCCCGGTTTCACGGGCGTGCAGCGCAGCGCGAGTTCCGGCCTTCCCGACATCTCGGCCATCTTCGTCTCCGCCTGCTCCGCCCGGCCCGCCTGATCCTTCCATGCCGGAAAACACGCCGCCAACGCGGCCACAGTTCCCACAATGCCACCGATCCAGGGCGCCACGGCATGCCCCAGGGACGCCCACACGCTCAGCAACGCGATCGCGACCACTCCGGCGGCCGCCGCAACCCAGTTCCGAATCACCGCCCGCAGAAAGCCGACGATCTGACCCATGAACGCGCGATCCTACCACCAGCGCCCAAGCAGGGTCGGGACGCCCGTCTGGGGCCCCGGTTCCCACTCACGATAAGATGGCTCTGCCATGAAGAGGCTCCTCGTGTACGTATATTTTGTCGTCGCGGCGGCCCTGTACTCTCATGCGGCCTCCGTCTATCCCGTTCGCCTCGACGACCCCCAAGCCGTCTACCTCACTCCGGACCGCTTCCCCGTCGACCCCCAGGGCCAGGCCGACTCGAGCGCCGCTATCCAGTCCGCCATCGACAAGGTTGAAGAAACCACCGGGGAAGGAATCCTCTTCATCCCCGACGGCCGCTACCGCATCACACGCACCATCTACGTCTGGTCCGGTATCCGTTTGATCGGTTACGGCGTCAACCGCCCCGTCTTCGTCCTCGCCCCCAACACCCCCGGCTACCAGCAAGGCCTCGCCTACATGTTCTTCTACTCGGGAAACCGTCCCCACCCTGCTGCGGCGCGCCGTTTCCCCTTCCGCCTTCCCCCCGCGCCGCCCGGAGCCGTTCCATACAACCCGTCCATCTCCGACGCCAACCCCGGAACCTTCTATTCCGCAATGAGCAACATCGACTTCGAAATCGGCGACGGCAACCCCGCGGCTGTCTGCATCCGCTTCCACGTCGCCCAGCACGGCTACCTCGCTCATCTGGATTTCCATATCGGCTCCGGCCTCGCCGCCCTGAACGACATCGGAAATGAAGCCGAAGATCTCCATTTTCACGGAGGCCGCTACGGCATTCTCACCAAGAAACCCTCTCCTGCCTGGCAGTTCACTCTCATCGACTCCACCTTTGACGGCCAGCGCGAAGCCTCAATTCGCGAGAACGAAGCCGGCCTCACGCTCATCCATGACGAATTCCGCGACACACCCACCGCCGTAGCGATCGACCCCGGTTACTCCGACGAACTCTGGATCAAGAACTCGCGTTTTGAGAACATCTCCGGCCCCGCCGTCCTAATCAGCAACGAGCAAAGCCGCATGACGGAAGTGAACTTCGAAGACATCGTCTGCCGCAAGGTCCCCGTATTCGTCAGATTCCGCGGGTCCGAACGCGAGTTTCGCGCCCCTTCGTCGACCTACGACGTCAAAGTCTTCTCCCACGGCCTCACGCTTCCCTCGTTCGGCGCCCCAGGCGCCATCCAAACCCGCTTCTCCGCGCTCCCGCTTCAAACCCTGCCCCCGCCAACGCCAAACGCCATCCGCGCCCTGCCTCCCGAATCCACCTGGATCAACCTCCGCTCGCTCGGCATCCGCGGTGACGGCGTCACGGACGAAACCGCCGCCATCCAGCAGGCCATCAACGCGCATCCGGTCCTCTACATCCCCTCCGGCCATTACATCGTCACGAGTACGATCCGCCTCCGCCCTGACAGCGTCTTGATCGGCTTCCATCCGGATCAAACGCAGTTCGACATCCCCGAATCCACGCCTGCATTCCAAGGCCCCGGCGCCCCTCTTCCTCTCCTCGAGGCCCCGCGCGGCGGCACGAACATCGTCACCGGCATCGGTCTCTACACCAACGGCATCAACAGCCGCGCTGTAGGCGCCTTGTGGATGGCCGGCGAGAAGTCGCTCATGGATGACGTCCGCTTCCTTGGAGGCCACGGCACCCGCGGCCTCGATGGCAAACGCGTCAATCCCTACGCCCCCAACCTCTTCTCCGATCCCGACCCGCGCCGCCGCTGGGACTCGCAGTTCCCCAGCCTCTGGATCACCAACGGAGGCGGAGGCACGTTCGCCAACATCTGGACGCCCGACACTTTCGCCGCCGCCGGCCTTTATGTGTCGGACACTTCCACCCCCGGCCATGTCTACGAACTCTCCGCCGAACACCATGTCCGGGTCGAGATCGCGCTCGACAACGTTGCCAACTGGCAGTTGTATGCGCCGCAGACCGAAGGTGAGCGCGAAGAAAGCGCCTCGGCCATCTCACTTTCCATCAGCCGGTCGCACGACATCACCATCGCCAACTATCACGGCTACCGCGTCGTCCGCAGCTATCACCCCGTCCCCTACGCCGTCCGCATCTACGACTCCCACGACATCCACTTCCGCAACGTCCACGTCGACAGCAACAGCGCCATGGCCGTCTGCACGGATTCCGGCTGCCGCCAGCACGTCCGCTCGAGCAAGGTTTCTTTCGAGGATTGCATCTACGACACCAGCCTCCACACCGCTGTCCGCGACCGCGAATTCGCCTGGCTGGACGTCACCGGCCATCCCATTGCGCCGCCTCGAAATCGCACGCCAGTCGAAAAACTCGCCTCCGGCTTCTATAACATCTCCGGCGCCGCGGTCGACCCTTCCGGCCGCCTCTACTTCGTCGACGCCTACTTCCAGCGCATCTACCGCTTCGACCCCGAGTCAAAAGACCTGCGAATTCTTCGTGACGATCCCCTCGACCCCGTCAACCTCGCCTTCGACAAAGCTGGCGACCTCCTCGTTGTCTCCTCTGGCGGCAAAGGCCTCTCCGTCTACTCCTTCCGCCCGGACGCCCCCGAAGACCAGATCACCGTCCTCGCCCCCGAACCCTCCTCGATTCGCCCTTCCATGACGCCCGTCCTCCCCGTTGACTATTGGGTTAACGGCGATTTCTCCAACACCCTCGATCACGCCACGCTCCGCTACGTCACGCTCCCTCAGCTCTTTGCGAAAAACCTTACCACGCCCAAACAATCCCAATACGTCTCGCCGGACCACACGCTCTTCATCCCTACCGATCCGGCTTTCGTCACGGGACCCTATAAGTTCGCCGATATCTTGCAGTGCTACGGCCTGATGAAAGCCATCCCAGGCAAACCGTTCTATGTAACCAACGAATCCGAAGAGCGCACTTACTCCGCCACCGTCAACCCCGACGGCTCGCTTGCCAACCTGAAACCCTTCGTCGAGCAGGGCGGGGAAAGCCTCGCGCAGGACCGCGACGGCAACGTCTACCTCGCCGCCGGCGATATCTTCGTCTACAACCCCGCCGGCAAACTAACGGAGACCATCCACGTCCCCGCCCGCCCGCTGGACCTCCTCTTCGGTGGCCGTGACGGCCGGACGCTCTTCATCCTCACGCAGGCATCCCTTTACGCCGTCCGCACCCGCATACCCGGCGCCGAATAGCACCCCGGCCTGTGCCCGCTTCCCTCAGTGGTGCGCCGTAGCACCCACCTTTTCCTTCGCGGCCCCGTGCGGCGCTGCCTTCATCTGCTGCCCGCAGCAGATTTCCGAGTGCGCGTGCTCCGTGGTCGTCTTGCACGTGCAGGGCTTCTCATAGACCAGCACCGCCCCGCACTTCTCACAAACGTAACGGTCTCCGATATTGCGCGCCATCTTCTCTAACCTCCATTTACAGATTTCTCTTAAGAGGTCAGCCCTGCGCGACATAGTTACGCCCTCGTAGACGGCGATGCCGGCCCGACTGGCCCGGAATTGCACACAGCAATCGCTGTTCCAACCCGGGCCCTGCGCCCTCAGGCGACCGGCGCGTGAGCAATCAAGAGGCCACTCGGGAGCTCTTCCCCAAAGACGCCGCTTAGATCTTCTTCTTCCTCGCCTTCGAGCACCGCGTGTAGCGCCTCCGGCAGCGCCCGCCGCACGAGATCCCGCGTCGCCGGAGCCAGGTCTCTCGTAGCATCTCCCGTGTGGCGCGCCATCGCCACAAGCGCCGAATCCGCCTTGCCTACCTTCAGCAGCGCCTCGACCCACCGCGTCACCGTCATCGCCGGCAGCACCTGGTTGATCGGCCCGTAAAACAGCTTCCTCGCTCCCAACCGCCCCAGGCACCACAGTCCCGGCTCGCGAAACTCGCCCGTCTTCAACCGCGCGAGGATCGCGTCCCCAAGCTGTGTTCGCACCGGCGCCGGCAGCAGTTCCAGGCTCGCCGCCGTGCGCCACATCTCCCGCAGCAGGCTCGAATTCAGACGCACCTTCTTCTGCCCGCGCGGCAGCAGCATTGGCGACAGCCTCTGGTAGACGTCGGCCTGCTGATTCCGGTTCAACCCTCCCGCTACGCGTCCCCAGAAGATCCACCACTCGATCTCGTTCTGCACCTGGTTGGCGAAGGTCAACCCGGACGCATACACCCGCCGCGCCTGCTCGATGCGATAGTCGTCGCCCGGAAACCCAAACCCCGGCCGCAGACAGAACCCGCACAGGTTCAGCCACCGCGCTTCGTGCGCCGCGCTCGTCTTGCGCCCTTCGGCAAGCTCGAGCATCCGATCCGCCAACGCGCGAATCGCGCTCGATGGCCAGGACAGCCGCCCCAGCGCGAGCGCCTGCTCCAGTCGCGCCGGCAACTCCTCCGGCGGGAGCACGCGCTGCGAGAACGTCTGTGTCAGCAGCTCCAGCCCCGCCTTCAACGCTTCCTCACTCACTACCGCCGCCGGCCGCGCCGATTTCGCCGCCGCCCGGCGCAGGTCGAACTGCAGGTTCCACCGATGCTCGCTTACCTTCGAATCCGCCCACACCTGTAGCGTCCCCACTTCCGTCAACCGCGCGCCCAACTTCACCGGCACCAGCCGCTCCCCCTGCTTGCCGAACCGGATCACCGCGTGCAGCGGCGCGTGCAAGTGCAGCGCGGATTCATCGCCCGGTGTGAATGTAATCGTGTCTCCCGGCCGGTCCTCGGTACGCGCGAGAGAACTGTACAGCCGGAACGAAACCGGTTTGTTCGCCACAAGCTGCAGCCCCGGTTGGTCCAGCTCAATCTCCGAGCCTTCCTCCGCCCCGCGCGGCACCAGACAGACCGCCTGCTGCGTCTCGCCTGCCTGCCCCGCGCCCAAAAAATACGCGCGCGGCAACCCACCCCGCACAATCAACCCCGCGCCCGTCGAGCGCACGTACGAGTAATATGAAGCCCCGACCGCCACCGCGAGATCGAGATCCTGATTGTCGAAAATCAGCGGCCGCCTCCCGGTCCACGAAGCCACCACGTCGGCCACGCGGTCCCGGCAAACCTGCGGAATGAAGAATCCGCCATTGAACAGAATCGCGTCCGGCCGCGCGTTCCCGTTCGCTGCCAGAAACGCCGCCAGGTGACGCGTGATCGCTGGATCGGACACGTACGGCAAACCCAACTCGCGGAACAAACTCTTCTTTTCTTCCTTCGGCCTGTCCTCGGCCGGGCACATCGGTAGAAACCCTTCGAGCGTCAGCTCCAGCGCCTCTTCCCGCAGGATCGTCGTCTTCAGCGCCCCGCCGATCAGCGAAGCTCCCGAACCGAGCACCGTGATCTCCACCGACGGCAAACCCGCATCGCCGAGCAATCTCTCCTTCGCATCCGCGCACTGCCGCCGCAACGCACTTCTCTGCCGCAGCGAAAGCTGCCGGTTCAGCTTCGACTCCGCCAGCCACGCCAGCGTCAAATCCAGGTTGTCCCCGCCCAGCAGCAGATGCCGGCCCACCGCCGTGCGCGTGAACTCCACCCGGTCGCCCTCGCGGTTCACCCGAATCAGCGTAAAATCGCTCGTGCCGCCACCCACGTCGCACACCAGCACAAGCTGCCCGTCCACAAGCTGCTTCTGCGATTGCGCCAGGTGATTCGCAATCCAGGAATAAAACGCCGCTGCCGGCTCCTCGATCAGCGTCAGCTTCTCGATGCCCGCCTCGCGTGCGGCCTCTACCGTCAACTCCCGCGCCTCTTCGTCGAACGACGCCGGAACGGTCAGGACCACGTTCTGCGCGGCAAGCGGTTCACCCGGATGCGCGTTGTTCCACGCATCGCGGATATGCGCCAGAATCCGCGTGGAAACTTCCACCGGCGTCAGCACGCGACCGCCTTCCTGCGCGTCCCACGGCAGGATCTTCGCCGTCCGGTCCACATCCGGGTTCGACAGCCACGACTTCGCCGAATGTACCGATTGCGTCGGTATCAGCGCGCCCTGCTCCCTCGCGTACGCGCCGATGTAAGTTTCCTCGCCCAGAAACAGGAAGGAAGGCAGAGTCCGCCGCGGCTCGATCCGCCCCGGACCCACGTGCTGCGGGATATCGAGCACGTGAATCGGCGGGAAATCCGCGCCAGCGGCTTCTTCCGGATCGATGAACGCCAGTGCCGAGTTCGTCGTGCCGAGATCGATCCCGATGTTCATCCCTCGTGCCGCTCCCGCACGTTGAACTCGAGCTTCCACCGCCGCCCGTCGCGCGCCACGCACCAAAGTTGCAACAGCCCCGTTGGCGTCACCGCCGATTCGAGCGTCACCGGAATGAACCCGCCCGAGGCGCCTTCGGCCGGTAGCTCCACCTGCATCGGCGCAAGCTCCTCCACGTCGGCCGGCATCTCATCGAGCAGCGTTCCCGCCGCATCCTCGCGCCGCGCCGCCGAATGAAAGAACCGGAACTCAGCCGGCTCGCCGACAGCCAGCCCGAATACGCGATCCGGGAACCGCAACTCCGTACCTTCTTCCATCCCGTACGGCGCCACCGTCAGCGCCTTCAACGGAGCGGGCATACCCGGCACCGCCGGCAGCGAGCTTTCGATCCCGACGTAGTAGGTCCGCGGCACCCCGCCGCGAATGCGCACGCCGCGCCCCAAACGCGACAGTCCGTAGTAAGCCGCGCCGCGCGAAACCGCCTGCATCAGGTCCTCGCCCGGCAGCGGTTGCGCCGCCGGCGCGCCTTCGGCCGCAAGCCACGCATTGAGCGTTTCCATCAGCCGCTCCCGCGCCGCGCCCGCCCGCAGCAGGCCGCCGTTAAACAGTACATGCGTCGGACACGCCAGTCCGCTCGGACCGCGCCGCACGCTCTCGCCCGCCGCTCCCGCCGCTGGTTGCCGCAGGAAACGCGCCAGGTGCCGCGTAATCGCCGCGTCGGTTGCATACGGCAGCCCAAGTTCGGCCAACCCCATCCGCGCCCGCGCGCGCTGCGGCATGTCCGTGCTCTCCACCTTCGGCAGAAAACCGTCCAGCAGGATTCGCTCCACGTCGGCGCGCATCAGTTTCGCCTTGATCGCACCGCCGATCAGGCTCGACCCGCGCCCCAGGATCGTAATCGGCAGCGAGTCCTTCGTGTTTCCAGGCTCGAGCAGCGCTTCCTTGGCCTCGCGGCACTGCTGCCACAGCCCGTACAACTGCAGCGAATCGAGCGTCACCTTCCGTCCGCTGAGTTCCTGCTCCACGTGCCGCGCCAGCGCCAGATCGACGTTGTCGCCACCCAGCAGAATGTGCTCGCCGACGGCCACGCGCTCGAGCTTCAACTCGCCCGTTTCTTCGGTCACCGCGATTAACGTGAAGTCTGTCGTCCCGCCGCCGATGTCGGCCACCAGAATCAGGTCGCCCACCGTAATCCGCTCGCGCCAATCCGGGTGCCGCTCAATCCAGGCGTAGAAAGCCGCCTGCGGCTCTTCGAGCAGCACCACGTCGCCCAGTCCGCCTTCATCTGCGGCCTTCAGCGTCAGCTCCCGCGCTACTGCGTCGAACGAGGCCGGCACCGTCAACAGCACGTGTTGAGTTTCGAGCGGAGTGTCCGGATGCGCCTGGTCCCAAGCGTGCCGCAGATGCTCCAGATACAGCCGCGAAGCACGGACCGGCGAAACCTTTTCCGTACCCTCGGGCGCGTTCAGCGGCAGCAGGGCCGCCGTACGGTCCACTCCTGCATGGCACAACCACGACTTCGCGCTCGACACCAGCCGCGCGGGCGCCTCCGCCCCGCGCTTCCGCGCCAGCAAGCCGACCAGCGGCGCGTCCTCGCTCCACGGCAGCGCCAGAGCCCCGGCGGGAAAATCGTTCGGTCCAGCCAGATACAAAAACGACGGCAGCAGCGACTCCGCCCTCGGCTCGCTCGCGTTCACCAACTGCGTGACCGCGAACGGATGCACCGGAGGCGTAGCCAACGGATCGGCGGGCGCAGCACCCGTCTCCGCATACGCCATGCTGCTGTTGGTTGTGCCGAGATCGATCCCGACAACAAACGGAGTGGACAAGGCTTCTACTCGACTTCCAGTTCGGCCGGCGCCAGAATCGCCGTCGCGTCCGGACCCGGAATCGCCGGCAGATCGATCTTCCGCGCCTGCCAGCCCTTATGACGCAGCACGCCGCCAGCCGCCTTGCCTTTCGCCGGCACGTTGCCCAGAAGTTTAACCGCCGCCGGATTGACAGTGTCGAGTTTCGTAAACGTTCCCTCTACCCCATCGATCACCGGCGCCAGTTCCACATACCGCGTCAGCGCGGCGCGGCACTTCGCATGTACGTCGCGAACCGCCGAGCCGACCTCTTCATCCGAGTAAGGCGTGATGTCTTCCAAAAAGAAATCCAGCAGCCGTGCGTCCCGCTGCAGAATGCCTAATAGCTGCAAGGCGCCGTCCGCCGCCGTCGGCACAAACTTCGGCTTCGGCGGCTCAGCCTTCCTCTTCACATACCCGTACGAAGATGCGATGTCCTCGGGTAGTGAGCCGGAAAACAAAATAGCGAAGAAACTACGAAATGCAGAT
>DAIDIH010000119.1 GCA_027459465.1 Bryobacterales bacterium | reverse complement strand
GCCCAACTGGGTGATCTGCGGCGCCGGCGCGCCCCCGGAGGTGATGCCGCCGGGTGTGTTGCCCGCACCGGTGCTCACGAGATTCACCGCAAACTGGTCTTCGACGGAACGGTCGAGCAGGGCGAAGACGACGTGCAGCAGGACCTGTTCGTCGGCTCCCTGGGTATCGAGCGTGAGGTCGTTGACGACCGTCTTGGCGAAGGGCGCCGCCAGGGCCGCCACGCGGTCTCCGATCTCCTTGGTTGGCACATGGCCGGTGATCGACAGCGAATCCCGCGCCGACTGGACTTGAATCTTCAGACCGGGGAAGGTCTCGCTGAAGAGCTTGCGGAGCGGATCGAGGTTCAGCTCCACCGTGATGTTATAGAAGCGCTTTTCTCCGCTCTTGCCCCACACGATCACCGTGGCGGTTCCATACGACTTGGCGTGGAGGAGGACTTCGCTGTGCGTCACTGGGCTGGCGTCGACGATATCGGGGTTGCTGGTGGAGAGCTGGCCGATGGAAGCAGAGAAATCCAGAACTATGCTCTGGCCGACGGTCATTGAAAGATCCTCTGCCCGCGCCGCGCCGATGGTGCAGACCAAGGCGAGGAGAGACAGCGCAGTTGGGGCTTGCAAAAGTACGCGACGGGAGCTCATCTCAGTTGCCCTCCGTCTTGGCGCTGCCCGAGAGGACTTCAATACTGCGCTTGTTGCCGCGGAACACGACAATTTCGTCCGGTGGCGGAGCTTTCAGCACTGCCGGAGCCGAAACGCGCCGGATCATGGGGTGAGAATCCCGCGCCGGTAGGGGCGTTGGGGGTGCGCTCCGCAGGCCGTACAACTGGGTGATCTCGGTGCCGGGTGTCTTCTCGATGAGCTGGTCGCTTGGGTTGCGGAGCACGAGTTGGATGCGGCCGTCACTGGAGGCCAGGGTGAGGACTTCGGCCTGGGTCGGGTTTACCAGCAGGGTCACGGTTGGAGCGGGCATGGCCTTGCCGGCGGAATCGGCCTGCATGGTCGTGCCGGCCGAGAGCACCAGGATGTTCTGCAGACACGTCGTGGTGATCATGCTCGCCGACTGTGGGGGATGTCCGGTTACCAGGACATCCACGCGCATCCCCGGCAGGACAAAGCCTGCCACACCGACGACGTCGTTTACGCGGACCGTGACCGCTCTCATGCCGACGGGGATCACTGGGGCGAGCCCGAACCCGCTGCCCTTAGCCGCCAGGCGTCCGCTTAATACGGGCTCTTCGGCCAGGATGTTGCTCACCACCGGCCGGTCCACAACGTCTTCGATTCGCGAGTAGGCTCCATGGGGGAAGGCGCTGGCGGGAATTTTGCCCAGATGGACGTCGGAGGATTTGAGCGTGATGCCCACGTTCATGGCCCGCGCGGCCAGCACGATGTCTTTCATGTCCGCCTTGGACGCGGTATGCGAATGACCCGCCCGGGCCAGTTGGTAGAACGCCGCCGAGACGAGCAGCGCAAATACCAGGCTGATTGCCAACACTGTCAGAAACCGGCGATCCATGGATCCGTGTTTTTCCTTCCCTGTGGATGTAATTCGGCAGATGGCCCAATAAGCTTTAGGCCCCGCTCAAACTGAGACAAAACCCGATGGCGGCGGCCGGGGAGAGTTCGATTGGCACCCTCATCGCCGCCTCGTCTCTTCTGCTTTTGGGGCAATGTTCCGGCGAACAAACAGAAGCGATTGACCATCGTCAGCGGCCAGGCGCCATTGTTTGTCCAGTTTCAGTAGTTCGCCTAAGGGCCAACTCGCCGGTACCAGCGCCACATCAAAGCGGTAGCGGCCCATTAGCTCCGGCCAGCGGTAGTTGGGGTTCATGAGAGCGAGATAATCGCGGCCCAGAGCCTCGCCGTAGAAGTCACTCCGGCCGTCGAAGAATACGTGTTCATCAGGGTAAAAACGGAAGATCAGGTAATCGCCCCATTGGTCGCTGGAAAGAACCCTATGACCTTTGAGTAAGTCAGGATGGGCGTTGACCATCGCGACCGGAAAGGCGCGCGCGGGGAAATCCCGCGGCCAGTTGCCGGGGGGCACGGCGAGTAGCAGGAGCGAAACCGCTACGGGCAGCCATGGGCTTACTCTTCGGAAAGGATCACACATGTCTTCGCCCACTTGCCGCAGGATTTGCGTGACCGATCCGGCGCCGGCTTGCTGCGCCGACTCACGCCACCAGGCGTCCAACTCCGGCGCGATTGCGAGCACCGCGATGACCGCATAGAAAGGTATGTGCCGGGCTCCGGTCAGCGAGAGATGTCCGAAGCCGAGCAGCCAGAGCGGTTCGACGAAGCGCCGGCGGCGGATCAACCAGCCGGCCACGAGGATTCCTGCCAGAAGGAGAGCTTCGTAGTACTGCTCGTTGGCGGTGCGGAAGGCGGGCGCCTGAAATTCCTGGACGGCGGTGCGGATCCAGTCCGAGCGCAGGTAGCTCCAGACATGCTCGTGGAGTTTCCAGCCGTAGGGGTTCACCAGCGTCGCCGCGAGGACGAGTCCGGTTAGAACTCCGGCGCGCTTCGTTTCGCCAAAGCCGCGTTTCCCGATCCACGCCTCCCCTGCGGCTCCGGCCGTCCAGAGAGCGGTGAGCAACGGCAGAACGAATACCCCGCCGTGCAGGTTGGTCCAGAGAGCGGCCAGGGGCACGAGCGACCAGAGGGCGGGCGAGGGGCGCGCGCGGTCCGAAGAAATCAACGCGAGGGAGATGGTGAAGAAGATGAGGGTGAACAGGTGCGGGCGGACGAGAAAGTGAACGCTGGCCGCGGTGACCGCCGCGAGGGTGAGCGCGGCGGAGAGCAGCGGATGAACGCCGCGCCGGATGGGAATGAGAAAGACCAGCGCCGCGAGCAGCAGGATCATGAGCGCGGCGAAGATGACGAGCGCCTTCAATCCTGCCCATCCGAACAGCGACGCGAAGACGACGTCGGAGAGCCACTCCCAGGCAAACCACGGCGCTCCCGGGCGGGAGAACGAGAACAGGTCGGCATGGGGCACGGCGTGATGGGTGAGGATGTACTGGCCATTGCGGATGTGCCAACCGGTGTCGCCATCCATCAGGAGACCGGCCCAGCCGAAGGGGCCGGCGAGGAAGAGCCAGGCGAAGACGCCAAGGAGGAAGAAATCGGCGAGCGAGGGCAGGAGGCGGGGTAGACGCGCCGAGGCGGACGCGGGCCGGGATGTGCGAAGCAATGGCACGCATCCTTCCTATCGGCCAACCCCCTGCAAGTCTTCAGGGCTTCCCCCATCCGGGCATGGGTTGTTATGCTTAACTCTCCATGAAGCGTCTTTTCCGGCTTTCGGTTTTCCTTGCGCTTCCGGCCCTGGGGCAGGATCGCGTCGCGATGCTACTCGAGCGGCTTGCGGACGCCCCCGGCCCTCCGGGTTTTGAAGAGCCGGTGCGCGCACTTGTCGTGCGGGAAGCCACGCCGCTTGCTTCCTCGATTCGCTACGACGGGCTAGGCTCGGTGATCGCCATGGAGGATGGCTCGGGTCCGCTGGTGATGGTGGACGCTCACATGGATGAGCTTGGAGGCATGGTGCGGCGGTTGACGCCGGACGGTTTCCTGACGATACAGATGCTCGGCGGGTGGCTGGACCAGGCGCTGGTGGATCAGCGGTGGATCATTGTTGGTTCGAAGGGTCCGGTGCACGCGGTGACGGGGATCCGGGATATCCACGTTCTGCCGCCGGAGGAGCGGACGCGGGTGTTTCCGCGCGACATGCTGTATCTCGATGTTGGCGCGCGCACTTCGGCCGAGGCTGCCGCGATGGGTCTCGAACCGGGAGATCCGGTGGTTCCGGACGCTCCGTTTCTCGATCTGAACCGGAGCGGGAATTATCTTGGCAAGGCGTGGGACGACCGGGTGGGCTGCGCGGTATTGCTCGAGGCGATGCGGCGGCTGCACGCAAGTCCGCATCCGAATCGTCTCGCTTTCGTGTTCACGACGCAGGAAGAGATCGGGCTACGGGGGGCGCATACGGCTGCAGCGGTTGTGAAACCGGAGTTGGGGATCGCGCTGGAGGCGGGAGTTACAGGCGGTGTGGCGGGGGCGCGGCCGGAGGAGACGCAGGTCCGGCTGGGTGCGGGGCCGGGTTTGTTTCTGTATGACGCGTCTGAGTTACCGAACCGGAAGCTTGTGGCTTTCGTCAAGCAGGCGGCGCATGGCGCGGGCATTCCGATGCAGTTCGACTTAGTAACCGGATATGGCGACGACTCGGCTGAGATTCAGAAGAGCAACGGCGGCGTGCCGACGGTGAACCTGGTTGTGCCGGTGCGGTATACGCACGCGCACAACGGGATTGTGAACCGCGCGGATTTCGACCGGACGGTGGATCTGGTGGTGGCGCTACTTAGTAAGTTAGACGGCGCGGCGGTCGCGTCGATTCGCGACTTCCGGCCGTGAATAGTCCGCGGGGCGCCTTACTTCAGATACTGATCGAACCAGCCGATGGCGCGTTCGATGACGTCGCGACGGTGTTCGGGTTGGCGGAAGGCGTGGCCTTCGCCGGGGTAGACGACTAACTGGGTCGGGACGCCGAGGGTTTTCAGGGCGTGCCAGAACTCGAAGGACTGGGGCGCGGGGCATTCGCCGTCGTCGGCGCCGACCAAGACGAGGGTCGGGGTTTTGACGTTTTTGATGGCGGTGATCGGGGAGCTTTTCGCGTAGACGGCGGGGTCGTCGTAGACGGTTGCGCCGAAGTAGGGGATCATCCACTCGTCGATGGAATTCTGGCCGTAGTAACTTTGCCA
>DAIDIH010000118.1 GCA_027459465.1 Bryobacterales bacterium | reverse complement strand
TTTCCGCAAGTAGTAACCGCGGAACACTCCGGCGGCGTGGCCTGTAACACGTGCCACAAGCCGCACAATCCGCAGATATAGGAAGGAGCCATGGAGATCACACGCCGCCAACTGCTTACGCGCTGTACTCAGCTCCTCGTCCTCACCGGCACGGCGGCTGCAGCGCTCGAGAAGAACGGACAGCCTCCCGGACCCGACGACACTTACCACATGGCCGATCATTGGTGGGGCATGATGATCGACATCGAGAAGTGCATCGGCTGCGGTAACTGTGTCCGGGCCTGCTCGAAAGAAAACAACGTACCCGAGGGTTACTTCCGAACGTGGGTGGAACGCTACCAGGTTCCGGAGGATTGGGAGCATCCGAAGGTAGACTCCCCGGACGGCGCCATTCATGGTTTCCCCGCCAACACCGATCCAAACGTGAAGAGCTTTTTCGTGCCGAAGCTCTGCAACCATTGCGCGGATTCCCCCTGTGTACAGGTCTGCCCCGTCGGCGCGACTTTTGTCAGCCCGGACGGAGTGGTGCTTGTCGACCCCGATTACTGCCTCGGCTGCCGCTACTGTATTCAGGCGTGTCCTTACGGATGCCGTTACTTTCATCCAGAGAAACACATTGCCGATAAGTGCACGCTTTGCTATCACCGGATCACCCAAGGGCTCACGACGGCCTGCTGCGAAGCGTGTCCGACCGGAGCGCGGCGCCTGTGCGATCTTAAGGACCCCACGGATCCGGTACATGAGTTTCTCCGGAATAACATGGTGCACGTCCTTAAACCGCAAATGGCTACCGGCGCCAAAGTCTACTACAACAACCTGGATGGGAGCGTACGTTAGAACATGATCAACGGTGTCGCCGGATACATGTATCCCAATGAGGTAGAGCTGCAATGGAGCCTGCTCATTGTCCTCTATCCTTACATCACGGGTCTGGTCGCCGGCGCCTTCATCCTGGCCTCGCTCGAGCGGGTCTTCAAGGTGGAAGAGGTCCGGCCCACTTACCGCCTGGCGCTGCTTACGGCGCTCGCCTTCCTGCTTGTGGCGCCGCTGCCGCTTCAGTTACACCTTGGCCACCCGGAGCGGTCGTTCGAGATGTATCTCACGCCGCATCGCACATCCGCGATGGCGATGTTCGGATTTGTCTATCTTTGGTACCTGATGGTAGTCCTGCTAGTCGAGATCTGGCTCGATTACCGCGCCGACATTGTGCATGCGGCCCAGACCCGCACCGGCATCGTGCGTTGGATCTACCGCGCCCTCACGCTTGGGTCCCAGAATGTCAGTCCCGCCAGCCGCCGGATCGACGACAGAGTCGGCTATGTGGTCACAGTCATCGGTATTCCTTCGGCGTTCCTGCTTCACGGCTATGTCGGCTTTATCTTCGGCTCCGTTAAAGCGAACCCATGGTGGTCGACACCGCTCATGCCAGTCGTATTCCTGTTTTCCGCCATGACGTCCGGCATCGCCGCGGTCCTTGTGATCTATGTCGGCTCCTCGCTCTTGCGAAGAACGCCCGTCGACATGCGTTGTCTGGACGCCGTTGGAAAGTACCTGTTCTACACTTTCGTCATCGATTTTTCGCTCGAGATGCTGGACCTCGTACATCGTACCTACGAAGCCGATGAATCCTTCCGTTCGCTGGACTTCATGGTGCACACGCGGCTCTTTGTTTCCCAGATTGTTGTTCAGATCTTCCTGGGCACGCTTCTTCCCCTGGGCCTGCTGGCCGCGACGCAGCTCGTTCGCTTTTCGGACGCGATTCGCCGGCGAATCTACGTCGGAGCGAGTATGCTTACTCTCGTCGGCATCTTCGCCATGCGCTGGAACGTCGTGATCGGCGGCCAGCTCTTTTCGAAGAGCTTCCTCGGTTACACGACGTACAAAGTGGAATTCGCCGCCCGTGAGGGCCTTCTTCCGGCTCTCGCACTCATGATTCTTCCGTTTGTTCTGCTGTTCGTGTTGGTAAAACTGCTGCCGCCCTGGCAGGAGCAAGAAGTGACCGAAGCCTGAAGAGCAGAAAGGGGATGCCATGCCGCCTCCTTCTCCGGATGTGGGACCGGACGATCTCGTCCCTGCGCTTCAGGCGCTCGAGCAGCGCATAGCCCGTATCGAGGAGCATCTGGGACTGGCGGGGTCGATTCCCATCCCAGATCAGCAAAAACCTTCGATGGCCGCGCTGCGCGCCGGCGCGGGCGCGGTACCGGTCCTTGGGCGGATGTTGCTCGGCCTCGCCGGGGCGTACGTGCTCCGCGCCATCACCGACGCCCACACAGTGCCCCGCGAGGCCGGTGTATTCACCGCCATCCTTTACGCGATGCTGTGGCTCGTCTGGGCCGCCCGGATCCCTGCCGCCCAACGGGTGGAAACCTCTCTCTACTCGCTCACCTCGGCGCTTGTCCTCGCTCCCCTGATCTGGGAAGCCTCCATCCGCCTGCGCGTTCTCGCCCCTTGGACTTCCGCGGCGGTACTCTTCGGCTTCACAGTTCTCGGGCTGATCATCTCCTGGCGCAAGAATCTTATGATCGTTGCGACCACGGCCACGTTCACCGGCGTGCTTATGTCATCCGCGCTGCTGATCGGAACCAGCAACGTTGTTCCATTCCTGTCCGTTCTACTTGCCATCGCCGCGGCGGTAGAAGTTTCGGCATGTTTCGAACACTGGTTGAATGAGCGGTGGCTGACTGCTGCCGCCGCCAACCTCGCCGTGCTGCTGGCCACCTATCTGGTAACGAACGCGAACGGGTTGCCCGCCACGTACGCTCCGATCCCGTGGGGCGCCCTGCTCGCCTCACAAATGGCGCTAGTGGCGATCTACTTCTCGAGTACTTTGATCCGGACGTTTCTGCGCGGACATTCGCTCAACGTCTTCGAAATTGCTCAGCTCGCGCTCGCGTTTTCGATCGCTATCTGGGGTGGCCTCCGTCTGGGTGGACATCCCGGCATCACAGGGTCGATGGCGATTGTCGCGCTTGGCTCGGCAGGGGCGTTTTACTGGTTGGCATTTGTCGAACGCGGCCGGAACTTTGTCATCTATGCGACGTATGGTTTTCTACTTTCGATTGTGGGCACACTGATCGCGCTCTCTTATCCGGCGTCGGCGGCGGTGTGGTCGATATTTGCTGTCGCCTGCCTGGCCGCCAGCCGGCTTGGGCTAAGCTGGTACGCGGTTCTCTACTTACTCAGCGCCTGTGTCGCTTCGGGAGCGTTCAACGAGGCAACGCAGTCCATCCTCGGTGGCGCCGATACCCATGTTGCGCTGGTGCCTGTGCTAGGCGCCGCGGTCGCCGCCTTGGCGTGTTACCTGCTCGCGCTGCGGAGCGTGCCGAATCGCGTCCTTCGGGCGGTCCTTTCCGGCCTTGCGTTCTGGTTTCTTGCGGGAACCGCAACCGCCGTGCTCACGACGGGATACCATCAATTGTTCGGCGCTCTTGCTCCTCACGCGTATTGCGCCACGGTTCGAACCGGCGTGTTAGCAGGCGGTGCCGTCTTTCTGGCTTTTGCCATCCTCGTCTGGCACCGCGCCGAACTCGTGCCACTCATCTTCGTCGCGATGGGCTTGGGCGGCTACCGGCTCGTTCTGATCGATCTTCGGCAGGATGAGAAACCCGCTCTCGTCCTTTCTCTTCTGATCTACGGCGCGGCGCTCATGTTTTTACCTCGGCTTTTACAACTCGGCCGGGCTTCCGGAACGTAGCCTCTACCCCGGGAGGAACACCAAGCGCGGATCGCGATCGTCCCAGCGTGCCTCGATCTGGGCTAGGGGCAAGGCTTTTACTTCAAACTGAAATGGATGCCGCACCGCTTCGTCGAACATTTCAGAAACCGCGCGCAGGATCTGCTCGATGGAAGCACTGCCAAATCCGCTGCCAAGCATCTCCAACCCTGTGCTTCGCAGGACGGCGGCCGGCAGAGTGATCGACTGCCCCGCGCTGGAACCGATCTGGACATACCGGACTCGCCCGGCCGCGTGCCGCAGTCCCCTCTGTATTGCGGCTTCAAGCAGGAGTTCCGCCGGGCGGCCCCAAAGATAATCCAGCACGACATCCACGCCATTTGCCCACTGTCGACGAAACGCGGTTACGGTTTCGGTGTGGTCTTGGCCGAGCGAAATTACAGCGTCCGCGCCAAGGGCGCGCAGTTGGTCGAGGCCGCGCGTATTTCTTCCGGCCGCAACCACGCGCCGCGCCCCGAACCGTTTTGCAATCTGCACGGCGAGTCCGCCCGCTACGCCTGTCGCCCCGAGAACCAGGACGCTTTCTCCGGCGACAAAGGCGGCGCGGAATTTGAGCGCGACCCAGGACGACATTGCGGGATTGGCGATCGCCGCGGCCGTCACATCTCCGAGCGCGTCAGGCAGCGGCACGCACATCGCGCTGGAGGTGACGCTTTTGTCCGCGAGACTGCCATAGGGACTCCGCGAGATGCCGAAATACACGCGCTTACTGTCGTCGAGTCTCCCAACGCCGTCAATCCCCGGCACGAACGGCAGCGCTCCCGTGCTGCCGTAATGGGTTCCATTGGCGAGGGCCCGGACAATCGGGTGAAGCCCCGCGGCGGAAACGTTTCCGATCAACTCTCCGTCCCCGGCCACGGGGTCCGGAAATTCGCCGTAGCGTGGACCGCGGTCGAACGCCTCAACGACGGCTGCCCTCATTGGCACTTCCTCCCTGCCTGAGCGTACTGTGCAACCAGGGCGAATGCAACCCGTGAACCGGCCTGTTGTGCTAGGAATGAGGTACAAGCAAGCTATCCGCCGCGGTTGTTGTTTCCGCCCAGCCATGCCGTTATTCCGCTCGCACCCGTTTGTGGTTTGGATGCTCGGACTGGCTATCTGTTTCGGCCTGGATCCCGGTCTCGCACAACCGCCGTCGGAGACGCTTCGAGCTTTCCGCCAGTATTCCGGCGCCGTTCAGGCGCGAACGGAAGCACACTGGTCCACGCTGCGCTACCCCCTGCTCGAGTCCGACCCCGATGCGCAACGCCGTCTCAAGAACGGAGAAGTCGTGACGGTTCCCGCCCGCCAACTCGACCTGGTTCCACACATTGACGTCCCTGGAGGGCGGGTTGAGCACTGGTTTGGCGAAGTCTGGGTTCCGGATGCGACGCTTGCCCGCGCGATGGCCGGGCTCGAAGACTACGGAAACCGCCGGCGGTACATGCAACCGGTGATTATAAATTCCCGCGTCCTGTCTCACACAGGGAATGAGTTCCGGATCTATCTCCGTCTGAGGCAGAAGGCCCTGCTTTCGGCGGTCTTCGACGTCGTCCAGCGGATCCTCTATCTGCCGCACGACGCGACGCACCTAGTGATCGAATCGAAGTCCGAGAGTGTCCGCGAAGTCCCTTCCGAGCAGTCTCCGCGCGGAACGCCCGCGAAGGACCGGGGCCTGATCTGGGCGTTGGACGACTACTGGCGTCTCAGCGAGGGGGATGGCGGAGTGTACATCGAATGTGAAGCGCTGGTGCTTTCTCGCGAGCTTCCAGCATTGATTCGCTGGTTCGCGGGCGGACTCATTGCGAGCGCCTCCCAGAAGATGCTCGCCGGGACTCTCAAAGCGTACGTCCGGATCATCAGTGACGCGCAGCGGGTTGGGCCGCCTCAGGCTGAGAAGGTGCGTGGACGAAACAGCGGTTCGGTGGCGTTGTTGGTGAGCACCCAGAGACCGTAGATGCCAAGAATGGTGCCGACCGGGACGTTGAGGAGGTCGAAGGCCGACATCACGATGCCGAGGGTTTTGGCCCACGGGCGGAAGCGCATGATACCCCAGCCGCAGATAATGCCGGGGAGGGAAAGAACAAACAGGATCAGGAACACCGCGACGCCGATGATACCGAGCACACCGGCCGCGGCGAGCGAATTTTCCGCGTCCTGGCCGCCGACCATGGCTGCGATGCCACCGATGCCCCCAAGCACGAGCAGCGCGACGATGCCGCCAAATAGCATGAGTACGCTTAGGGCGATGTGAAGCATACCGAGGACTCTGACATGCGATTCCATGCGTGGGACGTCTCCGTGTTCGCTACCGAGCGTAGCAGGTTTGGCGTACGCTTTTCAGGCCCCGAAGACGTTGGTTGCCAGGAAGGCGTTGCGGAACCTGCCGTCGGGATCGAAGCTTCGGACGAGCGACCGGAAGTCACCGAGGTGCGGGTATTGGGACTGGGTCTGAGCCGGGGGCAGGGTGAATAGTTTCGCCCAGTGAGGGCGCGGGGCGAAGGGAGCGAGATGGGCTTCGATCCTGGGCAATAGCGCTTTCACCGCGGGCCATTCGCGCTTCCAGGTGAAGTGAATGGTGAGCGAGTCGCGCTGGTAGCAGGGGCTCATCCAGAGTTGGTCGGCGGCGATGGTGCGGAGCTCGGTGATGAATAAGTGGGGCGTGATTTCGTCGCGGAGTTTCTCCACGGCGAGGATGGCGCGGTAGGCGTTTTCGCGGGCGACGAAGTATTCGGTTTGGAGTTCGGCGCCGCTGCTGGGGGTGAAGTTCATGCGGAAGTGCGGCAGGCGTTCGTACCACGGGCCGGGAATGCCGAGTTGATCGGTACAGGGTTCGGCGTCGTGGCCGGCGATGGGGTGGAGTTTGCGCGTGGCGGCGGTGGCGCCGAAGAATTCTCTGGCCTTGAGGTAAGGGCTAGCCGGGTCGAGACGGCTCTTGATCCAGACTTGTGTGGCGCGGTGATGCTGCCAATCGGTGAAGAGGCTCACGCTGTAGCCGGCGGAAAAGATTTCGTCGAGGTGGTGCTCGAGTTGGTCGAAGGAGAGATTTTCGAAGACGACTTGCACCATGTCGAACTTGGGGAGGAGGTCGAGCGTGACGCGGGTGATGATGCCGAGGGCGCCGAGGCTGACGGCGGCGCCGGGGAAACGGTCCGGGTCGCGCTCGCGAGCCAGCGAGACGTTTTCGCCGGAAGCGGTAACGATTTCCAGTCCGGCGACGGCGGTGGCGAGGTTGCCGTTGTGGATGCCGGAGCCGTGCGTGGCGGTGGAGCATGCGCCGGCCACGGTGACGTGGGGCAGGGAAGCGAGGTTGTGGAGCGCGAAGCCGTGCTGGTCGAGATAGGGCGCCAGTTGGCCGTATTTGACGCCGCCGCCGACGGTGACGGTGCGGGCGCGGCTGTCGATGGACATTTCCTGGAAATCTTTGAGCGAGACCTGATCGCCGGTGGTGTCGGCGATCGAGTTAAAGGAGTGGCCGGCGCCGAGGGCCTTCAGCAAGGGACGGGTGGAAACGAGGCGGCGAACGTCGTTGGCGCTGGAGGGCAGATCGAGGTGGGCGGCGTGGAATTCGAGGTTGCCGGACCAGTTCGTGCGGGCTTGGGGAGAGGGTTCGGCGTGGGTCATGGAAGGAAGAAGGCCGCCAGAGAGCAGGCTGGCGGAGGCTTTCAGGAAAGTGCGCTTATTCATGGACGGACGGGCGGCTCGAATAGACGATGCTATCACCGCGGCCGGTCAGGAGCGGATGCGGGAGTCCGGGTCGACGCCGAGCCAGGCGACGGCGCCAAGGGCGCAGAGGATGGCGGCGGCGAGGAAGGACCAGGTCCAGCCGAAGCGGTGGGCAAGGACGGGCGTAAGCACGCCGGTGACCGTGGAGCCGAGTTGGGCGCCCATATTCATGAGTCCGCTGACGAGGCCGGCCGAGGGGCCGCCGATATCGGCGCTCACGCTCCAGAAGGAGCTTTGGGAGATATAGAGCGCTCCGGCGCCGCCTGCCAGGACGAAGCTGGCTAAGTGGGCGCTCGAGACTCGAGCGCCGATGGCGAGGAAGATGGCGGCGAATCCGATGCCGAAGACGGCGAGCCAGCAGCGGCCCGCGCGGCGGCCCCAGCGGCGGGCGATGCGGTCACTCATCCAGCCGCCGACCGAGGAGCCGAAGGCCATACAGAGGAACGGAAGCGAGGTGAGATACGAACTTTCGCGTAAGTCAAGATGGCGGACCCGGTTGAGATAGATGAAAAACCACGTGAAGAAGATATAAGCAGCGTAACCGTAGGTGAAGTAGCTGAAGGTTACTAACTGCATGTCGCGGTTCGCGAAAATGGCGCGAAGCGGAAGCCGGGGCGCGGTGCCGGAGACGATCTTTTGCGGCAGGCCCGCATCGATATGGGCGAGTTCGGGCGGCGTGATGGCGGGATGCTGATGGGGCCGGTCACGGGCGAGCAGATACCATACTCCGCCGGCGATCAGCCCGAGACCCGCGCTGAGCCAGAAAGCGGCGCGCCAGCCAAAATGGGTAAGGACGTAAGTCATCAGAGGCGGCGTGACGCCGGCGCCGAAGCCGACTCCGGCGAAGATGATGCCGTTGGCCAGGCCGCGTTCGTTGGTCGGGATCCAGTTGGCGACGACGCAGTTGGATGACGGATAGACGACCGATTCGCCGACACCGAGAGAAAACTGGATCGCGATCATCGACAGCACGAGCAGCGGGAAGCCGGCGCCGAGCAGCGTGATGAGAGCGCAGAAGACGGCCCACCAGATGACGCCGAAGGCGAGCGTTTTCCGGGGCCCGAGGCGGTCAGCGACCCAACCGCCGGGGGCCTGGAACAGCGCGTAGCCGAAGACGAATGCGCTGAAGACCGCTCCGAGTTGATAGTCGCTGAGATGGAACTCCCTGGCGATGGCCTGGCCGGAGATCGAGATATTGACCCGGTCCATGTAAGCGATGGCGCTTACAAGAAACATCCAGAAGATGAGGATCCAGCGGAGACGCGAACGGAGCGGGGTGAGCAGCGAGGTCACGGAGTAAGTTAACTCTGGGTTCGGCTTGCCGGCTTAGATGAAGGCGATGACGTCGATCTCGACGAGCGACTTGCCCGGCACGCCGGCGGCGGCGATCGTGGTGCGGACCGGAGGTTCGCTGCCGAAGCGGCCTTTGAAGACGGCGTTCATGGCGTCGTAGTCCTTGAGATCGGCAAGATAGACCTGGGCTTTGAGCACTTTCTCCATGGAGGAGCCGCAGCGGGTGAGTTCCTTCTCGATTTCGTCGAGGACGTGTTTGGTGTGAGCGGTGATGTCACCCTCAAAGTGGGCTCCGATGCCGGAGATGAAGAGTAAGTTGCCGTAGCCGACGGCGGGGCTGAAGAGGGGCGTTTCCTTCGGCGGCTGGCCGTCGCGCCAGAAGACCTTCTTCCTGGCTCCGGCGGATTTCGCCTCGGCCGAGGGGGCGGCGGCGGTTACGGCGGCCGCGGCGCCTCCGGCGACGATGCTCTTTTCGAGGAAACTGCGTCGATTGGTCTTTTTCATGAATTCCCTTTCCGGAATTGACTTCACGCGTACTTATGCCGCCTGGCGCTCCAGCGGGCCGGGCCGTATTCGCCCAATGACAACGGGCCTTCCATCGAGTCGCCGTTTACCGTGCCGGTGAAAGCGTAGTGTAACTCCTGGCCCTGGATATGTTGCCGGCTGTGGAATTTTACGAGATTGCCGTGGACCTCGCCGGAAAGGTCGCCGATGAGGTACTCGCCGAAGTGCGTGCCGACGAGTTTGTTGCCATGCTGTTCGAATACGAGGGTGTGCGTGCCGGAGCCGCGGAGGAACTCGATTTCGGCCATCCACTGGCCGTCGATGTTGGCGGGTTCGCCGGAAGGCTCGGGCGGATTTTCGAATTTGGGCGGATTGCGCAGAACGGCGACGAGCTTTTCGGCGGCGATTTTTTCATCGCCCGGCATCATCATGTACGGCATGATACCGACGGCGCTGTTTTCCATGTCGTGGGGGCGGGTTCCGTGGGCGCGTTCCAGGATCACTCGGGGCGAGCCGGCGAGCAAGGTGTCGTAGACCTCCTGCCCCGTGATGTTGAGCGCGCGGCCGTCCCAGTGGATAATGAGCGACGGGGCATGGTTGGAGAGGCTTCGTGGCTGCTCGACGTGGGTGGTGACGCCCGGGACCTGTGTGACGCGGGTGGAGACGTAGTCGAGCCAGCCCTGCCACTGGTTCCATTCGGCTTTGTGGTCGCGGCGGGTCCACATCTGGACAGCGGTGAGCATGCCCATGATTTCTTCCTTGCCGACCTTGAGCGAGCGGCCGAAGGCGTGATGCGGCGCGCTGTTGGCCCAGGCGGCCTGAAGCAGGTTCTTGTCGCCGAGCAGGAGGCCGGCGCACTGGGGTCCGCGGAGGCATTTGCCGCCGCTGTAGGCGACGGCGGTGGCGCCGCGACCAAGGTGGAGGTTCGGGATGGTTAGCATTTCGGCGGCGGCGTCCACCAGGACCGGGACATTCCACTTTTTCGCCATCGCGGAGACGGCGGCCGTTCCGAGCTCGCCTTCATCGCCGGGTCCGGCCAGGATGTAGACCATGGCGGTGCGTTCGCTGAAGGCCGCTTCGCACTCGGCGGCGGTGTTGGGCTGGACGATCTTCACGCCGAGCATGCGGATGGCGTGATCGTAGACGTTGCGCGAGTAAGTGGGGATGATGACCTCGCTTTTCATGCCGCGGAGGTTGGGCAGGCGCTGCATTTTTTCCGGGTCGCCGCCGGCGAGGCAGGCGGTGGTGGTGTGTGTCATGGCGGCGGCGCAACCGGCGGTGACGATGCCCCAGGGGGCCTGGGTGAGGGAGGCGAGTTGCTGGCCGACGGCGTTCATGAGTTCGTCCAAATCGACGTAATGGCTGCCGGCCTCGTCCATGGCGCGCTTGACTTCGGGAAGGGTCAGCGAGCCGCTGATGATGGTGTAGGTGCCTTTGCAGTTGATAAGCGGGCGGACGCCAATGGATTCGTAGATGCTTGGCCCCAGCGTGAGTTCGGAAGCCTGAATCGAAGGCGCGGAGGCGAGAGCCGCCGCGGCGGCGCCTGCCTGGAAAAGGCTTCGGCGGCTGAGAGTCGGGGAAGAGGACGAAGACGATTGGGTTTGTTTTGCCATAAGTGATTCCAAATTCCGCGGACGACTGGCCGCGGGTCGAACGGTCCGGGGTTCCTCACATTGGATACCACAAAAACAATCAATCGTGGAGAAAAGAGAGAAAACGTAAGCTGAGCGCACCTCCGCATGAGCTGTGATAGGATCGCGCTAACCGGGCTGGGGGGCCGGAATCTGAGGTGACGTCCGCGGTAAGCGGCGAGGGAGGAGTGTGCCGCCCGGTTGGAACAAAACCGGCGGTGCGTGTTTTTTTCCATGCGGAAGCGATGGTTGGCCATAGCGATGCTCGCGTTGGGGATGGCGCGCGGCGAGGATCTGGCGGAGGCAGGGCGGAAGCGGTTCGTGTCGATGTGCGCGGGCTGCCACGGGGCGGACGCGGCGGGCGGCGAGCGTGCGCCGGGAATCGGGCAGGGCGACAGCGGGCGGCTCGGAACCGACGACGGAGTGCGCGATCTGATCCGGAAAGGGATTCCCGGAACGGGGATGCCGGCGTTTAGACTGCCGGACACGGAATTGGCGGAGTTGACGGCATTTGTGCGGTCGCTGGTGCGGCCGGCGGTGGAAGCGAATCCGCCGGGAGAGGCGAAAGACGGAGCGAAGTATTTTTTCGGCGTGGGCGGTTGCTCAGCGTGCCATACCGTGAACGGGCGCGGGGGGCTGCGCGGCCCGGACCTGACGCAGGCCGGCGAGCGGCTGACACTGGGGCGAATCGAGCAGGCGCTGAGCCATCCGGAGACGCTCGATGGGAGCGGGTATCAAGCTGCGGCGATCCGCCTTCGGGATGGCCGCGAGGTGCGCGGGATCGTCAAGAACGAGAGTGGGTTCGATTTGCAGGTGCTGGGTTTTGACAAGCCTTTGTACCTGCTGAGGAAGAGCGAGGTGTCGGCAATTGAGCGGGAACCGGGGTCCGGAATGCCTCCGGTGAAGGGGACGCCGGCCGAGCGCCAGGACGTGATCGCGTTTCTGGCGCACCTGCCCGCCGCGGCTTCCTCCCGCGCAGCGGCGGCGCCGCTGCCGGGCGCGGTGAGTTGGGATGAGGTACGGAGCCCGAAGCCCGGCGAATGGCCGACATATCACGGAGTGCTCGGAGGGAACCGGTATTCCCCGTTGGTGCAGATCGACAGGAGCAATGTCGCGAGCCTCGCGCCGGCGTGGATGTATCCGGCGCCGGGAGGCGGAAGCCTGGAAGTGACGCCGGTGGTTGTGGGCGGCGTGATGTACGTGACAACGGCAAACTCCGTTTACGCGCTCGATGCCGCGAGCGGGCGGGAGATCTGGCGCTACGCGCAGCCACGGCACCGTGGCGTGGTTGGGGACGCGCCGGCGGGAATCAATCGGGGCGTGGCGGTGCTTGGTGACCGGGTATTTCTAGTGACCGACGATGCGCACCTGGTGGCGTTGCACCGGCTGACCGGGGCGATGCTGTGGGATCAGGTTATGGCGGATTGGCGGGACAATTACGGGGCGACGTCGGCTCCTTTGGTGGTGGGCGACCTGGTCGTGTCCGGCGTTGCCGGCGGCGACGAAGGCGTCCGGGGATTTCTCGCCGCCTACCGGGCGGACACCGGTGAGCGCGTATGGAGGCTCTGGACGGTGCCTGCGCCGGGTGATCCGGCGGCCAAAACATGGGAGGGGCGGGCGCTCGAGCATGGCTGCGCGTCCACGTGGCTCACGGGTACTTACGATGCCGAGACGAATCTACTGTTATGGCCGACAGGGAATCCGTGCCCGGACTTCAACGGCGACGAGCGGAAGGGCGATAACCTGTATGCGGACTCGGTTGTTGCGCTTGATCCCAAGTCCGGCGAGATGAAGTGGTACTACCAGTTCACGCCGCATGATGTGCACGATTGGGACGCCACGGAGACTCCGCTCGTGGCCGATATCGACTTTCACGGCGAGCGGCGAAAAGTGATTCTGCAGGGGAACCGGAACGGCTTCTTTTACGTGCTGGACCGGACCACCGGCAAGGTGCTGCAGGCGACGCCGTACGTGAGGGAATTGAACTGGGCGAAACGGATCGGAGAGGATGGCCGGCCAGTGTTGGCGGAACCGGTACGGGACGCGCAAGGCGGGACCAAGGTGTGTCCGTCGGTAGAGGGAGCATCGAATTGGATGTCGAGTTCCTACGACCCGCAAACGAAGCTGTTCTATCTGATCGCGCTCGAGAAGTGCACGATTTACTCAAAGAACGCGGAGTGGTGGAAACGGGGGGAGTCGTTCAATGGGGGCTCAGCCAAGGATGACCGCGGCGTGCGGCCGCGGAAGTATGTGCGCGCGATCGACCCGCAGACAGGAAAAATTGTGTGGGAGCACGAGCAAACCGGACCGGGCGAGGCTTGGGCCGGGTTGCTCGCGACCGCATCGGGACTCGTGTTTTTCGGCGACGACGATGGCGCGATGACCGCGCTCGACTCGGGTAGCGGGAAGGTGCTGTGGCGGTTCCCGATGAATGTTCACTTGCATGCCTCGCCGATGACTTACTCACTTGGCGGCAGGCAATATGTTGGAATGGCGGCGGGCGGCAACATTGTGGTGTTCGCCCTGGCTGGAAGCGGAGAAGGAGCGCAATGAAAAAAGCGGCAATTTGGGTTGGCGCGGGAGCGCTGGTTTGGTTTACCTGGGCACTGCGGGCGCAGGGCCCCGAGACGTCGGTGTCGCAGTTCCGTCTGGTGGAGGTCGCCTCGGTGGCCGATGCGATGGAACAGCTTTATGGCACAAAGGCGTACATGGACCACCGGTTTCGTCCCATCGAGCCGGCGAAATTCGCCGGGCCGGCGGTAACGGTGAGCCTGACGCGCGATGAAAACAAAGAAGGCTCAAAGTTATTGCAGCCGATGCTGGACGCCATC
>DAIDIH010000117.1 GCA_027459465.1 Bryobacterales bacterium | reverse complement strand
CGCGGCGAAGCACCAGCCTCCGGCGGCGCTTTCTTCGCGGTCCTCGGCGTAGCCTTGCTTCTGGATGCGGGCGTACTCGGCGCGGAGGGCGATTTCATCGGTGATGGTGGCCGGGGTGATGGGCACGGCGCCGTAGCTGCGGAGGAGGCGATCGCGCGTTTCGGGCGGCTGGAAGGCGGTGATGGCCTTGCCGAGGGAGCTGGCGTGGGGCGGCACGATGCGGCCGACGGTGTTACCCATGCGGATGATCTGCGGGCTTTCGACGACAGCGAGAACCTCGATGTGATTCTCGAACAGCGCGGCCATGCTGGCGGTTTCACGAAACTCGAGGCTGAGACGTTCGAGGGGTTCGGCGCCGAAGCGGAGCATGTCGTGCACGAGTTTGGTCTGCGCGCGGACAAGGGCGGGGCTGGCGGCGGAGTAGCGGGAGTCGGTGGATTTCGAAAGATAACCGAGCGTTTCAAGAGTGTGGAGAATGCGGAACGCGGAGGGTTTAGTGAGTTCGAGAACGTGCGAGATTTCGTTCAGCGTGGCGGGCTGGGGGCTGCGACCGATGAAATCGAGCGCCTCGAGCGCTTTGCCTACGGCGCGGGAGTAGTATTTGTCCGGCTTGGTCTCATTGGCCGGCTTGCGGGCCGGTTTCGAGGCTGGTGAGGGACGCGACCGTTTGGACATGGTGGCTCGGGACATAGGAGAGCTCAGGACATTTCAAAATACACGACGCGGAGCCGGAGTGTCATAGCGCCTGTTCGATTCGTGCGAAGACGGGGGAGAGTTTCTCAAGGCTTGCGTCGGAAAGTGGCGCGAGCGGCAAGGCCGGGAGGCGGCGGCAGATACCGCGGCGTTCGAGAGCGGCCTTGAGGCTTTGGATGTAGCCGGGCGGAGGATCGGAGGTGGCGACGAGGGCTTCGTTGATCTCGTCGACCTGCTGCTGGATGCGCGCGGCCTCGGAACAGTTGCCGGAATCGGCTGCGCGGAAGAGGCTGACGAAGAGCGAGGGGGCGAGGTTGGCTCCGCCGCAGACACCGCCCGCCGCGCCGCGGCGCAAGCCTTCGAGGAGGAGTTGTTCGGAGCCGACCCAGACGCCGAGATCCGAGCGTTTCTGCGCGAGCCGGAGAAGACCTTCGAGGTACGGGAGGTCGCCGGAGCTGTCTTTGATGCCGGCGATGCGGGGGAGTTCGAAGGCGCGGGCGACGAGGGGAAGTTGGAGGCCGACTTTGGTGAGGCTGGGGATGTTGTAGAGGAAGAGCGGAAGCGGGACGGCGTCGAGGAGGCGCTCGAAGTAGCGGAGAAGTTCGTCCTGGGAGGCGAGGAGGTAGAAGGGTGGGGCGGCGACGAGGAAGTCGGCGCCGGCTTCGGCGGCAAGGTAGGCGAGGCGGACGCTTTCGGTGAAGGAGGTGTCACTGATGGCCACGAGGATAGGGGCACGGCCGGCGGTGAAGGCGCAGGCGCGGCGGACGAGCTCAGCCCGGAGGCGGTTGCTAAGCGAGGGGCCTTCGCCGGTGGTGCCGAGGAGGAAGAGTCCGGAGACGCCGCCGGAGAGCGTGTGGGCGATGAGGCGTTCGAGGGCTTCCGTGTCGAGGGAGTCATCGTCGCGCAGTGGGGTGACGAGCGGGGGGACGATGCCGCGGAGGACCCGGCTGGCGAGATTGCTTTGCGGCAGGGGGGAGGATCCGCGCTGTTCCGGCGGACTTATGTTTGACAGCGACGGCATTCGATTCGAGCTTCTCGAAATCCATTTTATAATTATGAAACTTAAATGCGGAAATCGAAACAGCCGGCGGAGCCCGCGTCCTCCGCCTACCGCTGGCTGGTGGTGGCGATGCTCTGGGCGATCTCGCTGTGTAACTACGGGGACCGCCAGGCGGTATTTTCCGTATTTCCCCTGCTTCAGCGCGAGATGCGGCTCGATCCGGTGCAACTTGGTTTGCTGGCGGGGGCGTTTGCCTGGGTGTACGGGGTGGGCGGGCAGTTTGCGGGGATGCTGGTGGACCGGATCAGCCGCCGCCGGGCGATTCTGGGCGGGCTATACGCGTGGAGCGGGATTTGCGTGGCGACGCCGCTCGCCAGGGGCTTCTCCGCGTTGCTGGCGTTGCGTGCGGCGGAGGGTTTAGGCGAGACGTTTTACTACCCGGCGGCCGTGTCGATGCTTAGCGATTATCACGGGCCGGAGACGCGCTCGCGGGCGCTGGGACTGCATCAGACCAGCGTTTACGCCGGGACGATTGCGGGCGGGTTTTTCGCGGCCTGGATAGGGGAGCGATATGGGTGGCGATGGAGTTTTCTGGTTTTCGGCGGGTTGGGAGTGCTGCTTGGGCTCCTGCTGCAGAGGTATCTGCGGGAACCGGTACGGGGCGCCGCGGAGGGGGCGGGGGTGGCGCGGGCGGCGGACGAACCGATGGCGGCCGGCGAGACGCTGCGGATTCTCTGGACGACTCCCGTGGTCTTGCTTTTGATGGCGGCGTTTGTGTGCGCGAATTGCGTGGCGGTGGTGCTGTTGAGTTGGATGCCTTCGTTGGTTTACGAAAAATTTCACCTGAGCCTGGCGACAGCGGGTTTGACGGCGACGCTGTTTGTGCAGGTGGCGAGCATGGCCGGATCGGCGGCGGGCGGGTGGCTTGCGGACCGGATGCAGAGGGCGATGTCCTGCGGGCGGGTGGTGGTGCAGGCGGCGGGAGTGCTTTGCGGCGCGCCGTTTGTCGTGGTTTGCGGGCTGACGGGATCGGTGGGGTGGTTGATCGGGGCGCTGACGGCCTGGGGCTTTTTCAAGGGGCTGTACGACGCCAACATTTTCGCTTCCGTCTACGATGTGGCGCCGGTGCGGGCGCGGGGCGCGGCGGCGGGGTTCATGAACACGGTGGGGTGGGCGGGAGGCGGGGTGGCGCCGGTGCTGGTGGGAGTGCTGGCCCGGCGGCATGGGCTTGGATTCGGGATCGCGGGGGCTTCTGTGGTGTACCTGGCGGCGGGCGGGATTCTGGTAGGGGCGGCGGTAACGCTGCGGCGTCCAGCGGGTATTACAAACCAGCTATCGCCTGTTGAATTATGAAATGCAATTCACATTGTGGTAAGAGAGACCCGGCCGGGCCTTGGCGCGGCGTTCAACGAGATTGCGAATCCCCAACGCGCGGGGAATTCGGCAGCGCCGGGGCTGCACTGATAAGATCGCGTAGCGAGGAATGATGAACCGCCGGAGATTCTTAGTTCAAGCCGGCGCCGTGGTTGGGGCGGCGCGATGGTTGCAAGGGGCCGACACGGGCGCGATTGATCTGAGTAAAGCGGTGGTGATCGCGCCGGAGCATCTGGGACGGCGAGAGGCGAAAGCGGTGTCGCTGCTGGTGGAGGAAGCCGAGAAGCGGTGCGGGATTCGCTGGGCAGTCGAAGGGGCCGGCAGCCCAAGCGATGGGCCGAAGATCTATCTGGGAACGGTGGCGGCCTGGAAGGCGGCGCGAGTGACTCCGCCGGGCGAGGGCGTTGGGGCGATTGCCGCGGAGGGATACCGGATCCAGAGCGGGAGCGGCTGGATTTCGATCCTTGGCGCGGATGAGCGCGGGATGATGTTCGGGGCGGGGAAACTGCTGCGCTCGATTTCGTTTGGGCCGCAGCAGGCGACGGTGTTAGGAGGCCGGATCGGAGGGCAGTCGAGCCCGAAGTACCGGCTGCGGGGGCATCAGCTTGGTTACCGGCCGAAGACGAACGCTTACGACGGCTGGGACGTGGCGCGGTGGGAGCAGTATTACCGGGACCTGATTGTATTCGGGACGAATGCGGTGGAGTTGATTCCGCCGCGGTCCGACGATCGGGACAACAGCCCACATTTTCCGCTGCCGAAAGATCAGATGATGCGGGAGATGTCGCGATTGGCCGATGAATACGGGCTCGAGACGTGGGTTTGGTATCCGGCGATGGATCCCGATTACAGCAATCCGAAGACGGTGGAGACGGAGCTGGCGGAGTGGGCGAAGATCTTCGAGTTAGTGCCCCGGATTGATGCGGTGTTTGTGCCGGGCGGCGACCCGGGGCACACGGAGCCGAAGTACTTACTCGCGCTGATCGAGAAGCAGAAGGCAAATCTGCGGCGTTACCATCCGCAGGCGCAGATGTGGATGTCGCCGCAGTCGTTTTCCGAAGAGTGGATGAACGAGTTTTTCGAGATTGTGGGACGGCCGGAGACGGGGAGATGGCTGGACGGGATTGTGTACGGGCCGCAGTCGCGGCTTCCGCTGGATGCGCTCCGGAAACGGCTGCCGGAGCGGTACCCGATCCGGCTTTATCCGGATATTACGCACAGCGTGCAGTGCCAGTATCCGGTGCCGGACTGGGACATCGCGTATGCGTTGACCGAGGGGCGGGAAGTTATCAATCCGCGGCCGGAGGGGGAAGCGAATATCCTGCGGCTGACGCTGCCTGAGAGCATTGGGTTTATTAGTTACTCGGAGGGGTGTAACGACGATGTGAATAAGTGCCTCTGGAGCGCGCTCGGGTGGGATCCGGCGCGGTCCGTGGTGGACGTGCTGCGGGACTTTGGGCGGTATTTTGCCGGGGCAGCGGAAGCGGAGGGGATGGCGCAGGGGTTAGTGAACCTAGAGGCGAACTGGCGGGGGCCTCTGGCGGCGAACACAGGCGTGGCGGTGACGCTGGCGCGGTTTCAGGACATGGAGCGCAACGCGCGTCCTTCGGTGCTGGAAAGTTGGCGGTTTCAGCAAGGGCTTTACCGGGCTTACTACGACGCGTACGTGCAGGCGCGGCTGTGGGATGAGGACGGGGCTCTGACGCGAGCGTTGGGCGTGCTGGGGCGGGTGAACGAGATCGGATTTTCGGGGCAGCCGACGGACATCGACGAATCGCGGAGCGGATCTCCGCCGAATGGGATCGACCCTGCGTTGCTGCTCGACGAAGCGGACCGGATTTTGGCCGGGCCGATGCTGAATCCCGCGCGGGCGGATCTGCGGAGACGCGTGGGCGAGTTAGGCGAGGCGTTGTTCCAGAGCATCCGGATGCAGTTGGCGGTGCAGAGGTATCAGGGCGAGGCGGTGTCGCGGGCGGCGAACCTGGAGACGCTGGATCATCCGGTGAGCGATGTAGCTTACTTACGGCGGCAGATTGCGGAGATCCGGCGCCTGGATTCGACGAGCGCTCAGGCCGCGGCGATCCGGAAGCTGATGAAGCGGACGGATCCGGGGCCGGGAGGGTTCTACGATGAGTTGGGGAATCCGATGAATCGTCCGCATCTCGTGCCGGGGCCGGGGAGTGTTGCGGATCCCGACTTCCGGTCGTCGCCGTTGATCGGGTGTAGCTATCCCGACCATTTGGGCGACCAGGCGCCGACGGCGTGGAAGCATTGGGCCGAGACCTTGTACGACGCTGCGCTGCGGATGAGATACACGGGGCTGGATCCGGAGGCGCGTTACCGGATTCGGGTGGTGTATTCGGGCGATCAGGCGCAACGAAAGATCCGGCTGGTAGCGAACGAGAGCATTGAAATTCACCCGTATCTGCTGCGGTCACGGCCGCCGGCTCCGCAGGAGTTTGACATTCCGCAAGAAGCGACAAAGGGCGGAGAACTGAATCTCGCCTGGAGGGGGGAACCGGGCTTGGGGGCGAACGGCCGGGGTTGCCAGGTTTCGGAAGTGTGGCTGATCCGAGTGTAGGGCTTTTGCGAGTAAGCCCGGATTGGTCAGGCAAATCTTGGAACGTCGCACTAATTAGAAGTTAGTCGCCTTGGAGTACGGTAATTTTCCCGTTTTTGTAAATTATCCTTGCAAACTTATAAGTACCGTGTTAGAGGTAGCTGTGGACGTCGCGAGGGCTCACGCGCCTTGTTCGTGATCTTACGATCCGATTGCGCGGGGAGGTGACGTTTCGCGGAGGAAAGGAGGCCAACATGGCCAGCACAACTACCAGCGCGGTTCCGCAGCGGCGCCAGGCGCGAGGCGGAGTCAATTCACAGATGAGGAAGACGGCCACTTACGGCGCGGAGACGGTGGTCGAGGTAAGCGGCCCGACGCCGACGGCGGCAGCGTTTCCGGGATTCAGTTATCACGGGGGACCGGTGATCAAAGTGCCCCAGATGTACGCGAGTTTCTGGGGCCCGGAATGGTTGACGGATCCGGCTCATCTGACGAGAGCGGGGAGCCTGACGCAGTTCTTGAAGGATCTGGGCGCGAGCGGGTATATGAACGTGCTCAGCCAGTATGGCGCGGGGACGGGCGCTGGTTCGGCGTGTTTTGTCCGGGCGAGTTTCCTGAATACGATCAGCGGCAACATTACGGACGCGACGATCCAGTCGACGATTCAGAGTTGCATCAACGCGGGAGTGCTGCCCGAGCCTGCAAATCCGGCGAACACTGCTTTCATCATTTTCTTGAGCGAGAGCATGGGCGTGGGTTCGATTCCCGGCGGCGGTAATATGTGCGAAGCCTCCGGGGACGTGGCGTTCGGCTATCACAGCCACTTCACGACGAAGGCGGGTCACCCGGCCTACTACGCGATGATTCCGGCGCTGAGCGATGCGTGTCTCAAGGAGTCCTGTCCGTCGGATGCGGGGTGCTCGCTGCACCTGGCGGAGGCGCAACTGAACCGGGTGACTCAGGTTACGAGTCATGAGTTCGCCGAGATGGTTACGGATCCCGAGCTAAATGCCTGGTGGGATTCGAACAGCGGGGCGGAGAACGGAGACATCTGTAACGGGGAGTCCGATACGATCACGGCCGGGTCGAACACGTGGACGGTGCAGAGGCAGTACAGCAAGACGGACGACATCAACAGCAACGGCAAGACGTTCTGTGTGACGACGGCTCCGAATCCGCTGCCGAAACTGAGTCCGGGACCGGCGGCCAGCGTGGGCGTGGCACGGATCCAGCAGTTGGCGAGTCTGAATCACCTTCTGCCGCTGCCGGACGTGCATTTCGATGTTACGACAAATAAGGTCACGATGAACGAAGATCAGGCCCGGGAGTTCATTACGCGGCTTTCTCATCCGTACCACCACAAACACATGGTGCCCGGACTGGCCGGATTGCTCCGGCAGTTTGCCGACATTGCCGATAAGTTGTAATTAGCGGTGCTCGCCGGCGGGCGGCGGTCCGGCAACCATGGGTTCGCCGCCACTTATTTCGCGGACGCGGATGTTCCGGAAGAGGATTGTGGTGAACTGGTCGTGGAGTTGCAGGCCGATGGGACCGGTTTTCGAGCGGGCCGGGTCGCCGGGGTGTTGGGCGACTACTTCTCCGTTGATGCGCACGGTGATGAGATCGCGGCGCGAGAGGATGTCCATGCTGTTCCATTCGCCGCGGCGTTCGGCGCCGGTTTTGGCGGCCTGGAAGGTGTAGATGCTGCCGGAGGGGTACTTTTCGCCGATGCCGTCGATGATCTGAATTTCGTAGCCGATGTGGGCGGGGGTGGTGGCGGGATAGCCGGCGAGATCGGGGCGGGCGGAGTCGGGTTCGCCGATGGCGTGGTGGGCGCGGGAGCGATCGCGAATCGAGACTCCGCTGTTGGAGCCGGGGGCGACCCAGTATTCGAGGTGTAAATCGAATTCGTCGAATTCCTTTTTTGTGTAGAGCCAGGCTTGGCGGTAGAGCCAGCTTCGGTATTGCTTTGCGTCGATTGGCCAGGGAGTTTCAAACGGCGACGAGGGGTGAGGGTGGGCTCGCTCCCCGGCGAGGATGCCGCCGGGGAGGACGCTCCAGACGCCTTGGCCGCGGGATTCCCAGCCGTCGAGGTTTTTCCCATTGAATAAGGGTTTCCAGCCGAGGTCCGGAGGGAGGGTGATGGTTCCGGTGGCGGCCCACTCCGTGCCGCGGGCGAGCAGGGCCTGGAAATTGATGTCGTCGAGGTTCGGGTTCGGTTCGTCTTTCCAGGTGTGGCCGAGCATGGTGACATAGACGCGGCCTTTGCCGTAGTTATGGGTCCAGTCCATGGGTTCGCCCTGGCGGGAGATTTCCGAGAAGGCGTAAGTGAGCACAGTAAGTCCGCGCGCGGGGCCGTGCTGGCCGTGAGTAAGTTGCTCGGAGGGGTGAAGCCAGTGCGGGGGCAGGCCGCGGGTGATCGGGTTGTTGGAGTCGCGGACGAAGAGTTCGAAGTCGTGACGGGGGCCGTGGCCTGGAGGGAGACCGGCGCTTTTTGGAATGAGGAAGACTTTGTCCTGCGGGCCGATGCCGAGGCCGGGGCCGAAGGAGGGATCGCGCCAAAGGAGGCCGACCATGTCGTTGAAGGCGGTCCAGTCGTGGAAAGCGTTGTTGGCGGCGTGGTAGACGACGAGGCCTCCGCCGGAGCGGACGTAGCGTTCGAGCGCATCTTCTGTGGCGCGGGGCCAGCGCGGGCTATCCGGCGTGAAGCCGCTGTTGAAGTTGTCGATGACGACGTTGTAGCGGGCGAAGTTGGGCGCGCAGGGATAGGTGCAGACGTCGACGGTGAAGCGGCCGGTTCCTTCGAGGATGTTCCGAATGGCGCGAGTGGCTGCGGCCCAGTCGTGATTGTTGACGCCGTCGACGATTAGTGCGGAGAGCCTGGTGTTCGTGGCGGCGTGGACGGGCGCGCAGAGAGCGGCTGCGAAGAGGAAGGGGGCTAAGGAGATTCGCATATGGATTAGAGTGGGTGGAATTCGGGATCGAGACGCGAGTTGACGGCTTCGTCGATCAATTCGACGCCGATGCCGGGCGATTCGCTGATGGGGAGGAAGCCGTTGTCGAGTTTCACGGGTGTGGTGAGCGAGGTGTAGAGCGGGTTTTCGTAGTGCGTCCACTCGAGAATCATGAGATTGGGGATAGTGGCGCAGACTTGCGCGTAGGCCATGGTGGCGAGCGGCGAGGCGACGCCGTGGGGCGCGAGGGGGACGAAGTAGGTTTCGGCCATGGAGGCGATCTTGCGAGTTTCGAGCAGGCCGCCGGTTTTGGACATGTCGGGCTGGAGGATGCTGAGAGCTTCTTTTTCGAGGAAAGGGCGGAAGCCGTAGCGGGTGTAGATGTTTTCGCCGGCGGCGATGGGGACGGGGCTGGATTGGCGGACGCGGGCCATGGCGTCGACGTTGTCGCTGGGGACGGGCTCTTCGACCCAGTCCAGGCGATAGGGTTCGACGAGGCGGCAAAGCTCAATGGCGGAAGCGGTGTCGTAGCGGGTGTGACATTCGAGCATGAGACCGAATTCGCTGCCGACGGTTTCGCGCATGGAGGCGACGAGGTGGACGATGTCGTCGAGTTGGGGGTTGTTGAGGTGGATGCCCCAGGCTTTGCCGGGGTCCCAGCCTTTGGCGAGGGTGGCAGCGTCGGGGGTGTAGTCTATGCCGATTTTGAGGGCTTTTACGTGGAGTTCCGAGGCCATGCGGCGGGCTTCGGTGGTGGTGCGGGCGTGGAGGTAGACGGGGATGCGGGTGCGGAGTTTACCGCCGAGGAGGCGATAGACGGGGACGCCGAGGGCTTTACCGGCGAGATCCCAGAGGGCCATTTCGACTCCGCTCATTGCGGCGAGATAGGGTCCGCCGAGGCCGCGGAGGAACACGGGCGAGTTTGTGCCGGTGGTGTGGCGCCAGGACCAGAGGTCGAACCAGATGGCTTCGATGTCGAGGGGGTCGCGGCCGACGAGGGAGGGGCCGATGTTGTTATTGACGATGTATTCGGCGCCGGCGGTATCCATGGTTTCGCCGGTGCCGGTCAGGCCCTGGTCGGTGTAGACGCGGACGAAGCGGCTGTTGAAGCCGTCCTTGAGGCGGACGGCGCGGACCTCGCGGATGGTGAGGCGTGGTGGGCGGGTGGTGGTTTGCGCTCGGAGGCCGCCGGGGATGGCGGCGGCGCCGAGGAGAGAGCCGCAGAAGTTGCGCCGGTTCATAGTGTCCTTTTCGAGCCCGGCGAGGGAAGCAGATCGGGCGTCGTGGGCAACAGTATATCGGGAGAGGGAGGGGAGGTGCGGTTAGCGGGTGGGGAGGATGGAGCGGGAGACGGGAATCGAACCCGCAACCAACAGCTTGGAAGGCTGTGACTCTACCATTGAGTTACTCCCGCCCGCTCGTGCTTATTGTAGCGGACGGGGCGAATCGCTTTCTACCCTTGTACAGCTTGCAGGAGGCCGCGGATGTAGCCGAAAGCGAAGGCGAAGGCCTGGCGGCCGCCGGTATCGCCAGGGATTTGGGGGACGTGGTCGGGCATGAGCATGCCGTCGTAGCCGACCTCCTGGTAGACGCGCAGGGCGGCGAGCATGTCGACGGAACCGGCATCGGGGAAAGTTTCGTCGAAGTGGAGGAAACCGCCGCGGATGTTGCGGAAGTGGACGTTGAAGATTTTCTTGCGGGTACCGAAGTAGCGGATGACGTCGAAAATTTCTTTGCCGGGGTTGGCGAGCATTTCCGAGACAGTGCCCTGGCAGAAGTTGAGGCCGTGGTAGGGGTTCTCGGCGATGGAGATGAAGCGCTTGAGGCCGTCGACGGAGCCGAGGACGCGGTCGACGCCGCGGAAGCCGCCGGGGCGGGGCATGGCGGGGTCGTGGGGATGGCAGGCGATACGGACCTTGTATTCGGCGGCGACGGGGGCGACGCGGGTGAGGAAGTAGGTGATGCGCTCCCACATGATGCCGGCGTCGACGGGGCCGGCTTCAGTGAGGGGAGGCTGCTGGGGAGTGCTCGAGTAGTCGAAGTGGCTGTAGGTGGACGTGCCGCGTCCGGGAACGCGGCCGGTGCGAACGACGCCAAGGATGGTCATGTTGTATTTCACGGCGGGGATGCCGGCGCGGGCGCAGTTGCGGATCATCTGCTGGATGTTTTCGATGTCGCGGTCGCGCTGCGGGCTCTGGCCGAGCATGATGGCGGGCATCTCGGCGGTTGCGATGGGGTGGGAACTCATCGGGACCGGGACCATGGCGAGGCGAATGCCGTAGGTCTCGACGCGCTCGCGGAGTTTGGTGAGACTTTCGACGCTCCAGTTTTCATCGAACTTCGGCGAGGGCAGGGAAGAGCAGATGTCGGTGACGCCGAGGGAGGAGACGGTGCGCAGGATCTCGTCGCTGGAGCCGTGCTGGTCGCCAAGTTTCATTCGGAGCGCGGCGGCGGCGCGGGTAGGCTCGGGCGTCAGGGTAAGAGGGAGGGCGGCCAGCTTTGCGAATTCTCTCCGGTCGATCATGACCGGATACTGTATCGCAACGCGGGATTAGTTGACGGCGAGCGTGACGCCGGCCTGGCTTTGTCCCTGGCCGATCGAGATCGAGACAGGGACGCTTCCGGAAGGAATGTTCTGCGGCACGACGACGTTAATTTGGACGAGTCCCTCGACCGAGCCGGGTGAGCCGCCGGCGTAGACGACGTCGGCGTCCTGACCGCCGATTTTGACGCTGACGGTTTGGGCGGGTGCGGGGGCGGGCGAAGGCGCGAATTCGCCGTCGACGCCGGTTGGGTTGGTTTGGCCGGCGCCGGTGGCGAAGATCGAGACGATGGAGCCTCTGGCGGCGGGATGAGTGGAGTCGTTTGCCGTTTGGCCGTCGGCGAGGAGGATCGCACCCTGGCCGGTTCCGTTTTGGGCGGCGGTGAAGATGCCGGGTGTGGTGACAGCGACGGGGCTCGATATGGCGAGGGAGGGCTGGCCGAGGTACTCGACCTGGATGTCGACTTGCGATTTGCCGTCGATGCCGTAGGGTGCGATGACGCTGACCTGGTTTTGCTGCGCATAGAGGACCGGGGCGGCGACGCCGTCGAAGAGGACGCGGGTTCCGGCGGTGTAGCCGGCGATTTTTCCGGTGGAGTCGATTTGATAGATGAAGCCGCGCGAGGGTCCCATGTTGGTGCCGAAGAGGGTGAGGATCTCGCCGGGCGAGACGGCGCCACCGGTGAAACTGGCCGCGTTGACGATGCCGTTGACGACGCCGTTGGAACTGATGGCGGGCTGGGGCAGCGCTGGGGCGAAGGCGAGGAAGTTGACGGCGCCGGGACCGATGCTGGTGGAGGGGATGATGGTGTCGATGTAGTTGCCGGCGGAGTCGTAGCGGAGGATGTTGCCGGCGACTGCGTTGGCGACGTAGACGTCACCATTGGGGCCGGCGAGGAGTTGGCTAGGGCCGTTTAGGGGTTCGCCGGTGGCGAAGGTGCTGACGTAGGCGCCGGTGGCGCCGTTGAATTTGAGGATTTGCGACATGGCGATGTCGCTGGCGAGGAGGCTGCCGTCGGGAGTGAACAGAATGCCGAACGGGGTGATGAGATTGGTCGAGGCGAACAGCTTCATAAAGGCGCCGGTCACGCCGTTGAACTGGAGGATTCCTGCGTCGGACGCACTGGAGACGTAGAGGTTTCCGTCTGGTCCGAAGGCGGGCATGAACCAGTCTGCCGACGAAGCGGATGCCGCCGAGGGAGAGGCAAACGCGACGCAACCAGAGCCAGTCTTGCCGTCACAGCGGACGACGCTCGTGGGATTGTTCGAGACGACGTAGAGGTTCCCGTCCTGGCCGAAGGTGATCCCGTCGGGACTTAGGACGCTCGAGAATACTCCGAGAGATTTCCCGCTATGGCCGTCAAACCGCAAGATCTGTCCCGTGGCCTGGCTTGCGACGTACAGATTGCCGTCGGGCCCGAAAGTGATGCCGCGCGCGAGCGTCAATCCGTTGCCGGAGGCAAAGAGTCCGAGCCAGCCGCCGCGCACCGGGTCCCATGCCATGACGTTGCTGACGGCGTTTGTGCCGGTGCCTAAGTTGCTGCTGGTGAGTAGGGGTCCGAATGCGGCGGCGGACAGAGCAGGGTCTGCGAGCAGTAGAAACACAACCGCCCGGGCAAGAAAATCCTGAGGCATCCTCTCCTCGTGAAGGTTTGTGCGGGACGCGGAACAGCGGGAGTTGCTAGCCTCCACACTATCACAAATGCCGGCCAGTGTACGCTGGCGTATCCTCCCTGCGGGAGAGAACTATACCGGCTTGCGCGCACTACATGATTTCCGTGCCGTACGCGTGTCGAGTGATGCTTCTGGCGGTGCTGGCGGTGGTTCCGATGGCTGGGGCGGATGGCCCGAAGCCGTCGTACGCGGCGCTCGAGACGGCTTATTCGGCGCTGAAGGCGCGGGACTACGACCGGGCGATTGCGAGTTTTCGGGAAGCGATCCGGCTGGGCGGGGGAACGCCGGGGGTGCACAAGGACCTGGCGTATACGTTGCTTAAGACCGGGGAAAGCGAATCGGCGCGGGACGAGTTTGCCGAGGCGATGAAGCTGGATCCATCGGACACGAATGCGGCGCTCGAGTTTGCGTTTCTGGCGTATGAAACTGGCGAGCAGGTGGAGGCGCGGCGGGTGTTTGACCGGATTCGGAAGACGGGCAACGCGACGGCGGAACAGGCGTTCGAGAACATCGACCGGCCGCTCGAGGAGGGGATCCGGCGTTGGCAGGAGGCGTTGCGCATCTCGCCGGACAATTTCAGCGCGCATCAGGAGTTGGCGCGGCTGGCCGAGCAGCGCGACGAACTGCCGTTGGCCGCTGAGCATTATCTGGCGGCGTGGCGTTTGAAGCCGCAGTACCGCGAACTGCTGGTAGCGTTGGGGCGAGTGGAAACGGCGATGGGGAAGACCGAGGACGCCAAGGCGGCTTTGTTGGCTGCCAGCCGCGGGGCGAGTCCAAGGGCGGCCGAGCAGGCGCGGGAACTACTGCCGCGACGGTATCCGTTCGTCTATGAGTTCCGGCGCGCGCTGGAGCTTGACCCTTCGAACCTGCGGCTGCGGAGGGAACTGGCATATCTGCTGCTTGAGATGAAGCAGAAGGCGGAGGCGGAACTGGAGTTCGACAAGATTCATGAACAGGATCCGTCGGACATGCTTTCGACGGCGCAGTTGGGTTTTCTGCGGCTGGAAAGGAACGACGCGGCCGGTGCGCGGCCGCTGCTGGATGCGGTGATGGCGGGCAAGGACGTGGAGTTGGCGAACCGGGTCCGGGCGGCTTTGAAGCTGCCGCTGGTGCGCGAGGAGGCGCCTGCTTCGGCTCACGCTTCCGCCGGCGGTTCCAGCGTGGAAGCGAAGCTGATGGCGAAGGCGAGTCTCGAGAAGGGATATCTCAAAGACGCGCTGAAGTATCTGACGCTCGCGCACGAAGACGACCCGGAAGATTACTGGGTGATGCTGAAGCTGGGTTGGGTGTACAACATGCTGCACCAGGATAAGGAGGCGGTGCAGTGGTTCCGGCAGGCGAAACAAAGCCCGGATTCGAGCATCGCCGATGAGGCTTCGAAGGCGTATTCAAACATCGAGCCGGGGACGCGGTTGATTCACACGACGTTCTGGGCGTATCCGTTCTACTCGAGCCGATGGGGCGACGCATTCGGTTATGCGCAGATTAAGACGGCGATGCGGGTTGGATCGCTTCCGATCGATGTTTACGCTTCGACGCGGTTTGTGGGCGATGCGCTGGGTGAGATCGCGCCGACGCGGCAGATTCCGTTTCCGGAGTATTTGTCGGAGAACTCGGTGATCTTCGCACTCGGGATGGCGAGCCATCCGTGGCATGGCGTGTTCGGGTGGTTCGAGGCGGGCGAGAGCGTGAGTTATCTGCCGAATCATCCGAATTTGCCGGCGGCGGTTCCGGACTATCGCGGCGGCGTGTCGTACGCTAAGGCGCTCGGGCACGCGATCGGCTCGCGCGGAGCGTTTTTTGAGACGAACGAGGATGCGGTGTTCGTGAGCCGGTTTATGGACGACTTTCTGGTGTACACGCAGTCGCGCGCGGGTTACTCGTTCGGCGGCGCGCAGGTCTATTGGAACTTCGATGTGACGACCGACAGCCTGCGGCAGTACTGGGCGAACTTCGTCGATACGGGGCCGGGCGTGCGGTTCCGGGTGCCTGATACGCCGAAGTCGATGCTGTTCTCGTTGGCGATGCTGCGCGGCGCGTACACGATCAACCGGTACAACATCTGGCATCCGAACTTCTGGGACTTCCGGGCGGGGCTCTGGTATGCGTTCACTCATTAGCGCGCTGGTGCTGGCCGCGCTGCCGCATGCGTGCGCGGCGGCGCTGAAGCCTTCGACGTTTTCGATACTGGGCGCGGAGGCGGGTTCGTGGCCGGCGATCTTTTCTTCGATCGGGATGCCGTCCGGGCCGGGGTTGCCGGTGTCGATCTACGTGCTGCGCAACGGGGCTCCGCTGGGAGCGGACGTGCTGAAGCAGGTGCAGGAGGGTGCTCTGCTGGTGCTTGAAGGGCAGTCGGATGCGGCGGCGAGTTTCGGGTTTGTGCCGGGAACGCAGAACGTGGACGTGACCAGCATCGTGGACGAGCGGACGCCGAAGCTGCCGATTATCTGGGAGCATCCGCTGACGCTGCCGCGGTTCACGATGCCCACCGGGGCGCGGGTGTTCGCGAAGGAACGATGGACGGGCGCGCCCGTGCTGGCGAGTGTCGCGGTGGGGCGCGGAACGGCGCTGTGGATGGCAGCGCCTCCGGGTGAACTGGGCTACGAACGCTTCCCGTACCTGCTGCAGGCGCTGCACGATCTGGGTCTTCAGCCGCCGGTGCGCGCGGCGCGCATCTGGGCGTTTTTCGATTCGGCGTACCGCTCGCGGGCGGACCTCGATTACCTGGCCGAGCGGTGGCGGAAGGCGGGGATCGCGGCGCTGCAGGTGGCCGCGTGGCACTACTGGGAGGCGGATCCGCAAGGCGACGCGTATTTGCGGGAGTTGATCACCGCGTGCCACCGGCAGGGCATTCTGGTTTACGCGTGGCTCGAGTTGCCGCACGTGAGCGAGAAGTTCTGGGCGGATCATCCGCAGTGGCGCGAGAAGACGGCGATTCTGCAGGACGCGCAACTGGACTGGCGGAAGCTGATCAATTTGCAGAACCCGCAGGCGGCGGCGGAAGTGGAGCGGGGCGCGCGGCGGTTGGTCGGGGCTTTCGATTGGGATGGGGTGAACCTGGCGGAGCTTTACTTCGAGTCGCTCGAAGGCGTGGCGAATCCGAGCCGGTTTACACCGATGAACGACGACGTGCGGCGCGAATTTCAGGCCAAGTACGGGTTCGATCCGCTGGAGTTGTTTGGCGAGCGTCCGGGCGCGCCGGAGAGGATGCGCGAGTTTCTCGACTATCGCGCGGCGCTGGCCGGACGGCTGCAACAGCATTGGCTGGACGTGATGGAATCGATTCGCGCCAAGCGGCCGGATCTGGATCTGGTGGTGACGCAGGTGGACGACCGCTTCGACACGCGCATGAAGGATTTAATCGGCGCGGACGCTTCGCGTGCGATTCCTCTGCTGGCCAAGCACGACTGCACGTTTCTGGTGGAGGACCCGGCGACGATCTGGAATCTGGGCCCGAAGCGGTATCCGCAGATCGCGGCTCGTTACGCGCCGCTGGTTCAGCCGATTCCCGGCGCGGCGAAGCGGTTGGCGATCGATATCAATATCGTCGAGCGGTATCAGGACGTGTATCCGACGAAACAACAAACCGGGACGGAATTGTTTCAGCTTGTGCATCTGGCTTCGGCGTCGTTCCCGCGCGTGGCGTTATATTTCGAGAACTCGATTCTGCCGCCGGATCTGGGGCTGCTGCCCGCGGCGGAGGCAGGGGCTCCCACGTTCGAGCCGGTTGCGGACGGAGTGGCGGTGTCGAGCGCGCAGGCGATCGGCGTTGCGTGGGCGGGACCGGTGACGGTGGACGGACGCTTGTGGCCGTACCGCGATGCGGACACGGTGTGGCTGCCGCCTGGCAATCACCGCGTGGAACCGGCGCAAAGCACGACACCGTTTCTGCTGCTTGGGTTCAACGGCGGACTGCGTACGGCGGGTTTTGACGATGGGGCGCTGGAGATCTCGTACGAGAGTTCGTCGCGGGCCATTGCGCTGCTGAGCCGCGCTCCGGCGAAGGTGGATATCGATGGGGCGTCCGTGCCGGCTTCGGTGCTCGATGGCGCGCCGCTCGCGGGCGAGACGAAGTCGTTCGCGCTGCTACTGCCGCGCGGACAGCATCTGGTGACGGTGCAGTAGCGCCGCCCTTCAGGACTGTTCGAGGCTGCGCTTGACTGCGTTCCAGCGCCAGACGGGTCCGATGCCGCGCAACTCGACGCCACCGAGCCAGCGGTTAATGCCGTTTAGGCGGACCTGATCGACGTCGCCAGCCAGGACGCGCGCGCCGGTTTCGAGAATCGTCCATGCGCCGGAGCGTTCGGCGACGAGGGGCTCTTCGCAGCGGGCGAGACGGCGCAGATGCCACGCGAACCAGGAGTCGCCGAGATACGGGCGCTCCTCACGGCGTTGGGCGGCGCGGAACAGCGGCGCGAACGGGCGGGGGCCGGTGAGGAGGATTTCCAGGATTTGCCGCTCCGTGCGCGCGAGGCCGTTTTCAACCGAGGGGAATTCTTCGAGATGGCGCAGGAGGGCCGCCCCGAGAAACGGAAGGGCGGCGGCGCCGCGGGCGGCGAGTTTCGCCAGGGGCCGCGGGTCGGGTGAGCGGAACGCCTTCCAGGCGCGCCCGGCAACCTGCAACTGAGGCCTCGTGATGCGGCGGCGGGCGGCGAAGCGCTCATGGAGTTCGTCCGGTCCCATCGGCCCGAGGGGGATTTCGGACTGAACGAGAGTGAGGCGGGTGGGGGCGGGATTGGCGTGTGCGAACGAGTCCAGGACTTGGATCAACTGGAGCTGATCGTAGAGATCGTCCTCGAACCAGAGTGTGATTTCTTCGTGTTTCGAGTAGCCCGATAGGGCGCGGTCCCGGGAGGTGAATTGGCGGCGGGTTTTGGCGCGGTCGAGACCGAGCGCTTTGGCGAGAAACGAGGCGCGCTCGCGGCTGAGGGCATCGAGGGGGAGTTCGGCCGGAACGGGGCCTTCGTGCAGCGCATCGCGCCAGGCGATCACATCGCCTTTCAGACCCGTTTCGGCGAGTCCGACGCTGTCACCGTTGACGATGTGGAGCATATTTCGCGTAGGCTTCGTCGAGGAGTTCGATGACGTGGGCGACGCGCATGGGCTTACCCTTGGCGCGGACGCCGGCGGCAAGTTGGAGCATGCAGCCCGGGTTTGCGGCCGCGATGACGGATGCGCCGGTGGCTTCGACATCTGCCATTTTCTTTTCGAGCAGCGCGGATGCCATCTCCTGCTGAACGACGTTGTAGATTCCGGCGCTGCCACAACAGATTTCGGGCCGGGCCATCTCGCGGTATTCGAGTTCTGGAATTGCGCGAAGAACGGCGCGGGGTGCTTCGGAGATCTTCTGCCCGTGTCGGAGGTGGCAGGCGTCCTGATAGGTCACCGTGATGGGAAGGGCGCCGAGACGCGGGTCGAGCCCAAGCTCATTCAGGAATTCGGTCACGTCCTTGACTTGTGCGGAGAACTGACGGGCTTTCTCGGCCCATTCGGGGTCGTCTTCGAGGAGTTCGCCGTATTCCTTGAGCGTGGAGCCGCAGCCGGCGGCGTTGGTGATGATGGCGTCGAAGCCGGCGCCCAAGAGCGCGGCGATGTTGATGCGGGCCAGGCGTTGCGCTTCGTCTTTCACCCCGGCGTGGACGTGGAGGGCGCCGCAGCAGGTTTGATCGGCTGGGATGGTTACGTCGCAGCCGTTGCGACGGAGGACGCGGACGGTGGCTTCGTTGAGCCGCGCGAAGGCGATGTTGGCGATGCAGCCGCCGAGAAACGCCACGCGGCGCCGGCGTTCGCCTTCGGCGGCGAGCGTCTTGCCGTAGTAGCGGTAGAACGAGGGGAACTGCGCGTCGGGCGCGAGGGATTCGGCTTGCCCGAGACGGCCGAGATGTTTCATCAATCCGGTGGTGCGCAGGAGCCACTGGAGGCCAGAGACGCGGTAGAGAAGCAGCAGGGAGCCGGCCACTTCGAGGGCGCGGCGGGAGGGCAGGAGGAAGCGAAAAACGAAATTGCGAAGGAGACGGGTTGGCCAGGAGCGATCGGCGGTATCCTCGATCTGCGCGCGCGCGGCTTCGACCAGCCGGCCGTACTGGACGCCGGAAGGACAGGCGCTTTCGCAGCCGCGGCAGGCGAGGCAGAGGTCGATGTGAGTGAGGTAGGACGCGTCGATCGGCGCTTCGCCCTCGGCGACGCGCTTCATCTGGTAGATGCGGCCGCGAGGGGAATCCATTTCAAGGCCGAGTTCGCGATAGGTGGGGCAGGCGTTCAGACACAGGCCGCAGTGCACGCAGCGGTCGAGATCGGCGAGTTTGGGGCCGGAGGCCGACTCGACAGGCTGTGCGGCTTCGATGTCAGATTTGGCCATAGAGCCTGCCGGGGTTCAGGATTCCTTGCGGATCGAACATGTGCTTGACCTGTTTGATGAGGCCGAGATCGTTGCCGGGCGCCGGCCAAAGGGTTGCGCGCTCGCGGTAGCTCTGCGGCGCGAACTCGACGATGGCGGCTCCGGCGCTGTTCGACGCGGCCCACCCGCCGGCTGACTCCGCGTTTTCAAAGTAGCCGTAGCAGACGCCTGTTCCGGCGCGCGCCAACGCCGGGCCGGGGAGATTTTCCAGCACAGTTCCCACCTCGCTCAGCGTACATGAGACGCGCACCACCGCGCCCTCGGGGTGGGCGGTGAGCCATGTGGGCGAGGTTTCGCGGACGGCGAGCCACAGCTTGCGGGCTTCGTTCTCGTCGAGCGCTTCGAAGCCGTCCAGTTCCCGGCCGTAACGCGCCAGAACCGCTTCGCTGCCGCCGGCTTCGATGAGCAGAGTGTATTCGCCGTCTGCTTTCAGGAGGTCGATGGCCATCGGCTGCAGCGGGCCGCGAAGCAGCGCGTCGCGCCGCGAGATGGCTTCCTCGCGTTTGCCGCCTTGCCATCGGAACGTGCGGATGAGCTTCGGCTTCGGGTAGACGCGGAAGTTCACTTGGGCGATGGCGGCAAGCGTGCCGAAGGAACCGATCATGAGTTTCGCCATGTCGAGGCCAGCGACGTTCTTGACGACCATGCCGCCGGAGTCGATCAGCTTGCCCTGCAGCGTGGCGAAACGCATGCCGATGACCATGTCGCGCGCCGAGCCGAAGAGCCTTCGCCGCGGGCCGGAGGTGTTGGCCGCGACGACGCCGCCCACGGTGGCCTGGCTGGCGAACGGAGGATCGAGCGGGAGCATCTGGCCTTCGTTTTCGAGGACATGAGAGAGTTCAGCCCAGGGCAGGCCCGCTTCGACACTGATGGTCAGGTCGCGCGGCTCATAGCGGAGCACGCGCCGGAGGCCGGTGAGGGAGATTTCCGTCGCAGCCGGGGTGAGCGGCCCGGCCATCGCATCCTTTGTCCGGGCGCCAAAGAGACGAATGGGTGTGGCGGCGCGGTTGGCTTCGGCGAGGGCCATCGCTAATTCTTCGGAAGTGTTTGGAACAAGTCGCAATGGTAGGATGAGACTACCTATTATCGGTCAGAAAGAAGACTGCTGCATGGATTCCCGAAGAGAATTTCTGGGCGCAGTGACCGGGCTGGCCGGTTCGCTCGCGCTGCCCCGCCGCCTGATGGGGGCCAACGAAAGAATCGTTCTGGGCATTATCGGGGCCGGCGACCGTGGAAGCGAACTGATGCGGCTGGCACTGGATTGTCCGGAGGTCGAGTTTGCCGGAGTAACGGACATATACACCCGGCGGCTTGAAGCGGCCAAACGACTCGTACCGAACGCGAAGACGTATCTCGACCACCGGCGGATGCTGGAGGACAAGTCGATCGACGCGGTCATCATCGCCACGCCGCAGCACCTGCACTGCGAACATTTTGTCGCCTCGATTGAAGCGGGCAAGCACGTATATCAGGAAAAGACGATGGCGTTCACGGTGGAACACGCCAAACGCATGCGCGCCGCGTATCGGGCCGCCGGGAAGCGCACGGTGCAGATCGGCCATCAGTGGACGTCGTCGGGGCAGATGATCGACGCCCGGCGTATGGTGGCGTCGGCGCCGATGGGCAAAGTCACGGCTGTGGTGATGGAGATGTACCGGAACACGCCGCACGGGAAGCCGCAGTGGTCGCGGCCGCTGTATCCGGACATGACGCCGGAGAACATCTTATGGCAATCGTTTGAAGGCGAGGCGCCGCAACATCCCTTCGACGCCAACCGGTATCTGAACTGGCGATTCTTCTGGGACTATTCTGGCGGCAATGTCTACGAAAACATGTGCCACCAGCTTTGTTTCTGGTACAAGGTGATGAATCTTCAGATACCGCGGTCGGCTACGATGACCGGCGGGCTGTACCTGTGGAAGGACGGCCGCGAAGTGCCGGACACGATGGACGTGAGCCTGGAGCAGCCGGAGGAATTGCTGGTGAGCTGGACAAGCGGTTTCGGCAACAACGACCTGGCCGTGAACGAAAGCATGCTCGGAACGGACGGCACATTGAGCCGCAACGCCCAGGTGCGCTACGCGCCGCAGAAGGTGAACCAGCCCGGCGTGCCGGAGATGCTGGGCACCACGCGGACACCGGCGACGGCACACATGCAGAATTTCTTCGATTGCATCCGGACGGGCACGGAGCCGAACTGCCCGTTCGACCTCGGCTATCGCGTCGCCATCGCGTGCCGGATGGCGGTGGAGAGCTACCGCCAGAGGCGGACGGTGCACTGGTCCGCCGAGCAGGAACAGATCGTCTGAGCGCGAGACGGGGATGAACTTCGAGATCACTTCGGAGCAGGAACAGCTTCGCAGGAGCGTAAGGGAGTTCGCCGAAGCGGAGGTGCGCCCGCATGTGCGCGCCTGGGACGAGGCGCAGACGTTTCCCCTCGATGCGATCCGCAAAGCGGGTTCGCTCGGCTTCATGGGCGCGATCATTCCGGAGGAGTACGGCGGCGCGGGACTCGGCTACATCGAGTACGCCATTGTCATCGAAGAGCTGGCGCGCGTGGATCCGTCGGTCGGGCTGATCGTGGCGGCGCACAATTCTTTGTGCACGAACCATATTTACGTGGCGGGAAACGAGGAGCAGAAGCGAAGGTATTTGCCGAAGCTGGCGTCGGGAGAATGGATCGGGTGCTGGTCCCTGACGGAGCCGGAAGCGGGCAGCGACGCCGCGGGCACGCGCACGACAGCGATGCGCGACGGAGATTTCTGGGTCTTGAACGGCGGCAAGACTTTCACCACGAACGCGCACTACGCGCAGGTGTGCGTGGCGATGGCGGTGACGGACCGCAGCGCCTCCTCGCACGGTATTTCGGCGTTCATTCTCGAGGCGGGCATGCCGGGCTTTCGCGTGGGCAAGAAGGAAGACAAACTCGGGATGCGCGCCAGCGCCACGGGCGAAGTGCTGTTCACCGATTGCCGTTTGCCGGCCGGGCAGATGGTGGGGAAGCCGGGCGAGGGGTTTGTGGACAGCCTGCGGATCCTCGACGGCGGGCGGATATCGATTGCGGCGCTGTCGGTGGGGATCGCGCAGGGCGCATATGAAGCGGCGTTGAAGTATTCGAAGCAGAGAAAGCAGTTCGGCCGGCCGATCTCGGAGTTTCAGGCGATTCAGCACAAGCTGGCCGATATGGCGACGGCGATCGACGCCTCGCGCCTGTTGACGTATCGCGCCGGGTGGATGAAGGACCAGGGCCGGCGGGTGACGCGTGAATCCGCGATGGCGAAGCTGTTTGCGAGTGAGGCGGCGGTGGATGTGGCGAATGAAGCGCTGCAGATTCACGGCGGCTACGGGTTCATCAAGGACTATCCGGTGGAGAAGTTCTACCGCGACGTGAAGCTGTGCACGATCGGCGAG
>DAIDIH010000116.1 GCA_027459465.1 Bryobacterales bacterium | reverse complement strand
TCGCGGGCGAGTTCGAGGAGGGCGGGGGCGTCGGTGGTGAGGTTGGGGGCGCCGTTGGAGTCCCGCTCGCCGGTCTCGACGACCTGGTCTTCACCGGCTGGGACATCTTCGAAGACGACATGTACTCCGCCGCAGGAAAGGCCGGCGTGCTTGACCGCTCGCTGCTCGAGCAGGTCAAGCCGTTCCTCTCGACCATCAAGCCGCGCAAGGCTGTCTTCGACAAGAACTATGTCAAGAAACTCGACGGCCCCAACGTGAAGAAGGGCAAGAACAAGATGGAGCTCGCCGAGCAGGTGCGCGACGACATCCGCGAGTTCAAGCAGTCGAGCGGCGCCGATCGCCTGGTCATGATCTGGTGCGGTTCTACTGAAACCTTCATCGAGCACAGCGCCGCGCACAAGACCGTCGAGTCGCTGGAGAAGGCGATGACCGCCAACGACGAGAGCATCGCACCGTCGATGGTCTACGCCTATGCCGCAATGAAAGAAGGCGTGCCCTTCGCCAACGGCGCGCCGAACCTGACGGTCGACATCCCGGCAATGCACGCGCTCTCGAAGCAGATGGAAGCGCCCATCTGCGGCAAGGATTACAAGACCGGACAGACGCTGATCAAGACGATCCTCGCACCGGGCTTCAAGGCGCGCATGATCGGCCTCAACGGCTGGTTCTCCACCAACATCCTCGGCAACCGCGACGGCGAAGTGCTCGAAGATCCCGGCTCCTTCAAAACCAAGGAGGAAACCAAGCTCAGCGTCCTCGAACAGATCCTCCAGCCCCAGCTCTACCCCGAGCTATACAAAAACCTCTACCACGCCGTCCGCATCAACTACTACCCCCCCCGCGGTGACGCCAAGGAAGGCTGGGACAACATCGACATCTTCGGATGGCTCGGCTATCCCATGCAGATCAAAATCGACTTCCTCTGCCGCGACTCCATCCTCGCCGCGCCCCTGGTCCTCGATCTCGTCCTCTTCCTCGACCTCGCCCAGCGCGCCGGCATGAAGGGCATCCAGGAATGGCTGTCCTTCTACTTCAAGGGCCCCATGACCGCGCCCGGCCTCTATCCCGAGCACGACATCTTCATCCAACTCATGAAGCTGAAGAATACCTTGCGCTGGATGCGCGGCGAAGATATGATTACCCATTTGGGCCTGGACTACTACGACTGATCTTTCCGCATGAAAGTTCTGGTAATCGGCGGGACATTATTTGTCGGCCGCGCGCTGGTTTCTTCGCTTGCTAAGGCCGGACACGAAGTCTGGATCATGCATCGCAAGCCGAAGCACGATTTCGGCAAGAGGATAGGCAATATCCAGGCGGATCGTAACGACGTCGAGGCGGTGAAGTCTGCCCTCGCCTCCCACCGCTTCGACGTCGTCTATGACAACGTCTACGACTTCGAGCGCGGCACATCAGCCGCCCACGTCGAAGCCGCCGCTCGCGCCGCCGGCGACCGCCTCCACCGCTACGTCTTCCTGTCGAGCGTCGGCGCCTATGGCGACGGCCTCAACCATCACGAAGGCGACGCCCTCGCCCCCGACGACCATCCCGACCTCTACGTCCGCAACAAGGCCATGACCGAACGCATGCTCTTCCGCATGCATCAGCGCACCGGCCTCCCCGTCGTCACCCTCCGCCCGCCCTATATCTACGGCAAGGGCAATCCCTACTACCGCGAAGCGTTTTTCTGGGACCGCCTCCGCGACAACCGCTCCATCATCCTGCCCGGCGATGGCCGCCGCCTCATGCAGTTCGTCCTCGTCAACGACCTGGTCGATGCCGCTCTCAAGGTCCTCGACATCCCCGACACCGTCGGCCACGCCTTCAACATCGCCAACCCCCGCCCCATCACCCAACTCGAAGCCGTCGAAGCATTCGCCAAAGCCGCCGGGCGCGAACTGAAAATCGTCCGCATCCCCCGCGACCGCCTGCTCAAAAGCGGAGGCCACCCCATGGGCCCAAAGCTCTACTTCGGCTACTACTTCGACCTGCCGGCCATCACCATGGTCATCAACAAAGCCCAGCGCGTGCTGAAGTTCAAACCCGTCGATTTCGCGCAGGGCCTCAAGGACACCTATCGCTGGTACAGCCGCAACGGCGCCTTCCCGAGGCCGGATTACGCCTTCGAGGACGACGTCATGGCCGCCGCCCCCGTCTACGTCTCCGAAGAGTTCTAAAACACGCCCCGCAATATCCCTTTCCACTGCGGCGCCAGTTGAAACACCACCCGCAGCAGGCACAAACCCAGCGGCGGCAGCGATTCCCACCGCGCCGTCGCCGCGCCCTCCAGCGCCAGGCAAGCCAGCAGAGGCGACTGCGTCCGCGCAAACGAATAATCCTGCGCCCAAATGTCCGGACTCTGCAAGAACATCGCCCCGGCCGCCAGCACCGCCGCAACCGCCACCAGAGGAGTCAACGGCCGGTAGTGCATCAGCCACCACACCGTCACGCCGAGCGCGAACCACACGCCGATCACGCCGAGGTAATCCAGAATTGCCGCCTCCCGCAGCCAGCCCGTCGCCAACTCGAACTGCACCGGGTGCAGCGTGCGCCGCACCAGCCCCTCTAGCGGCACAACGGATGTCCACGGCGTCTGGTCCGGCCCCGTCCTCGCCCGCACAAACGCGAACCACCCCGTAGCGGGCAGCGCCGCGCACGCAAACCACGCCATCCGGCCAAACCGCCGCTCCACAAACAACCAAAGGCAGTAACCGGCAATCAGCGCCAGTCCCGTCTCCCGCGCCAGCGGCGCAAGAGCCAGCACCACCCAAATCGGTGCCTCGCGCTCGTCTACGGCGTACAAAGCGAAACCCGCGCAGAGAGCCGCCAGCGCCACATCCACTGTCGCGCGGTCAATCGAAGTCAGCGTCCCTGGTATCGCCAGGAACAACGCGCCCCACGCCGGCCTCCATCCAATCCGCCCAAAATACCGCGACGTCCAATACACCCCCAGCCCAACAAAGCCGAGCAGAACCGCAAAGTAGGCCGAGTCGACCCGCTCGTCGTCGCCGAACACCACCGCGTGCGCCAGCGCAGGCACAAGAATCCGCCGCCACCGCAAGCCCGGATTGTCGACAAACCTCGTGTAGCCCCGCCTCAGATACGGATCGTGCGCAATCAGGTGATAGAACTGGCCGTCGTATCCCGCCGAGTTCGGGAACCGGTACACATCTTCGCCCGCAAGCTCCGGCGGAAGCTGCATCTGCGCGCCGATGTCGTACAACGCGGTCCAATCGCCGTTGTAGTTGAACTGGACCGTCAGCGTCTCCCACACCAGCACCGCAAGCGTCGCCAGCGCGGCGGTAATCGCGGCGCGTCTCAGGCTCCCTCTCCGGAAAACATCGCCGTCACCGCCGTCACAATCGCCGTGCCGTACACATCCTCCGCCGAGCAGCCGCGCGAAAGGTCGTTGGCCGGCTTCGCCAGCCCTTGCAAAAACGGCCCGAGCGCCACGGCGCCCCCAAGGCGCTCCACCAGCTTGTACCCGATATTCCCCGCCGCCAGATTCGGAAACACCAGCGTGTTCGCCCGCCCGGCCACGCTCGACCCCGGCGCTTTCGATTTGCCGACCGCAGCCACCAGCGCCGCATCCGCCTGCATCTCGCCGTCGAAATCGACCTCCGGCGCCGCCTGCCGCGCCAGCGCCATCGCCTCCCGGATCCTCGTGAGCGACTCGTGCTCCGCGCTCCCCCGCGTCGCAAACGACAGCAGCGCCACCCGCGGCGCCGCCTCCAGCAGCGCTCTCGCGCTCCGCGCGCTAGCCACCGCAATGTCGGCAAGCTGACCCGCGTCCGGATCGATCACCACCGCGCAATCGGCAAATACCAGCAACCCTCCCGCGCCGTAGCTCTCCTCATGCACCGCCATCAGGAAGCAACTCGACACCGTCTTCACCCCCCGCGCCGCGCCGATACACCGCAGCCCCGCGCGCACGGTCTCCGCCGTCGTGTTCGCCGCGCCGCCCACAAAACCATCCGCATCCCCGGCCGCCACCATCAGCGCCCCATGATACAGAGGATGCCGCGCAGCCTCATTCGCTTCCTCCTCGCTCGCCCCTTTCCCTCTGCGCCGCTCCAGATACAGCCCCGCATAGCGCTCGCACATTGCGGCGTCCAGCTTCCCGGCTTCGAGCAATACCGGCTCAACCAGCCCCTCTTCCCGCAGCCGCTCGGCCGCTTTCTGAATGCGCGGATCGCTCCCTTCGGGAAACACGATGCGGGGCTGGCGCGAAAGCTCGCGCAGGCGCCCGCGCTGGCGGTCGAGAAACCGCTGGGCGGATGGGGGAATCGTACTCACACTCACAAGATAGAATGGAAGCAGCCGCGATGGTCCGTTTTGTCGTCTATCTCTTCCTCAGTATTTTCGTGATCTCCATCGCGCGCGCCCTCATCAGGGCCGTCCTCCAAGGCTTCGCGTCGCTGTTTCAGACCGCGCAGTCCTCCCCGGCCCGCCAGCAGCCCCACCCCCCCTCCATGCCCCTCACCGGCGAACTCAAACGCGACCCCGTCTGCGGCACCTACACCGTCGAAGCCCACGCCATCCGCCAAACCATCAATGGCGAAACCCTCTACTTCTGCTCCAGCCGCTGCCGCGACGAATACCTCGCCGCCTCCCGCCGCTAGCGGGCCACCCCCCGGACCACTCTAAGGCCGCGGCCATAACGATATAATTCGACCCATGCAAGGCGGCGCCGCTTTCACGTTCAAAAGCGCAACCTTCGCCGTCATCGCGATGGTGGCCATCGTTCTACACGCCTACGAGCACGACGCGGGCAAGAAAGAAATCGAGTTCGCGGCCGCGGTCGCAGGCGCCGCCGGGATCCTGTACACCATCTGGAGGACGGTTCAGCTTTCCCGCCAGTCGTCGGCGGCTCGGTTCGCCGAACGCTGGAACGATCCCACCTTCGTGGAGAGGCGCAACGACGTCCGCCTCGTGGTCCAGGGCCAGAAAACGACCAGCCAGGTCAGTTCATCCAACATCGCTGCCGTCACAAATTTCTTCGAGGAAATGTCGATTCGAATCGAAGCACGCGAAGCCGATGAAGCCATGCTCAAGCGCTTCTTCAAAAGCGCCGTCATTCAGAGCGCCGCTGTACTAAGGGACTGGATCGCAGAGCGGCAAAAGACACAACCAACCGCCTACCGTGAATACCTCAAGCTCGCCGAGCGTTGGAAAGACAATTGATCTTCCGGGCATCCCGGAGCATCAGTCCCAAGTTGTGTCGTACTTCATAGCCATCCGCTCTCTCTGATCTCATCTTATCACCGGCCTGCACCCCGTAATCGGGGCGCAGGCCGCCTCGCATCACCGCAACCAGCATACTGCCTTTGACACCGCCTTATCATGCAAGTTTCTGAACCACAACACCAAAGGCATGGTGATCGCGCGTCCGGCCCACGATGCTATCCTTGTAATTTCCGCGAGGCGAACCAAAGGCGAAGCATGGCGGGTGATATTCACAGGCAACTCGAAATGCTCCGCGCAAAAATCGCCGGCATTAACCAGCGCTTCGAATCGCCTGCGCCCACGCGCGAGCCGGTTCAATACGACGTCTCGGACGCGCTCCCCGGAACCGAGGTGGAAACCTCGCAAGGCAAACACTGGGAGGCCGAGACCCATCACGCCGCGCACCGCTACCACGGAAGCGCCTCCGTCGGCGAACTTTCTGATCTTCCGCGGGACCTGTTCCGCGAAATCTCCAACGGCGAAGTCCGCGACGCCGACCCGGCCGAGTGGGCCTTCCTCGATACCGAAACCACCGGACTCGCCGGCGGCGCCGGCACTTTCGCCTTCCTCATCGGAGTCGGCAGAATCGCGCCCGACGGGTTTCGCGTTCGCCAGTTCTTCCTCCGCGAACCCGGCGAAGAACCAAGCGTGCTCGCCGCCCTCGCCGAGCATCTCGAGCCGTTCCGCGTGCTCGTCACCTACAACGGCAAGGCCTACGATCAGCCTCTGCTCGAAACCCGCTACCGCCTCACGCGCGCGCGTCCGCCCTTCTCGCAGATGGATCATCTCGACCTCCTCTACACCGCGCGGCGCCTGTGGAAGCTGCGCCTGGAAAGCTGCCGGCTGGTTGAGATCGAGTCACGCATCCTCGGCATCGAGCGCCAGGACGACGTGCCGGGATCTCTCATCCCTTCGCTGTACTTCGACTACCTCCGCACCGGCCGTGCCGCCCGCCTCGCTTCCGTCTTCTCGCACAATGTCAGCGACATTCTGACTCTCGCTTGTTTGTGCGGCATCGCGCCGCGGGCGTTCGTGCCCGCCGGCGTTGCTTCGCCCCGCCTCCACGCCGCCGAAATGGTCGGCGTGGCGCGCTGGTGCCGCCAGATGGGCGACGAAGCGCGCGCGCTCGAACTGTTCCGCGCCGCCATCGAGCGCGGCCTCAACGACGATCTGCTCTTCCGCACCCTCTGGGACGCCGCGGCGCTCGAAAAGAAACTCGGCCGAAGCGCCGCCGCGGTCGTTACTTGGCGGGAACTCGCCGCTGGGAAAAATCCCTTCCGCACACAGGCCCTCGAAGAATTGGCCAAGCACTTCGAGCACCGCGAAGCTAACCCCGCCGCCGCCCTTGAATTCACCCGGGCCGCAATGGCCCTTGACCCGGCTCCCGCTCTCGCCCGCCGCCGCGAGCGCCTCGAAAAGAAACTCGCCAAACGCGCCGGAGGCGGCCTACTCTAGCCGGCTGCCTCCATGACGCTCACCCGCCGGAACGCCGTCCGCTTCATCGTCGCCATCGGCATCGTCAGCCTGTTCGCAGACTTCTGCTACGAAGGCGCGCGCAGCATCACCGGACCCTATCTGGCCCAACTCGGCGCCACCGCCGCCATCGTCGGCCTCGTGAGCGGCTTCGGCGAACTCGTCGGCTACACGCTCCGTCTGGCCTCCGGCGTCTGGGCGGACCGCACACGCGCCTACTGGCCGATGGTCATCGCCGGCGCCATCATCAACCTGGGCGCCGTACCCCTGCTCTCCCTCGCCGGGCGCTGGGAAACCGCGGCGCTGCTCATGATCGCCGAACGCGCCGGCAAGGGACTCCGCACGCCCGCGCGCGACGTAATGCTCTCGGCCGCGGCAAGCGCAACCGGACGCGGCTGGGGATTCACTCTCCATGAGGCGCTCGACGAAACCGGAGCGCTGCTCGGCCCGCTCGCGGTAGCCGCGGTGCTCCACGCAACCGGCCGCTACCAAAGTGCTTTCGCGATGCTCGCGATTCCCTTCGGCGCCGCCCTGGCAACTCTGCTCACCGCCCGCGTCTGGTTTCCCCGCCCGCAGGACTTCGAACGCCCCAACTCGCACGCCGACAACGGCGCCGAGCCGCGTGTGTTCTGGTTCTACGCTGCCGCGGGCGCCCTTCTCGGCTTCGGCATGCTGGATTTCCCCCTCATCGCATTCCACCTCGCCACAAAACACATCATGGCCGCCGCCGCCATTCCTCTGTTGTTCGCCGCCGCCAACGGCACGGATGCGCTCCTGCTTCCCGCTTTTGGCATTGCCTGGGACCGCTTCGGCACACCCGCCCTCGTCACCGGCGTCGTCCTCTGCGCGGCAAGCGCGCCCCTGGTGCTGCTCGGGGGCAGCGGGGCGGCCATCGCCGGCATGATCTGCTGGGGCGCCGGCCTCGGGGCCCACCAGTCGCTGATCCGCGCGGGAATTTCCGAATCGGTCCCCGTCGAGCGGCGCGGCAAGGCCTTTGGCATTTACAATACGATGTACGGGCTCGCGTGGTTTGCCGGAAGCGCCACGGCGGGTCTGTTGTACGGAGTGCATCGCCCAGCGGTGGCGGCCATGTGCTCCATCGCGCAACTGGCCGCCGTGCCGTTGCTACTATACCCATCAAGGAGGATGGATTGAGTCTTCGGGCCTACGGGTGGTTTGCGTGCGCCATGGCGGCGCTGGTGTTGCTCGGCGCATGCGGGGAAACCATCACACCGAAAGTTTCCTCCCAACTCGAGATGAAGCGCAACGCCGCGGGCGGCGTGGCGATCACGCTGGTGCTCACCAACGATAGGGATATGGCCACCGTCCCCCTCATGGTCGCCGTCGACGCCTACGAACCGGGAACTCCGGACGCGCACAAACCCGAACCGGTAATCCATCCCGCCCCCTTCGTGCTAAACCGGCATGAATCACGAACGATGACCGCGGAAATCAATACGCCGCGCGCGGTGGTGGCGGAGTTGTCGGTGAAAGAAAGCGAGCGCGGCATCCTCCTGGTCGCGCAAACCAAAACCATCGACGCCGCCGCACCGGCCGCCCCGGCCCCGGCGCCCGCCGAAAAGCAATAGCCGTATGAGCGCCTGCACGCCATGACCCTCGCCGCCGGCGACCGGTTGGGGGTGTACGAGATCACCGGACGCCTCGGCGCCGGCGCATTGGGGGAAGTGTATCGCGCCCGCGATGAACGGCTGAACCGCGACGTCGCCGTGAAAACCCTGCCCCCCGAGTTTGCCGCCGATGCCCTGCGCATGAAACGCTTCCGGCTGGAGGCCGAGGCTGCGGGCCGCCTGAATCACCCCAACGTTTTGGCGATCTACGACGTCGGCGTCCACGACAGCGTCCCGTTCCTCGTCTCCGAATTCCTCGACGGATCGACACTCGGCGAACTTCAGCGCGAGGAAGGGCGCATCCCGGCGCGAAAAGCCGCCGGCTACATCCAGCAGGCGGCAAACGGCTTGGCTGCGGCGCATGCGCGCGGCATCATTCATCGCGACATCAAGCCGGACAATCTCTTCCTCACGCGCGACGGCGTGGTGAAGGTCCTCGACTTCGGACTCGCCAAGAGCCAGGTCGAGGAGGGCGCCCAGCCCGGCGTCACCGAACAGACGCGCCCCCCCGCGACAATCCCCGGCGGCATCGCCGGCACAGCCGCCTATATGGCGCCGGAGCAGATCCGCCACCTGCCCGTCGACGGCCGCGCCGACATCTTCAGCCTGGGCTGCGTATTGTACGAGTTGCTCTCCGGACGGCGGCCCTTCGCCGGAACAGTCCCGGTCGACGTCATGCACGCCATCCTGCACGACGAACCGCCCGAAATCGCCGGGCTCGATCCCGGCCTCGCCGGGATTCTCCGCCGGTGCCTCGACAAGAACCCCGACGAGCGGTTTCAATCCGCGCGGGACCTCGCCTTCGCCTTGGGCGCCGTCGCCCAGGCCCAACCTTCCGCGCCCCTGTCCACCCAGCAGATCATCGTCGAGCGCGTGGGCCGCCCGAACCCGCTCCCCGCACTCGCCCTCGCCGCAGTGGCCATTATCGCCGCCGGCCTCGCCGGATACCAGATCGGAACCTGGTCCCACCCACTGCCCAGCTACCAGTTCCGTCGGCTGACCTTCCGCCGCGGCCGCATCGGCGCGGCCCGGTTCACCCCTGCCAACAGCGTGCTCTACAGCGCGGCCTGGGAAGACGAGCCGCCGGCCATCTTCAGCGTCGGGCTCGATAACCCGGAGTCGCATCCGGCCGGCATCGAAGACGCGGCCTTGCTCGCCGTCTCGCGCAAGAACGAAATGGCGGTCATCCTGAAGCCGCACTTCAGCCCAGGTTCCCCCCTGCCGCAGGGCATGCTCGCCACCGTGACGCAGGGATCGGCGCCAAAGCCGCTGCTGGACCGCGTCGAGTTCGCCGACTGGTCCCCCGACGGCAAGGATCTGGCCGTGATCCGCGACACCGGCGACGGCGCCGAACTGCAATATCCGCTGGGAACCGTGCTCGCCCAGACACCCGGCTATTTTTCCGGCGTCCGCGTTTCTCCCGACGGAAAACGTGTCGCGCTGTTCGAGCATGCGGCCGGCAACGACACCGCCGGCGAGGTCGTCGTCGTAGACCGGAACGGCCGCAAGAAGACGCTCTCGGAACGCTTCACCGATGCGGCCGGCCTCGCCTGGTCCGCCCGCGGCAACGAAATCTGGTTCACCGCCGCCCGCACCGGCACGCGGCATGACTTGTGGGCCGTTTCCCTTGACAGCCGCGAGCGCATGGTCCTCCGCGAGTCGGCAAGTCTCGTGCTCGAGGACGTCTCTCGAAACGGAGAGGCGCTGCTCGAAGGGCTCGACTTCCGCCAGCGAATCCTGTTTCATTCGCCCGGCGCCACGCGCGACCGCGACTTGACCTGGCTCGATTTCGGCCTCGCCTCCGACATCTCTCGCGACGGCAATCGCATCGCCTTCTCCGAAACCGGCGAAGGCGCCGGCGAGATGCAGTTGGCCTTCATCCGCCCAACCGATGGAGGACCCGCGGAAAAACTCGGCGAAGGACTCCTGCCGATGATGTCGCCGGACGGAGATTGGGCCGCTGCCGTCGACCAAGTGCGGCGAGGCATTGTGATCTATCCCATCGGAGCGGGACAGCCGCGGAGGATTCCCCTCGACGGCTTCGAGGTCGAGCGCGTCGGATTCCTGGCCGGCAAAAAAAAGCTGTGGCTCCTGGCTAGCCGCGGCGAGCCCGGCCGCCAAATGTTCGTGATGGATGCCGATGCGGGCGCCGAACCCGTGCCCGTCACGCCGAAAGGCTCCGCCTTTGCGGGCCTCGGAGCCACTCCCGATGGGCGCTACGTCCTGGCGAGGGTGAACGGCGTCATCGCCGGCTATCCCGCGCGCGCGCGCGGCGAAGAGCTGAAGATCGACGGCGTCGCCCCGGACGAGCGCCTCGTCGCTTGGGGAACGGACCAACGCTTCGTGCTCGTCTCGAAACCGGACGAGCTGCCGGCGCACGTCTACCGGCTCGACCGCCTCACCGGACACCGCATCCTCGTCGCCCGCATCGATCCTCCCGACCGAGCCGGCCTAAGCCCGGAAATCCGCATGGTCATGACGCCCGACGGCCAATACTACGCCTACACGATCGAACAGGAGTTAGGCGAACTGCGCCTGGCCGAAGGCCTGCGCTAACCGCAAGCCGCGCCTCAGTCCACGATCTCGACGCGGTACTCCTCAATCACCGGGTTGGCCAGCACGTCATTGGCAATCTGGCGGATCTCCGCCTCCGCCTGCTTCCGCTCCGTCCCCGGCGCCAGATCGATCTCAAACACCTTCCCCTGCCGCACCTCGGCAATCGAGTGATGCCCCATCCCCACCAGCGCCTTCCGGATCGTCTGCCCCTGCGGATCGAGAACCGTCTTCTTGAACGACACGTAAACCAGAGCTTTCATCGGTACTCTTTATTAGACCGTGAAACCCGCCCCTCACGCGTGCGCCAGTTCGTGCTCCACTGTCTCGGCAAACCAGTCGATTTCCCGCACCGTCGTGTACACGTTCGGCGTAATGCGCAATCCGGTATATTCCTCGTGCGGCATATAGGCCGTCAGAATCTTATGCTTGTTCCACAGTATGTCGGACATCTTCAGCGGGTCGGCGCCGTTGAAGGCCAAAAAGCCGATGCCCGCCGACTGCGCCGGGTCCGCGCTGTGCAGAATCCGGCACTTCGGGTTCTCGGCCAGCCGCAGCGCCCAGCGGTCCCGCAGATATCGCAGTCGCGCGGCCTTCCGGTCGATGCCCAGGTTCTCGTTGAACAGCAGAGCTTCCGTGATGCCGTTGTGATTCGCCGCCGGGTGCGTGCCGATCTCCTCGAACTTGCGGATGTTGTCGTCCTGGTGCTTGCCGGCGGCCATCAGCGGCCAGGTCGAGCGGATCCGCGACTTACGCACATACAGAAAGCCCGTGCCCATCGGCGCGTACGTCCACTTATGCAGACTCGTCCCGTAGTAATCGCAGTTCAGATCGGAGATCTGGAACGGAAAGTGGCTGAAGGCGTGGGCGCCGTCGACAATCACGGGGATGCCCCGCGAGTGCGCCATGTCGCAGATACGCCGGATCGGAAAGATCTGCCCGGTGCGGTTCGTGATGTGGCACACCAGAATGAGCTTCGTCTTCGGCGTCACCGCGCGCTCGAACCGCTGGTAGAGATCGTCCATGCCGAGCGTGGGAACCGGAAACGAAATCTCCTTAAGCACGATGCCCTCGCGGCGCTCCCTCTGGCGGAAGGTCGTGAGCATGCGCGGATAATCCTGGTTCGTCGTCAGGACTTCGTCGCCCGGCTTCAGATCCACACCGTACTGCGCGTTTTCGAGCGACTCGCTAGCGTTCCTCGTAATCGCCATCTCCTCCGGATCGCAGCCGGCCGCCCGCGCCAGCCGCTCCCGCACCATCTCGATCTGCGGCTCCAGCACCTGGATCATCGTGTGCACCGGCCCCATGTTCGAAAACTCGAGCATCCGCTGCATCATGTCCTGCACGGGCCGCGGCGACGGGCTGCAGTAGCCGTTGTTCAGGTTGATGATGTTCCGGTCGATGCTGAACGACTCGCGCACCGCGGCCCAGAAATCCTCGTTTGAGGCGACGGACTCCGGCGGCGTCCCGGCGACCGACTTGGTCGCGGCATGGACCCGTTCGATGGCGTCGGAGCGGAAAGCCGCGGCGGCCGCGGCAAGTTGGAAAAGACGACGGCGATTCATGATTTCTCCTGGTTAGGTTAAGCGGTTTCGCCGGAGCGGGGGCGGAGTACGAATTACGCGTGGAATCGTAGAGGTATCATATCGCAACCCCGCCGCGCGTGCGGGATAATAGCGCCGAGGTGCGAAGCGCAATGATCGAGCCCATGCTTTCGGTGCGCCGCGGAGCGCAGGCGGTCGAGTTCTACAAGTCCGCCTTCGGGGCGACGGAGGAGTTCCGCGTGGAAGCGCCCGACGGCGCGGTGGTGTCGAAGCTCGTCGTGGATGGAGCGGCCTTCTGGGTGGCGGATGAGTCGCCCGAACATGCAAATTTTAGCCCGGAATCATTGGGCGGCAGCACCGTTCGCATCGTGCTCGTGACCGGCGATCCCGATGCCATGTTCGCACGGGCGGTAACGGCCGGAGCGCGCGAAGTGTGGCCGGTCGCGGACCAGGAATACGGTTGGAGAGTCGGACGGCTCGCGGACCCGTTCGGGCACCACTGGGAAATCGGCAAACCGCTCCAGCCAAGTTAGGCGCCGAGGCTCGCCCGGTACCAGTCGAGCGTCCGGTGGAGCCCCTCTTCCATCGTGAAGCGCGGCGCGTGAGCGAGGTCGCGCACGGCAAGCGTCGTATCGGCCTGCGAGTCCCGAACGTCGCCCGCTCGCGGCGGACCGTAATTCGCCGGAAGCGTGACCGCCTCGATCCGCTGCAGCAGCTCCCAGATGAAATTCAGCGTGTAGCGGCCGCCGTTGCCCGCGTTGTACATCTTCCCGGCCACGTTCGGCGCAAACGCCGCCTTGATGACGAGGTCGGCGACGTCTTCGACGTAAGTGAAGTCCCGGGACTGTTCGCCGTCGCCGAATATCGTCGGCGCCCTCCGCCCAAGCAGCGCCTTCATGAACAGGCTCAGCACGCCGGAGTACGGGCTCGACGGGTCCTGTCGCGGGCCGTAAACATTGAAAAACCGCAAAGCTACCGTCTCCAGGCCGAAACAGGAATGAAACACCGAGCAATAATACTCGCCCATCAACTTCTGCGCGGCATACGGCGACTTCGGCTGCGGTGTCATCGTTTCCGCCTTGGGCAGCACCAGCGTGTCGCCATAAGCCGACGAGGACGCCGCATAGACCACCCGCTTCACCTTGGCTGCCACCGACGCGCGAAGCACGTTAAACGTCCCGTCGATATTGACTTCATGCGAAGGAACCGGATCGTCGATCGAACGCGGCACCGAAGGGATCGCAGCCAGGTGAAAAACGTGCGTGGCGCCCGAAATCGCCCGCGCCGTGGCCTCCGCATCGCGAATGTCGGTGCGGTGGAACGTAATGCGGCCGGCAACTTCGGCGAGGTTCGCCTCCTTGCCGGTAAGCAGATTGTCGAGCACGGCTACCGTCCCGTCGTTCCGCGCAAGCAGCGCGCGAACCAGCGCAGAGCCAATGAAGCCGGCGCCGCCGGTGACCAGATACGCGTTGCTCATTCGAGTCCCCCTTGCCGCTTGAGATGCGCGATCGATTCGCGCGCAATGCGTTCGGCGCCCGGCGAAAAATCGAACGCTTCCACCGACACCCACCCGCGATAGTCCAGACGCCGAAGCACCGCCAGCACCGGAGCGAAGTCGTAACCATCCGTGCCGGGATGCCGGCCATCTGTCTCATTGACATGAACGTGGCGAATCAGAGACCAGTAGCGCTCAATCAGCGCCGCGTGCGGCTCCGTCTCATCCACGGCGTTGTGCGTGTCGAACATCGTCTTCACCGCCGGATGATTGACTCGCGCGACCACCGCGGCCGCCTCCGCAAGATTCACAATCACGTCGCATTGGTTCAACGGAAGCGCCTCGACCAGAATCGTGACGCCTCTCTCACCGGCATGCGGCGCCACCCCACTGAGCCCCTCGACGAAAAGCTCGACTGCCTCGGGCGGTTTAAGCCCGCCGGTCGTGCCGCGCTGCTTCGGCGAACCGAACACCATCACCCCGCCGTCGCCCAAATCCGCGCACAGATCCACCAGTTCGCGGATGCGTTCCCACCCCCGCGCGCGAATCGCAGCGTCCGGCGCGGTGACATGAAGCCCTTCGCTCGAAACCATCAACCAGTGCAGCCCCACGAAGCGCATCCCCTCGCCCGTAATCGCGTCCCGGCATTCGCGTCGCGCCGATGCGCTGAGCAGCGAAGGGCGGTCGGAGAGCGTGAACGGAGCGATCTCAATGCCCTCATACCCGGCTTCGCGCAGCGTCCGGCACTGCGCCGCCAGACCGCGGGCATCGGCCGGACCGAACATCTCGTTGCAGGAAGCGAAACGAAAACTCATGCGCGATCCGGGCGCTTGCGCGCGATGAGAATCAGCGACAACCCTTTCCAAGGCAGCAGCGGATCGATGCGGCGCGTCAGCCAAACCGTCTTATCGAACAGTTTCAGCATTAGTTTGCTGATTCGTTTGCTCCCCAGCACCTTGCCGGTAAACCACCACGCCGGCCGCGAAATCTTGTTCAGTTGAATCACCTGCACCACATCGAAGCCGTAATCGCGAAGCGTCGAGGCAAGATCCTCTTGCTCGAATCGCTGCTTGTGGCCCAGCGTCTTGTCGATCGAGCCGTACAGCGATTGGCTCTGCGGAACCAGCGTGATCAACGAACCTCCGTCCTCAAGCACCGAGCGGATCGAAGCGAGCATCGTCGGCTCATCGAGATACTCGAGCACGTTCACGCAGAGCACGCTCTCGAACCGCTCGCCGATGCCCGCAAAATCGGACGGCGAATCGGGATCGAGCTTCCGGACGCTGACGTTCGGCGTGCGAAGGAAGCGGTTGCGCAGCGCGTGGAGGTAGAGCGGATCCTTTTCCCCGGCGACGTAGCGCAGCCTCCGGCCCATCAGCCGCCCCGTGAGGTTGCCGATCCCGGCGCCAACCTCCAGCACCGTGACCCCAAGATGCGGCCGCAGCAGCGACGTCATCCAGTTCAGATACTGCGGCGTGCCGGTGAGGTTGTTCAGAAACCCGCGGCCGTAAGGCTGCGCGTAAAGATCGTCGATCAGCCAGAAATGCAGGATGACGCCAAGCGCCTTCACGCCGTCGCGCCACCCGATCTTCTTTCCCTCTTCGTAGCTCCGCCCGTGATAGCTGATCGGCACTTCATAAATTCGGAACTGCCGCTTCGCCGCCTTCATCGTGATTTCCGGCTCGATGCCGAAGCGGTTCGAGCGGATCGGGATGCTCTTCAGCAGGTCCGTGCGGAACACCTTGTAGCACGTCTCCATGTCCGTCAGGTTGAGGTTGCAGAACATGTTGGAAATGCCAGTGAGTGCCTTGTTGATCATCGAGTGCCAGAACGGCAGCACGCGCGTCTGCTCGCTCACCAGGTAGCGCGAGCCGAATACCGCGTCGGCGTTGCCGTCGAGCAGCGGCCGCAGCAGACGCGGATACTCGTTGGGGTCGTATTCGAGGTCGGCGTCCTGGATTAGCGCGAAATCGCCGGTGGCGTACTCGATGGCGGTGCGGATCGCGGCGCCTTTGCCCTGGTTCACGGGCTTGTGGATGAGCCGGATCCGTGGGTCGCGGGCGGCCAGCGCGGCGAGAATCTCCGACGTGCCATCGGTCGAGCAATCGTCAACGACGATCAACTCGCGCTCCATGTCTTCCGGCAGAGGCGCTTTCAGGACGAGTCCGATACTTCGCTCCACCACGGTCCGCTCGTTGTAGACCGGGATCAGGATCGAAAGGAGCATGCGAATTCTTCAGTATACGGTCAGATTCCACTGAGACGGCGAAGCACTTCGACGTTGCGGCGGTCGTCGCCGTCCTTGTCGATGGGGGTTTCAAGCAGAAACGTCTTGCCTCGCAGGCGGGGATGGCGGAGAATGCGGCGGAAGCCTTCTTCCCCAATCGCGCCTTCGCCGATGTTGGCGTGGCGGTCGAGATGCGAGCCGAGGGCGCCGAGGCTGTCGTTGGCGTGAAAAACGGGGACGTTGTCCAGACCCAGGACGCGGTCGATTTCGGCGACGGTTTTGCGCAGGCCGGCGGCGGTCGCCACGTCGTAGCCGGCGGCGAGCGCGTGGCAGGTGTCGATGCAGAAGCCGAGTTTGAGGGGCATTTTGGGTTGGGCGGCGGCGCGGATGGCGGCGAGGTCGGAAAGCCGCCCGCCGAGCTGATTTGTGCCTCCGGCGGTGTTTTCGAGCAGCACAAGAACGCGGTTGATAACGTTACCGGTAACGCTACATCGTGCGGCTTCCACGAGCGATTTTGCGGCCCGCGCGACCCCCTCCTCCAGCGTCCCTCCCTTGTAGTTTCCGGGGTGGACGATGAGGTAGTCCGCGCCTACGGCAGCGGCGCGCTCGATCTCCGCCCGGAACGCCGCGGTCGACCGCGCGCGCAACTCCTCGTTCGACGAGGCCAGGTTGATCAGGTAACTGGCATGGACGGCGAGCGGCGCGAGGCCCAGGCGTTCGCGCGCGGCCTTGAGTTTTTCCGCCTGCGCGGGATCAATCGCCGTGGCGCGCCACATCCGCGGGCTGGCGGTAAAAATCTGAAACGCGCCGGCGCCGATGGCGGCCGCGTGCAGGGCGGCGTTTTCGAGCGCCCCCGAGATCGACGTGTGGATGCCGATGCGCGGCTTCAAGCGAGCTTCAACCGCCGCACGTCGATCTTGTTGTCGTTGAAAACCCCCAGGCCAAGCTGGCCGGCGATCTCGATGTGCTCCACCTGGCAGTTCAGGAACGTGCTGTATTTATCGGGCTTCGATAAAGCGATGGGGAGCATGCCGACTTCCTTGCGCTTGGCGTCGAGCACCTTCCAGCCAGTTTTATCGAGCGCGACGGGGTCGGTGGCAAAGTACAGCGTTTTGTGTTCCCACTGAAACTGCGGACGGCCCGAAGGTCCGCCGTGGTACTGCGCCTTGACGCCGTCGGCGATATGCAGCACGGCCTTATCGCGGATGACGGGCAGGCTGACGACGGAGGGAATGAAGACGCCGCAGGCGTTGAGCGTGCTTGTCACGTGGCTGCGGTTCACATTGTTCACGTTGCCGTGCGATAGGTTTTTCAGCGCGATAGTGACGCCGGCCGACTGGTGGTGCTTCACGACGGGAAGATTGATGATCTTGTTCACGCGCTGGGTGACCACGCGGGCGACATAGGAGCGGCGGTTGATCGGGTCATCGAAGCTCTCGCCGGGCTTGATGAGCGCCATCTCCATGAAGTGGTCGCGGTCGTAGCCTTCCATGTCGTGCTGCGTGTTCGAGTAGGCCTCCGACGCCGCTTCCCAGCGGATTCCTTCGGGAAGCCACTTGTCGATGCCACCGGCAAGCAGTTCCTGGCGGTACCGGTTGTAGACGATGATGTCGGATTTCGGCAGGCCGGCGGCGTCGAGGCCTTCGAGGATGCCGTGCATGACGGAAGCGTCCGAGCACAGGTGCGGGCCGCCGACCGGGCTGACCTTGATGCCGACTACGTCGCCTTTCTGGAACAGGGCGCGCCAGGCGTCCTGCCAGGAGGGCGCGCCGGTGAGTTCCTGCATGCCGCGGTGCATCATCTGCTGGATGGTCGCGGGTTGGTACTGGCCGTTGACGATGGATGCCGGATGTTCGACGGCGACCACGCGGCCGGGAAAGGGACCGGGCATCCCGGTGCGGGTTGGGGCGGCTTGTGCGCGCGGAAGGCCCGCGTAGATCAGGGGAAGCGCGGCGGCCAAGCGCTCGAAAAATTCGCGGCGATCAGTGGGCATGGAACGATTATCTCGCTGCTACACTGTGCCGTAAACGGAAAGAGCCCTTTCAAATGAAAATTTTCGCCGCGCTGGTGCTGGTGCATGGCGGGCCCGGCGCCTCGCACGACTATTTTCTGCCCTACCTGGCCCCGCTGGCGCGCAATCACCGCCTCATCTTCATCGACGAGCGTGGCTCGCGCAAGCCGGAGAAACTCGACGATCCTTCCGGCTACAGGGTGGAAGCGATGGTGGAGGACGTCGAGCAGGTGCGGCGGGAATTGAAACTCAGCAAGATTGCGCTGCTGGGCCACTCCTACGGCGGCGTGCCGGCGCAGGCCTACGCGCTCACGTACCAGCAGAACCTGAGCGCGCTGCTGCTCTGCAGCACGTTTCCCAGCACGAAGAAGATGAACGCGGTTTCCCAGCGCCAGTTGGCCGCCATGCCGAAGGAGTTGCGGGAAAGGATTCAGAAGCTGGAAAGCGCGGGTTTATACGGGCATGGCAAGGCGTATGAGAAGAACCTAGTGCGACCCCACGCTAGCGCGCGACATGCACACCTTGATCGAAGGTTCGAAAGACGTTCGCCGGCCAGCCGCTCATTTTCCGGAAAGCGGTCGAGGATTTTCATGTCAACCGCTGAGCCCCGCTGCGATATACTCGCACTTCGCATGGCACAAGTACAGAGATCTGCAGAATTGCATGACGTGGTCGTGATCGGCTCCGGCGCCGGCGGCGGCACGGCCGTGAAAGTTTTAACCGACGCGGGCGTCCGCGTGACGCTGCTTGAAGCCGGGCCGATGCTCAATCCGATGAAGGATTTCAAGGAGCACGAGTGGCCCTGGCAGGTGAACCATCGCGGCGCGGGCGACCACGCCGAGATGTATTTTCACCGCCAGCAGTGGGGCTATTTCAACGCGCCGAACGGGTTTTGGGACGTGCCGGGCGAGCCGTACTCGGTGGCTCCGGATTCGAAGTTCCGTTGGTTCCGGTCGCGCATCCTGGGCGGGCGGACGAACCACTACGGCCGCATATCGCTGCGCTTTTCCGACTACGACTTCAAGGCTTACTCGTTTGACGGGCTCGGGCACGACTGGCCGGTCAGCTACGACGAGATGTCGCCGTACTACGACAAAGCCGAGGAGTTCATCGGGGTAACGGGCACACACGAAGGCTTGCGCACGGCGCCGGATGGGAAGTTTCTGCCGCCGATCGCGCCGCGCGTTCACGAGGTGCTGATCCAGAAAGCGGCGGGGAAGCTGAACATTCCCTGCATCCCTTCGCGGATGGCGATGCTCACCCGGTCGAAGCCTGGACGCCCGGCCTGCCATTATTGCGCGCAGTGCGGGCGCGGGTGCCACACCGCTTCGGCGTTTTCTTCGAGCCAGGCGATGATCTTCCCGGCCATGAAGACCGGGCGGCTGAACGTGATCTCGAACGCGATGGCGCGCGAGTTGATCGCCGGGCCCGACGGGCGTGTGACGGCGGTTTCCTACATCGATAAGACCACGCGAACCGAGAAGCAGATCCGCTGCCGCGCGGTAGTCGTGGCGGCGAGCGCGTGCGAAAGCGCGCGGCTGCTCATGAATTCCAAATCGCCGCGGTTCCCCAACGGGATCGCGAATTCCAGTGGTATGCTTGGCCGGAACCTCACGGACACGGTGGGCTACGCGTTGAGCGGGCACGTGCCGGCGCTCGACGGCCTGCCGCGGCATAACTCCGACGGCATCGGCGGGATGCACGTCTACATACCGTGGTGGCTGCTCGACGACAAATCGAAGGGCTTCCCGCGCGGTTATCACATCGAAGTCGGCGGCGGGTTCCACATGCCGGAGCTTGGCTCGTTCCACGGCACGGCCGCGCGGCACGAAGGCTACGGCGCCTCGCTCAAAAGCGCGATCCGGGAAGAGTACGGCGCCACGGTGGGCTTCAGCGGGCGCGGCGACATGATTCCGAACGATTTCAGCTACTGCGAAATCGACAACGAGCGCGTGGACCAGTGGGGCATTCCGGTGTTGAAGTTCCACTTCCGCTGGAGCGAGCACGAGATCAAGCAGGCCCAGCATATGCACGACACTTTTACCGCGCTGATCGAAACGATGGGCGGCAAGGTGATCGGCGGAAAGCGGCCGGCGGACGACGCGACGGGGGTTTCGACCGGCGGCAGCATTATTCACGAGGCGGGCACGGTGTCCATGGGCGCGAACCCGCGGAATTCGGTATTGAACCCTTATTGCCAGGCGCACGAGGTGAAGAACCTGTTCGTGGCGGATGCGTCGCCGTTTTTGGGCAACCCGGACAAGAACGTGACGCTGACGATCGTGGCTCTGTCGTGGCGCACGTCGGAGCATCTGCTCGAGGAGATGAGAAAAGGCAATGTCTGAGACACAGGGAAATACAACGCGGCGCGGGTTGCTGAAAGCGATCGGCGGAACGGCTGCTTTGGCCGCGGGTGGCCTGCCTCCGGTGCTGGGCCAGCAACTGCACCACGATCCGCTACAGACGGGGCCGCTCGACAAAGGGCCGAACTACGAACCGCTTTCGCTGACCAAACACGAGTACGCCACGGTGCGCCTGCTCGGCGATCTGATCGTGCCGGCCGATGAGCACTCCCCGGCGGCAAGCGAGGGCGGCGCGGCCGAGTTCATAGATTTTCTCTGCTCGCGCAGCGACGAGATGCGCGAGATTTACTCGGGCGGCCTGGCGTGGCTGGACAACTACACGCGCGCGCAGTACGGCGCGGCGTTTGCCGGCTTGAAGCCCGAGCAGCAAACCGCCGTGCTCGACAAGATCGCCTACAAAAAGAACGAGCACGATCCCCGGCTCGCCCCCGGCGTGCACTTCTTCTCCTGGATGCGCGGGATGGTGGTGGACGCTTTCTACGCGAGTCCGGCGGGCGTGAAGGACCTGGGGTACATGGGCAACACCGCGGTGAGCGAATTCAGCGTTCCGCAAGAGGCGATCGACTACGCGCTAAAGCGCAGCCCGCTCGCGTGAGCCGCGGGTAG
>DAIDIH010000115.1 GCA_027459465.1 Bryobacterales bacterium | reverse complement strand
ACTGCCGATCGTGTGCTGGATGTAACCGAGGCTGCCGTGAGGCGGATTGTAGGTACGGGGCGGGTTGCCGAAACTGTAGAACTGGACGTTGTTGTTCGGCGTGTCGAAGCTCGGTTGGTTAAAGAGGTTGAAGAAATCCGCCTCGTAGCGGAGCTTAAAGCGCTCGGTAAGGGAAAACTCCTTGAAGGCGGCCAGGTCGAATCGGGTTTGGAAGGGACCGCGGAACATATTGCGGCCCGCGCTGCCGAACGCGGTCTCGTACGTGTCGCAAGCCGGATTGCCGTTGAAGTCCACGCCACAGGGTGGAACGCCGTTCGTGCCCGGAGCCACCGTCGGCACGGAAAAAGCCTTGTAGTTCAGCACCGGGTTGTTCGGATTGACACCCATGGTGCCCTGTAGCTGGGCCGATCCGGCATTGAACCCGCTGGCGATGGGGACAAAGGGATTGGTGATGTAGTCGTTGTTGCTGTAATATAAACTCGCCACCGCACCGCTAAAATCATAGACTCCGTATGGTTGCCCGCTCTCAGCCACGGTTGTGCCGCTCAAACCCCATCCGTTCACAACCGTCCCGAGAGTCCTGTTGTTTGTCAACTTCGGCGTGTTGTAGAGGTAGTTGATGGTGAAAACGTGCGTGCGATCAAAATCGGAGTTACCGTATGCCTGGCTTAGATTCAAAGGGTTGTTGCCGTTGTAGAACAGGCCAAGGCCGCTCTGGTCGTCCAGGCTGTGCGACCAGGTGTAGCTGGCGTTGATCATGAAGTTCTGGCTGAAGCGTTTGCGCACCTGGAACTGCAGGGCGTTGTAATTCGAAATGCCGGCCGCTTCGTAGTAGACCGAATTCGGACTGTACCCAAGATAGGGCACACGTAGGTCGGTGTTGCCGCCATCCGCGGTCGAGTATGGCTCCAGCGTGGTTACGTTATAGCCGTACGAGTACTGTTCGCCATGGACGGGATGTTGCGGCGTCGCGATCTGGGCCTGATTGAACGGCACGGGTACCGTCAAATTCGTTCCGTGATTGCCCACATAGGCCAGGTCGAACACCCAGTCGTTTAGTGGCTGCCACTGCAGGTCCACCGTCCAGTTCTGCGTGAACGGCAGGTCATTGTAAGGATCGTAGCCGCCGAACAAGAACGGATTCGCGCCATTGATCAGGCCGGCCTTGTTGGGCAAAAGGCCGGCGAAACTGGCGACAGTTCCCGGCGGCGCCGGAGGCGGCGTCGTGCCAAACGGATTTTCGAACGTCGCACCCTGCGGGGCGGCGAAGGGGACCACGAACGGTGGCTCCAGTGTCACGCCAAACGGACCGTTGTAGCCGAAACCAGCGCTCGGCGAGAGTTCGCTAAAGAATTCGCCGCGGTCGTAGTACATACCCCAACCGGCACGCACGACCACATTCTTGACGGCTGACGGGCTCCAGACAACGCCGAGGCGAGGGGCGAAGCCCCATTGATTGGCGAGCATGGTCGAAGGACTCACACCCCTGGTCCCGACAGTTGGGTTGTTGCCGGCGATCACAAGTCCGGAGGCAGTGAGCGCGTCGGTGCTGTCACTGTAGGCATACTGATTCGGGTAAAAGTTGGTGAGGTTGCCATATTTTTCCCAAAGAGGCCCATCGTAGTCATAGCGAACGCCGAGGTCCAGCGTTAGGTTACTCTTCAGGCGCCAATTGTCCGTGACATATGCGCCGGCGGTGGTCGCCCGGTAATAGCGGTTCGATGAGCCGGTGAAGTATACCGAGTTACCCAATCCGGGCCGGACTTGGCCGAGCATGAACGTAGAAAAGTCGGCGAAGCCGATGCTTGCCACCTGGTTGTTCTCGTTCACAATGTTGAGTTGGGTCAGGTCGAACGTCGTGCCCGCCTTGATCGTGTGCTTACCTACAACCCAGCCCAGCCCAGTACCGTATTCAAACTGATTCTGATAGACCCCGGCATTGGCAAAGTTCGAGGCCGGGCCTATGCCGAGGCTATTGCCGACGTTGGGGTCGGCATACTGGATGTTAATGCCGGGGAATTTGTTCAGCCCGAAAAGATTGATCCCGAAATCCTGCGCCGTGTATTGCGGCGTGACCCCAGCGAAGGCTCGCTGTCGCGTGAAGCCGGCGTGAAGGTCCCAAGTCAGGTTTGGCGTCAGGATTCGCGTATTGTCGAGGGAGAAAGCCTGGGCGCCCGCAAACAGTGTCTGCGGGAAACCGAGCGTCTGGCTGGCTGCGAATGGGCTGGAATTGGGATTATTCTGATAAAAGTATTTCCCGGAAATGCGATCGTTGCTGCTGACGACGTAGTCCATGTTTCCGTTGATCTGGGTAACGGTGTAGAGCGGCGCCGGAACCGTAATGAGGGCGTTATAGCCCAACTGGGCAGCGACGTTGGGATCGGTGACCGACGGCGTCGGTATCAGGTACTGGCCATTTGACGTCTTGGCCTGCATCAGCTTAAGTGCGATGGGGTCCATCTGGCTCGCCACGGCGCTGGTTCCGAAGTCGTTATTGATGAGATTGGCGAGCGCGGCGGCGCTGCGATCGTTCGTCAGCCCCTGCGGCACATCCAGAAAGCTCTGTCCGAGCGTCGCATCATGTACCCGCGTGCCCTGATAAGACGCGAAGAAGAACAACTTGTCTTTCACAACTGGGCCGCCGAGAGTCGCGCCGTAGCGCCGGTTATCCAGGTACGGCACCTTTTGATCGGCGGGAATCGCCGGCGAGGCGTTGCGGAAGAACGGCGCCGCGTTCCAGTCGCTGGTCTGGTAGTAACCGTAACCCATGCCGTGGAATTCGTTCGTACCGCTCTTGGTGGTGAGTTCGATCTGCGCACCGCTGTGCGCGCCTTGACTGGCGTCGTACATCGACGTGTTTACGCGTAGCTCCTCGATCGTCTCCGGCGGCGGCGTTGGCAAACCCTGGCCAATAGCGTCGTAGACCGACGTGTTGGTTACGATCGTTCCGTCCGGGAGGAAGTTTTCGTTCGTGTTGAGGACAAAGCGGTTCGAGGCGACCTGGCTGGTCGAATTGCCGTTGAACAGATTATTCGAGCTGACGCCGTTGATGGAAAAGCTGTTCGAAGAGTCACGCTGGCCGTTGGCGAATATGGCTTGATTACCCAGGCCGGAGTTCGACCCGGCGCCGGCGAGGAAGTCGGCGTTCACGCCGGGCGCGAGAATCGCAAGTTGGGTGAAGCTACCCGTCTCAAGCGGCGTGTTCTGAATCGTGAGCGAGTCAAGAATGTAGCCGTTCGTGGTGTCTACCTGGTTGAGCAGCGGCGTCGCTGTGACCTGGACCGTAGTGCTGATCGTGCCCGGCTTCAGACTCCCATTCACGGTCGTCGTGCGGCCGCCTTGCACGAGAATCTGCGTGTGTTCCTCGGTCTGAAAGCCATCGAGCGCGATCGTCAGCTTGTACGTGCCAATCGGCAGATCCGGTATTTGATACGACCCGTCCGCTCCGCTCGTCGCGGTCTGTTCGAGGTTTGTGGCGGCATTGTGCGCCGTAATTTTCGCGCCTGGGACCGCGGCGCCACTGGTATCCATCACGCTGCCGGTTATGGCCCCAAGTAACGATTGTTGGGCCAACATCCGTGAGGCGCTTCCCAGCGACAGCCAGGCGCCAAGCCATAGAGACAAAGTGAACCCGAGGAAGTTCCGGGAATGCGTCGTTCTCATGCAACTCCTTGCAAGCGGGCCGGTTGGGGCGCGCGCGAAAGATTATTCTGTGTTTTAGGAGATCCCCTAAACTAATGGACTACGACAGTGTAGCCAGCACTCGTGAATGCTTCGTTGCGGAACAGTGACGAAATCGCAACCGTCTTCCCGGACGGCGGCTTCGCAGACCTAACGTCGGTATAGCCGCGATTGTAACACTAGCGCCTGGATATAGGTATCGCAATCGTAAGCCGGTACAATGAAGCAAAGCCTCATGATTCAGACTCTGTTTGGAGCGGTTCCGCAGGAACCGAACCTGCTCGACCGGCTCAAGGCAGGCATCCAGAAGACGCGCACCGGATTTGTGGAGCGGCTCGAAGACGCTCTCGCCGGCCGTAAGGAGATCGACGCCGGCCTCCTGGAAGAATTGGAATTCACGTTGATCGGCGCCGATATCGGCGTTACAGCCGCGCACGAGATTCTGGAAGGGATCCGGCAGCGGGTGGACCGCCGCCTGGTCGGCGACGCTTCGGAATTGAAGCTGCTTATCCGGGACAGCCTGCTCGAGA
>DAIDIH010000114.1 GCA_027459465.1 Bryobacterales bacterium | reverse complement strand
CGCACGCCGACCATCTCCCAGAGGTTGTGCCGGTCGATGACGTTGCCGTATTGATCCACCGGCTCGGCCTTGAACAGGAACGTGCCGGGCGGGAGGAAGTGACGCTTGTCCCGCTCGCCGGAGGTAAACACGACGTGTCCGGCGCTGTCCCTGACGCTGATATCCACCCAGCTTTGAATCAGGTCGAGCGGGCCGGTGGGGAAATCATGGCCGACTTTGTTCGAGGTGAGCACCACTCGAACCGGTACGGTCTGCCCGGGTTGAACCGTCGTGGGTGCGTCAATTCCCATCAGGACAATCGGTCCGCTGGCCCACTTGTTCTCGATCTCAGGAATGTTGAATTTCCCTTGCAGCCACTGTTGTGTGAGGTCAACGTGCTTGTGCCAGCCATCGAGGTGGAGCAGCCCAGGGATGAAGCTGTTCGCGGCCAGGAAGCGGTGGCTGCGGTGTCTGTGGTCGTCGGGGCTGCGGTTGTAGTCGGTCGAGTCGCCGGCGGCGGGATCGGTGGAATCTACCAGCGGCATGTGGCATTCGCGGCACTCGACGGTGGCGCGGGGGTCGCCCTTCTTGTTCCAGTGGCTGGCGGCCCAGTTGTCGTACTGATTTTGTAACTGGACCCAACCGACGCGGTTGATTTCCTTGTCGATGAACTGCTTATGGCAGGCCGCGCAGTATTCGGGTTTCTTGTACATTCGCTTACTGAGTAAGTCGTGCGCGGCGGGCCAGGTGCGGATCAGGAAGTTGCGCGCGATGGCGCCGGCCGAGTGATCCGGGCTCCATTGCCAGAGGTAGTCAGTAGGCTGATAGATCGTGTAGTTGGCATTACCCTGAATGTCTGTTTTGCGGATCGCGTGGCAAGCCAGGCAGGATATCCCTTCGTTATATCCATCCAGGTTAGTAAGTTTTGCCACGAAGATATTCTTCGTTCCGGAAAACAGCGAGATCGGATCGTGGCACCCGCCGCAGTAGCGCGTGGATTCCGGCCCGTTCTGCTTCGCCATGACATCTTGAATGCCCTGGAAGATAGGATCCATGGCGGCATAGCGGTGCGCGCTGGACTCCCATTCCTTATAAATCTGGGTATGGCACCCGCTGGAGCCGCAGGTGGCCGAGCCTGCCAGCGATTTCGGATCGAAGGCGCCGTTGGTGGAAGTGCGGGCGAGGCTCGGAGCGAATGGCCGGCCGGCGCCGTAGAGGAAGTTGTAGCCGCGTGGAAAATGGTTGTTGTATTTCGTGCCGGAATAGGCGAAGCCGAGCGCAACCACGCAGGCCGCTCCCACAACGGCTCCCGCGATCATCTGGCGGACCCACGCCCGGGCCGGGCCGGCCGGTTCTCCGGTCCGGCGGCGAAGCCAGGACAGCAGAACGTGAGGCACCGAAGCGGCCACAAACATCAGCGTCGACAGCAGATGGGTATAGCGCAGGAAGGGAGTGGTGCGAATCTCGAAGAGCCCCTGCCAAGTGACGGCGAGCCCGGAAACTGCGCAGACGGCGAGGGAGGCGAATCCAACATAGCCGAGCACCTTCACGTCCGACATGGCCTGCGTCGAATAGTCCCGCCAGTGCAAGATAAGGTAGACGGCGAAAGGCACCATCGCCGCGACGCCAAGAACGGTGTGCACGAGCAGGCCCCATTCGATGGTGGGCCGGAATGGGCTGAACGTGATCGCCAAGCCGGAAACCAGCTCAAACAGCAACGCGGCGGCGATCCCTCTTGACAAAAACGATCCCCAGCCTGTCAGGATCCGGCGGCGGGGCGGCACACCGGGCGGGACGGAATGGCCGTTGCGCGGGTGCGATTCCGGCCCTTCTAGTCCGCGAAAGCTAAAGTCCCCGGGTCCTTGTGCGCTCACTTTTAATCCTCCCCTGACGTCGCTAATTGGGAAGCGACGGTTTACCAAGACTCAGCGGTTTTGCCTCTGCGGCGCCATGCGCCATTCGCGCGGTTCTAATAGGAAACTGCTAGAAAACAGGCGCATTGTTCATGCATAAATCTACAATGGGCCTCGCAACCTGTCAAGAAAAAAGCTGCCGGCCGGAGAGCCTTTTTGCACAGCCGGACCGGCGGTGCGGCGGTTTACAGGTCTGGGCGAAACTGATAGAGTAAACGCTGATTGAAACGAGCCTGGAGCGCGCGTTCGTCGTCTTGTTCCGGCGATGTCGAGCCAGCAGTGACCCAGGCGCGTGTTGCCTCACTTGCCTACCCATAGCCGACCCGCATGATCAAGAGCCAAAAGTCCAACCTGTTCTCGGTGAACGGACAGAACTTTGCGTTTCCGTTCCTCCTTGTCACGACCCTGTTTTTTGTCTGGGGCTTTTGCAACGGGATGATCGACGTGATGGACAAGCACTTCCAGGAAGTCCTGCACCTGAGTAAGTCGCAGTCGGCCTGGGTGCAGTTTGCGCACTATCTGGGCTACTTTCTCATGTCCATCCCCGCTGGCTGGCTTGCCAGCAAGATCGGTTACCGGTGGGGCATCATCGCCGGGCTGTGCATTGTGGCCCTTGGCGGCTTCTGGTTTCTTCCCGCGACGCACATCAACTCGATGATGGAGAGTGGAGCGGTTTCGCCGACGGGCGCGTTTATTGCCTTCCTGGCGGGCGTCTGCGCGATCGCGACCGGGTTGACGTTCCTCGAAACGGTGGCCAACCCGTACACCACGGTTCTCGGCGACCCAAGCTACGCCGCCACGCGGATCAACCTGGCGCAATCGTGCAACGGCCTCGGCCTGATTCTGGGTCCGATCGTGGGAAGCATCTTCTTCTATTCGCGGGATGCGCACGGCCGCAGCACCGGAAGCGAGACGCTCTACATCCCCTATCTTGGCGTTGCGGTCGCGGTGTTGCTGCTGGCCACGACATTTTACTTCTCTCACGTTCCGGAGATTCAAACCCCGGACGAATACCCGGAAGACGCCTCGGCTCACGACCTGGCCCACTCGATCTGGGCTCATCCGCACTTCGTGATGGCGGTGGTGGCGCAGTTTTTCTACGTTGCGGCGCAGGCCGGCATTTTCAGTTTCTTCATCAACTACATGACCGCGGAACTTCCGCCCATCCCGGCTTCCTGGGGCGGCACGATGGCGGCGCTGGCCGGGCACGCCGGTCCGCTCGGTGACTGGCTGCGCGGCTGGTTCGATACCGGGAAATCCGGCGGCCTCCTGCTGACTGATAAGGGCGCCTCCAATCTCGCCTCCGTCGCGTTTCTTTGTTTTCTCACCGGGCGCTTCACGGGCGCCGGACTTTTGAGAAGATTCTCTCCGCACCGCATGCTGGGTGTCTACGGGTTTGCGAATGTGGTGGCCACGCTGCTGGTGTTTTTCAAGCTGGGCTGGTTGTCGGTGATCTGCGTTTTCTTAAGCTACTTCTTCATGTCGATCATGTTCCCCACGATTTTCGCCCTTGGAATCGCCGGACTTGGGGTGAAGTCGAAGAAGGCGTCCTCGTTTATCGTCATGGCGATCATGGGCGGGGCAGTGATGCCGAAGCTCATGGGCTACGTGGCGGATCTGTTTGACATGTCGCGGGGATTCATCGTGCCCATGTTCTGCTTCGCTTTCGTGGCGTTCTATGGTTTTGCCTGGCCGAAGCTAAGCAAGCGGAAGGCGCTGGAAGTGATGCCGGTGTCGGCCGGGCACTAACGCCGGAGCGCTCGCGGCGCGCCGTCGGCTATCCTCTGAACTTGGACCAACTCCTGCAGTGGATCTCGACGTATGGTTATTTCGCGATCTTCGGCCTGCTCGTGTTAGGCATCGTCGGGTTGCCCGTGCCCGACGAGACGATGCTGGTGCTGTGCGGCTACCTGATCTCCCGGTCGCGGCTTCACCCGGTGTACGCCTTTGTGGCTGCCTTCACCGGGAGCGCTTCGGGAATCAGCGTGAGTTACCTCATCGGGCGCAGCGCCGGCGGGCGCGTTATCCACCGGTACGGGCGGTATCTTCACCTCACCCAGAAGCGCATGGATCGGGTTCACGAGTGGTTCCGGCATGTCGGCCACTGGTCCCTGACGATCGGGTATTTCGTCCCCGGGATCCGGCACGTCACGGCCATCGTTGCGGGTACTTCGGAACTGGAGTACCGGCCGTTTGCGCTCTACGCCTACACCGGCGCAGCGCTATGGGTGACTACATTTTTGTCGCTGGGCTATTATCTCGGCGATAAATGGATGCCGGTGTTCCGCGCTATCCATCGGAATCTGACGATCGTTACGGTTAGCGCCGCCGCCGTCTTCTGTGTTTGGCTGCTGGTTCGGCGCCTGCGGCGGAAGCGTTAGAAGCCTGCGCGCCCTGAAGGCTGAGCCGGCTCCAGAGGTGGTCCTGGAGCCAGTGTCCGTCCCACCACTCCACCGGGTTCACTTCCACCCCATCGACCTGCATGCTGAAGTGGATGTGATCGCCGAGGGCCAAGCCCGTCGAACCGCTTCGTCCCATCGCCTGGCCCTGCTTCACGGCGTCGCCTGGCTTGACGGCGATCTCGCTCAGGTGGCCGTAAATGCTCTGGATCCCGTAACCATGATCTACGACAACGCAGTTGCCGTAAATGCCGAGCCTTTCCGCGAAGACGACGATGCCGTCGTTGGCGGCGAGCACCGGCACGTGCTGGGTGACGGAGAGGTCAAAGCCGAGATGTACTTCCTCGTCGACTTTCTTGCCGTGATACATGTAACTGCGCACGTCGGCGAAGACGCTCTCCACTTTGGAATCCGGTTGCTGCCGGAACGGTTTGGTGAAGAGGAACCGCGGTTGGGTTTTGTCCCGCAAAGCGGAGAGCGTGGCGTTGTTGTCGCGGCGCATCTCGCGGTTGATGGCGAGAAAGCGGGAGAGAAGGTCGCCGCTGCCGCCGGGCGCAATCTGCTCCACCAGGCGGCGCATGATGTCGTCGGTCAACTCGAAGTCCCTCTTGCGCGGCGGCTTGGGAAACAACTTATAGGCGAAGCTTGCGGTCGCCTCGGCGCCGGTTGGGTTACGGGCGAAAACCATGGGCACAACGTCCGGGGGCAAATCCCAGGGGTAGGCGTAGATGGCGAATCGTCCGGTTCCGTTGGGCATGGGAAAGCTGCGGAACGTGTACTTGCCGACGCGTACGCCGGCTTCGGTCCAATAACCGGAAGGATCGATACGGACCACTTCCGAGCCGCCCTGGTTGATGTAATGCTGTTCGCCGTCGGCCGACACCATGGGCGGTCCGGTCGCGATCGTCACCGGCCGCCGCAGCGTCGCGGTCGAGCCGCGCAGATCGTTGGCAGTGGCCTCGATGATCAGCGTGGCCGGGCCATCCTTGATGCCTGGAGCGGTCTTCGAGCCGGCCTTCAGCACATACTGCGCCGGCGCGTGCTTGTGCAGCCAGAACCACACGCGGGAGGAGGGCCAGGTGAGATGTCCGGCGTCGATGCGCGCGCCGTTCTGTTCCAGGTACACATTCAGGCGGCGTATGCCGTGTCGCGAGACAACGTCCACGGACATTGGAGTCAAAGTGCCAACCATCTTCACGCTTGGATCGAGTGAGACGCTCGGGGTAGAGGAAGCAAGCAGCAGAACGGCAACGATCAAGACAACCAAGGCCGCCGCCGCGATCGCGACTCGTTTTGCAGACATCGGATCCGAGTTTCAGGCTATCACAGGCATCCGATCCGGGCCCTGCGTCTGACGGCGATCCTATTTTTCGTGGCCGGGCCGGCGCCAGGCCGACATCAGGTCGTGCCGCCACGGGCCGATCTTGATGTATCCGATGACGCCGATCGGGCGATAACCGGCCTTGTCAGGCGACCGAAAGGCGGCTTTGTTCTCCGGAACCACGACCGCGACGAGGCGGCGGTAACCCAACTCGCGGAAGTGGCTCAGCATTACGCCGGCCCGAACGGCCGGAATGTTGAGACCTCGAAAACGCGGGTCCGTGTAATTGTTGTAAACATACACTTCGTCACGGGAGAGTTGGAGGCTGCGTCCGAGGTAATCGATCCAGACAGAGCCCTCGGCGGTCCAGCAGGCATTGACGATGGAGCCCTGGTAGCGGGAAAGGAAGCATTTGCCGCCGCGGTCGAGCCGGTCACGGACTTCTCCTGCATCCAGGCCGGGGTGGAACGCGACGTACTCGTCGACCTCGCTGGGCTTTAGGAGCGAGATCTCCACCGGGATTGTGGCGGAGGCGGATGGAATCGGGTCGCTGAGCGGGCGCTCGAACAAAATCACCCGGCGATAGATGGTTTCACCGAGGATGTGGAACCAAAGACTGAGGAAGCCTTCCTGGCGCAAGACCTCCCAAGCCCGGCGGGGCATTTGCTTCCACCGGCGCGGCGCGGTTTTCTCAGTGGCGGCAGGCACTGCCCGCATGGTTACGAAGCTAGCACCTCCGTTGTGAAGATCGGGATGCGGTATTCGACGACCCGGGAAGCGAAACCCGCCTTGCCCCATATGCGTGCCCTGTGATAGCGTGATCTGGCGCAAGGAAAACGATGTCAATTCTTAAGCTCACGACCCGCACCGCGGCCTCGCTCGCCGCCACTGTCTGCTTACTTTCTATGTCTGCAACTGCCGGTTCCCTTCTTGTCACCAATAAAGGTGACCACACGCTGACCATCATTGATCCGGCGTCCGGCCGCCAGATCGCCAACATCGATGAACAGGGCGTCACCGGCCATGAACTCATCGCGTCTCCCGACGGCAAGACCGCCTATGTGCCGATCTACGGCAATTCGGGCGTCGGCAAGCCCGGCACCGACGGCACGCACATGGTGGTCATTGATCTCGAGAAGCACGAGGTCACCGGGAGCGTCGACTTCGGCGGCGGCGTTCGCCCGCACTGCCCGATGTTCGGGCCGAAAGACGGGCTGCTCTACGTCACGACCGAGCTTCGCAAGACGATAACGATCATCGATCCGAAGACCCTGAAGATCGTCGGCACGATTCCGACCGGACAGCCCGAATCGCATATGCTCGCCATTTCCCACGACGGCACGCGCGGCTACACGGCCAACGTCGGGCCGGGCACGGTGTCGGTGCTCGACATGGTCCATCGAAAAACCCTCCGCATCATTCCTATTTCGAAGGAGACGCAGCGCATCTCGGTTTCCCCCGACGACAAGCTGGTTTTCACCAGCGATCAGAGGGCGCCGCGGCTTGCGGTAATCGATGCGAAGACGATGAAGGTGGCGCACTGGGTCGCGCTGCCAGGGACCGGCTATGGTTCCGCGCCGACGCAGGATGGACGCTGGCTCGTGTTGGCCGTGCCGCCCGCCAACGTTGTGGCCGTGGTGGACCTGAAAACGATGAAAGTGGCCCACACCGTTGCCGTGCCCAAGGCGCCGCAGGAGGTCCTGCTGTCACCCGACGGCAAGACCGCGTATGTCTCCTGCGATTCCAGCCACACGGTGGCCGCGATCTCGACGTCGGACTGGAAGGTGGAAAAGTTGATCCCGGCGGGCCGTGGGGTTGACGGCCTCGCCTGGAGCAACGGAATCTAACTACTCTTCGTCGGTGACGCAGCCGAGGCTGGCGCTCTTGACCAGGCGAATGTATTTGGCGAGCACGCCGCGCTTGGACTTGTAAGGCGGCATCTCCCAGGCCTCGCGCCGCGCGGCCCATTCGGCCTCGCTCACGTCCGCGCTCAGCGTGTTGTTGGCGGCGTCGATCGTCACTTGGTCTCCGGTGCGGACGAGTGCGATCGGCCCGCCTTCCTGCGCCTCCGGCGTCACGTGGCCGACGATGAAGCCGTGCGAACCGCCGGAGAACCGCCCGTCGGTGATGAGCGCGACATCTTTGCCCAATCCCGCGCCCATGATCGCCGAGGTCGGCGTGAGCATCTCGGGCATGCCTGGTCCGCCTTTCGGGCCTTCGTAGCGAATCACGATCACGTCGCCTTTGGCGATCTCGCCGCGCTCGAGCGCGTGCAGCATGTCCTCTTCGGAGTCGAACACGCGCGCCGGACCCGAGAACCGCAACCCTTCCTTGCCGGTGATTTTGGCCACGGCGCCATCCGGGGCGAGATTGCCGCGGAGGATCTGCAGGTGGCTTGTCGCCTTGATCGGGTTGTCGAGCGAATGCACGATCGGCTGGCCTTCGCTTAGGCCGGGCAGGCCGGCGAGGTTCTGCTCGACCGTCTTGCCCGTCACCGTGAGGCAGGAGCCGTCCAGCAGGCCGGCCTTGAGCAGCATCTTCATCACGCCCGGAATCCCGCCGACGTTGTGGAGGTCTTCCATGACGTAGGCGCCGCTCGGTTTGAAGTCGGCGATCAGGGGCACGCGGTTACTGACCTTCTGGAAATCGTCGATGCCCAGTTTCACGCCGACCGTGCGCGCCATGGCGATCAGGTGCAGCACGGCGTTGGTCGATCCGCCGAGCGCGCAGACGATCGTCATCGCATTTTCAAAAGCGGCCCGCGTCATAATGTCGCGCGGTTTCAAGTCCATTTCGAGCAGCGTGCGGACGGCAGCCCCGGCGCGGAAACATTCGTCGAGCTTCAGCGGATCTTCGGCCGGGGTAGACGAACTATAGGGCAGCGACATACCAAGAGCTTCGATCGCAGAAGCCATGGTGTTTGCCGTGTACATGCCGCCGCAGGCGCCGGCGCCGGGGCAGGCATGGCGCACGATGCCGCACCGCGCTTCATCGGTGATGTTGCCGGCCAGGAACTCGCCGTAGCTTTGGAAGGCGCTGACAATGTCGAGCTTTTTCCCTTGCCAGTGGCCCGCGCGAATCGTGCCTCCGTAAATCATCAGGGAAGGACGGTTCAGTCGCGCCATGGCGATCACGCAGCCGGGCATGTTCTTGTCGCAGCCGGGCAGGGAAATGTTGGCGTCGTACCACTGGGCCGCCATCACGGTTTCGATCGAGTCCGCGATCACCTCGCGGGAGGACAACGAATAGCTCATCCCCTCGGTGCCCATCGAGATGCCGTCGCTGACGCCGATCGTGTTGAAGCGAAGGCCGGCCATGCCGGCGGCGGCGACGCCCTCCTTCACTTTCTCCGCAAGGCCCAGCAAGTGCATGTTGCACGGGTTGCCTTCGTACCATACGCTGGCGATGCCGACCTGCGGCTTATTCAGATCTTCTTCCGTCAGGCCGGTTGCATAAAGCATGGCCTGCGAGGCGCCCTGCGAGGGCGGTTGCGTGATTCTGCTGCTGTAAGGGTTCAGTGGATGGGACATGAGAGTGGTTCAGTCCTTGAGTATATTCTGCCGGGCCGGGCGAGTTCAGCCTCAAGGCTCTTCGACGATCGTGCCCTGGTGAAAGACGATCTGCCAGCCCAAAGGCGTCCGCTCCCAGATCGTCAACCGCCGCGTTTTGCGCGTCCGGTTCTGAACGAGCGTGTAGGTGAGCAGATACACCTCGCCTGCGAGCCGGCGGCAACAGAATTCTGAAGCCTCCAATTCTTCTTCCGCTGAAGCTGCGTCGGCACGCTGCTTGAGAAGATCCAGGACGTAGGCGCGGCTATAACGGCGGCCCGACGCGCCAACCTCCCAGAAGTCCTCCGCGGTCATGCGTTCATAATCAGCCCGGCTCGTCCCGAACTCCGGGCGGTGGAAGATCGGCTCCCGCTGGATCAACTCGGATAGGATGCCGCTAAGCGCCGCGTCCGTCACGCGGGCCGGTTCCGCTGAGGGGGGGCTCATTTACCGAGGATACGCCGTCTCGCGCGGCGGGCGTCAGCGGGAGTGCTTGAATGCGCGAGCGGGGAGGGCTTTCAGGCGGCTTAGAACCGTGGGCGGCGCGGGCGCGACGAGAACGTCTTCGGTCTCCTCCGAAGCCACCCCATCGCTTGGATACACTTCCGCCGCTATTTGTTCTCCGAGCACCTCGGCGATCAAGCGGTCCTCTTCGCAAGTCATAAACTCATCCCCATCGGCCGCCCGTTGAGGCTAGTGACGTCCATAGACGATACCCCTTCAACGGCCTGCGGGTTACACTCATCCCTCATTCCTTCTCAATAGATATTAGACGGAAGAAAGGGCGAAAAAGATCGGGATTTCTTTCTCGTCCGGTGCGAACGCGGGCGAGAACCGCACGCCGCCGGATCTGCTAGATTAGTCAGCAGATCCATGCCCGACAACAGTTTTGACATCGTCTCCAAGATCGATCTGGCTGAAGTGAACAACGCTATCCAGCAGGCGTTGAAGGAGATCCAGACTCGCTACGACCTTAAGGACTCGCAAAGTTCGATCCAGCTCAACGAGAAGGACCACAAAATCACCCTGGCCAGCCAGGACGAGTTCAAGCTCAAAGCAATCACTGAGGTTTTCGAACAGAAGCTGATCAAACGAAAGGTTCCGCTGAAGGGTTTGAGCTTCGGAGCAATCACGCCGGCGGCCGGTTCGAGCGTTCGGCAGGAGATCAGCCTGCAGCAGGGGATTCCGATTGAGAAGGCCCGCGAGATCGTCAAGACGATCAAGGACAGCAAAAAGAAAGTTCAAGCTTCCATTCAAGGCGATCTGGTTCGCGTGAGTGGGAAGGACCGCGACACGTTGCAGGAAGTGATGCAAGTGCTTCGAGGCACGGACTTCCAGATCGACATGCAATTCACCAATTACCGTTCGAACTGAGACAATGCCTAGGAGCATTCAGTCTTTATTTATCAGTGGCCCAGCCGGGCAACTGGAGGCTTTACTTGAGGAGCCGGAGGAAGGTGCTCCCCGGTCGGCTGCCCTGGTTTGCCATCCCCACCCGCAGCACGGCGGAACGATGCACAACAAGGTGGTTTATCGGATTGCGCGCGCTCTCCGGAAGACTGGCTCCGTCGTGCTGCGATTCAACTATCGCGGAGTAAACCTCAGTCAGGGCGAGTACGGCCATGGCGAAGGGGAGTTGGAAGATGCCAGATCCGCCCTTGCCGTATTGTCCGAGCGTTATCCGCAACTTCCGGTGATTCTTGCAGGTTTTTCTTTCGGCTCGAGGATCGTCTTGCGCTTGGGTTGTTCCGTGCCTGCCGAACGGATTATTGCCGTGGGATATCCGACCAGTTTTCCGAACAGTTCGAGCCTGGGGCACTGTGACGTACCGCGTGTCTTCATCCAAAGCACGCACGATCAGTTTGGTCCCATACTAAGTATGGAACAGTATTTTCAAACACTTGCTGGAGAAAAGTTGCTTCTTTTCGTGAAGTCGAAAGATCACTTCTTCGCCGGAGCTTTGGATGTGTTTGAAGAGGCTGTGGCCAGCGTTGGGGATGTAGCTAAGCGCTTGCCTGACGCAGCTCCCGCCGCATTCGCCGTGCCGCTCGAGCACTGATCAACTGGGCCACTTTCGATAGCAACCCCGGCACGTCGATGGGTTTGATCAGCACTCGCTTCTGGTTGGCTGGGTGGGAGTTCTGATAGGTCGTGACGATCGCGGTGGCCGGTTCGTAGTCCATGATGCGGGCGTGGGCTAAGACCCGCAAACCCGCTTCGGGAGATTCCATCTGCAGGTCGCTCAGGACAAGTTCGTATTCGTGACAGTCCATTT
>DAIDIH010000113.1 GCA_027459465.1 Bryobacterales bacterium | reverse complement strand
GCGTTGCGTTCGGGTTCGGTGCGGGCGGCGAATAAGTGGGCGAGTCCGGCGCCTAAGTCAAATCCGTCGAAGACGACATAGGCGGCGATCATGACGGCGACGAGCCAGAACCATAGGGGCGCCATGTTAGTGGCCTCCTGCGAGGGCGGGATTATCCGGGCCGTGGTTTACTTCGCGGGCGACGAGGAAGAGGAACAGGATGGTAAGGATGGCGTAGAGTCCCATGAAGCCGAGTAGGGTGAAGAGGCCGTTGCCGGCGGAGACGTGGGCGGACACGCCTTGCGAAGTGCGCATGAGGCCGTAGATGAGCCAAGGCTGGCGGCCGAGTTCGGCGGTCATCCAGCCGAAGGTTGTGGCGATGTAAGGGAAGGGGAAGGCGAGCATGAGGGTCCAGAGGACGGTGCGGTGCTCGAATAACTTGCCACGCCAGAGGAGGAAGGCGCTGAAGAGCATGAGGGCGATCATCAGAGTTCCGAGGCCAACCATGATGTGATAGCTGTAATAGAGCAGCGGGATGTTATCGGGCCATTGGTCCTGCGGGAAGTCCTTGAGGCCTTTTACTTCGGCGGCCCAATGCTGGTAAGTGAGCATACTTAGCATGCGCGGGACCAGGATGGGGTTATCGAGCGCGAGGCGTTGCATGTCTGGCTGGCCGACGAGGGCGATGGGTGCGCCTTGCATGGTATCGAAGTGTCCCTCCATGCCGGCGAGGGTGACGGGCTGGCTTTGGGCGACCATATGGCCCTGGCGGTCGCCGGTGGGGAAGATCATGAGGAGGGTGGCGATGCAGCCGGCGATGACGCCGGTGCGGAGGAAGGTGCGGGCGTAGGCGGTGAAGCGGTCATTTAGTAAGTAGAAAGCGCCTAGGGCGGCCATGACGAAGCTGGCAGTTACTACGGCTCCGGTCATGTTATGGGCGTATTGCCAGTAGATCCAGGGGTTGCCGAGTAAGGTCGTGAAACTGGTCAGTACGATCTGGCCGTCGGGCGCAATGCGATAGCCGACGGGGTGCTGCATCCAGGCGTCGGTGGCGATGATGAAGAAGCCGGAGAGCCAGGAGCCGAGGAAGACCATGAGAGCGCTGAACCAATGGAGCGCGGCGGGGAGGCGTTTGGCGCCGTAGACGAGCAAGCCGAGAAAGGTGGATTCGAGAAAGAAGCTGAAGACGCCTTCCATGGCGAGGGTTTGGCCGATGACTCCGCCGGCGGCTTTGGCGAAAGAGGCCCAGTTGGTGCCGAACTGGAATTCCATGGGGATGCCGGTGACGACGCCGAGGGCGAAATTGACGCCGAAGATACGGATCCAGAAGGCGGCGGCGCGCTCGTAGTGTTCGTCGTGGCGGCGCCAGGCGATGGTTTTGAGGATGAGGATGAGGAGGGCGAGGCCCATGGTGAGCTGGGGGAAGATGTAGTGGAAGGTGACGGTGAAGGCGAAGTGGAGGCGGTGGATTACGAGGGCGCTATCCATAAGTTCCATGCTAGCGCTGGAGGTTGGGGTGGGGGGATAGTGGGTTTTTGCTATGCGTTAGATGGGGATGCGGCGCAGTTCGGGGAGGGCGGCAGTTAGGGAGGGGAGTAGGTTGGAGAGGGAGGAGGGGTTACGGGCGTTGTCGAACAGTGTTTCGGCGGCCGGGTTGATGGCTGCTTCGACGCGGCGGTCGCTGCGGTAGTCCGTGGTTTCGTCGATATTCGGGGTGTTGGCGAGGGAGAGAATCCAAGTTTCGATGTTGCGTTTGGGGATGAGGTGGGCGATAGGTTCGTCGCCGGTGCGCTTCGGGAGGCCGGCTTGATGGAGTTGGCTCGCGAGTTGCTGCTGGCGCCTCGCGACTTCAACGGTGTCTGCATCTACAGCGACGATCAGCGTCTTAGTCGCTCTCGCGGCCCGCTGGCGAAAGTCCTTGACGTTCGTGGCATAGTTTTCGCGAACGTACTGTTCGGCGCATCCGCGGTCTCGCGGGAGAGGCTCGAAGTAGACGTCGTGGCTGCCGAACCCCGCCCGGTAGAGGTAACGGCGTATGAACCTCTGATGGCGCTTGTCCTCGGCGAGGACGATGACCCGAGCCAGGTTACTCACGTTCCCAGCCGCGGGCGATGAGTTCGGAGAGGGTGAGCGGGCTATCCGGTTGCGTTGGGATCGGCTCGATGCGGACAGCGCCGGCGCCGTCCCGGGCGAAGAGCACCCGGTTCTCAGGCGCCCAGAAGTCGATGAGTTCCGGATGATGGGAGACGATCAGGACCTGGGCGCCGCGTTGCTCGACGGCGTCCTCGACCGCAGTGAGCCACGGTTGGATTTCGCGTAGGGAAATGAAGTTATCGGGTTCGTCGAAAATGACTGTGCCGGCCTGGGTCAGCAAGACAAAATTAAGTACCGCGTAGAGGCCAATCAGGCAGCGTTGGCCTTCTGAGAGTTCGGTCCAGGCGTAGGCCCGTGCACCTCCGGCCGTTTGGAAGTCGGCGGCTAGCCAACTGGTTTCGTGAAGTGGGACGAAGCGCAGGGACTTGAAACCGTCCAGAACCGTACCGAGGTCCATCATTAGGCCTCCCGCGTGGAGCGTGTCTATCTGGACGAGGTGGCGGTACCAGGAGGGGAAATTGGTCAAGTCGGGAAGCGGATACGGGTCTTCCTTCGCAGACGAAGCCTCCGTTTGGAACGGATTGATCCGAAAAGCCGAGAGGCTTGCGAGCCACTGTTTGAACCGCATAAGCTTCACGATGTCGTTTCGCGGCGCAATAGTCGCAAGAGCGGAACGGCGCGGATCGAACGGGTAGGTCGCCGTTCGCTCGAACTCGTCGTTGTAGAGGCGAACCTCGCCTCCCACGAAATCGATGAGCGGCTTTTCATTGGGCTTTTCGCCCAGTAGTACGTACTCCGTGTTGATGCGGGGAGGCTGGAATGTCGAGCCTCCCTCCTCCAGGAATAGGCGGTAGTGATATTTCGCTCCGTCGAGTTCGGCGTCGATTTCGAAATTCATGTGCGGCTGTTGTAGCCAGCGGGTGCGCTGGCTGAAGATCTTTTCGAGCAGATCTTCGCCGAATACGGCGAATTGCCGGAGCAGCAGCAGCGCGTCGATGAACGAGGATTTTCCGCTGCCGTTGGCGCCGAGGAGGAGTTCGCGGCGGGCGGGTTTGTGTTCAAACTTCTCGAAGCAGCGGAAGTTGTCGATGTAGACGCGGGTCAGCACTCAGGACAATTTTACATGTGAATCACGGAGATGCGGGAGAGGAGGAATTGTTACAAATCGATTACAAAGCAGTATGGGCCATTAGTAGAAGTCGTTGGATGGCGTGGGGGTTGCGCGCGCATACTGCGGGTAGAGGTACCTTTTTATGCGAGTCGCGGTTCGGAGATTCGGACGGCCAGGCGCCGTATTGAGTGTTCTGGTGCTGGCCGGCGCGGCGGTTTTGGCCTGGGGCGAGAATCGGGTGCAGGAGTTGCACCCGTTCACGCACGAGGCGTTGATTCCGGCTTCGGTGAACACGGGGTCGATCCGATTCGAGGGGATCAAAGCGGTGAAGGTGTTCACGAAGGCCGAGGTGAAAGACAACGCCGGGTATTGCGCGGAGGCGGCGAACCGGGAGCCGGGCGGGTCGATGTTCTGCCCGGAGGTGAAGCAGGTGGCGCCGGAGCGGGCGTACCGGGTGACGTACTCGTTTCTGAGCGAGCCTTCGGTATCGGACGAGCGCGGCGGACGGGTGTACACGTTCATGGTGTATTTCCGCGGGGACCAGTTGCCGGCGGCGCTACGCGCGGCGGTAGATGCGCGGCGGATGAAGGGCGTGGAGGCTGCATCGTATTTCCGGGTGACGCCGGGTGAGCGGCGCGGCGACTATACGAGGGTGAGCGTGGAACCGGTGGGCGCGGCGCCGATGCGACGCGAATAGCGCGGGGTCTTCCCTGTATACTGAGCCCGTATACTGGGGAAGACGATGGGTGGGTTTAGCGCGGTTCTCATCGAGAAGCCGGAGGAGATTTTCTCGCGGGTGTACCGGGAGTTGCGGCCGTATGCGGCGCAGCCGAAGGTGACGGTGGAGTTCCGGCGGTTTGCGAACGCCAACAGCCGGATTCAGCTATACGATGGGCGGCTGGAGGCGAAGCTGAGCGACGCGTTCGCCGAGGCGCCGGCGTATGTGGTGGAATCCCTGGCGCACATTCTGGTTTCGAAGCTGGCGCGGAAGCCGCTGGCGCGGGTGCATCGGGACCGGTACCGGCGGTATCTGAACCGGGCCGAGGTGCGGCGGCACCTCGATACGCTGCGGAAGACACGGGGGCGGAAACTGGTAGACAGCCCGCAGGGCGCCTGTTACGACCTGGTGGAGATGTTCGAAGACCTGAATGTGCGGTTCTTCGGCGGGATGATGGCGCGGCCGGCGTTGGGCTGGAGCCGGCGGGTTTCGCGGACGACGCTCGGGCACTACGATCCTTCGCATCATGCGATTGTGATGAGCCGGCTGCTGGATTCGCCGAAGGCGCCGAAGGTGGCGGTGGAGTACGTGATGTATCACGAGATGCTGCACCTGCGGTTTCCGGAGGAGCATCGCGGGCCGCGGCGGTGCGTACACACGGCGGAGTTCAAGGCGGCCGAGCGGGAGTTTCCGGAGTGGGAGACGGCGCGGAAACTGCTTCGGGCGCTCGGGTAAGAGCGTTTACCAATACCAGCCGGGCCAACCCCAGCGGGGGCCGAACCAGGGTCCAAAGCCGCCGACACCGACTCCGACCATCACCGGCGGCGGAGGCGCGGCGTAGAGCGTAGGCCGAGGGCTTTGGGCGCGGATCGGGCGGCGCGGGCCGGGCTGGGAATAATCGGACTGCTGGACGGGGCGGAAGGCGTTGTGGGAGTTGGTGGTGTCGATTTCGACGGGGGCGGTGAGGCGGAAGGTTAGCACCTGTTCGGGGGAGACGACGGCGGGTTTGCCGCGGGTGACGAGGACGCCGATGGTGGAAGCGACGGCTCCGGCGGCGGCTCCGATTCCAGCGCCCATGCCGCCCGCGGCGAGCGCGCCGATGCCGGCGCCGGCGCCGGTGGTTGCGCCGATGGCGGCGGCGTCACGGCCGACGCTGGTATCGCCGTTGCGCTGGATCCACTGGGTGTGGACGGGCAACTGCTGGCCGTCGGCGAAGCGGACTTCGGTGACTTCGAGGGCGAGCTTGGAGGTGCCTTTGATGCGACCGCCCTTTTGCGCTTCGGCGACGCGTCCGCCGATGGTCTGGCCGCGGTGGGCGACGACGAGTCCATTGACGACGATGGGGTGCATAAGAGTGCCGGTGAAGGCGTCGCCGGGCTGGTTATGGTCGCTCGATAAGGGCTGATCGAGGCGGACGGTGATCCAAGTTCCGGCGGGGAGGGTGAGGACGGGCGGGGTGGCGTTGGGGTCGGCGGCCGCTGGAGCAGGGGCGGGTGCGGCGGAAGGATCTGGGGGTGGCGGGGGAGCGTTGGCGGGGCGGGGTTCGTCGAAGTGATGCCAAACTGGGGCAGGGGTTTGGGATTGGTCCTGGGCCCACGCGACGGCGGTAGCAAGGATGAGAGCGAGGAGTCCGATTCTCAGGCGCATGGCGACGTAGTTCCTTTCCGTGATTTCAACATGGGCGGAGCAAGCAGAGCGCCAATTGCAAGTTATTGATAACAAGATGCCGGACCGCAAAACCCGTGGTTGGCTTTCACCGCAGATGGCCGGTTTCCACCAGTGGGCCATTCGCGTGGATGCCCCAGCCGGAGGCTTGGAGTGTGGGGGCGATGACGGCGGCGGCGTAGAGGAGGCTTCCGTTGGAGGGGAGATAGCAGGGGAGGCTGGGGCGCTGGTAGGTGTGGCCGTTGGGAAGCCAGCGGTTTTTCGGGGTGTCGAGAAAGAGGGCGTCGAGGGCGGTTCGGGGGCGGCCGAGGCGGGCGGCGGTGAGGGCGATGAGGGGGTCGTCCCAGCCCCAGGTAGTTTCCCATTGCCAGCAGGCGAGGACTTTGTCGAGGGTGCGGCTCATGGTGGCGGGGTCGGCTTTGCGGCCTTGGAGGAGGCCGAGGGCGGCGAGTAGGGAGGGGTGGTCGCGGTTGCGTTCGGTGAAGGTTTGCGGGCAGTTTTCGTGGGCGAGGTAGAGACCGCCGCGGACGGGGAGCGGGGCGAGGTGATCGCGGACGGTTTGCCAGAGGGGGACAGGTGGAAGGCCGAGGCGGCGGCGCCAGAGGAGGGCGAGGCCGAGGGCTTCATAGAACTGTTCGAGTTCGAAGGTGGGGTTCCAGGTTTCGCGCGGGGGGTGGTTTTCCTGGGCGGGGATGATGGGCGGGCCGAGGGAGTAGCGGCGGCGGGCGGGTTCCCAGGAGGCGTAGGAGGCGAGGAAATCGGCGGTTGCGAAGACGACATCGGCGTGGCGGTGGAGGGTGGCGGCGTTGGGGTGGGCGCGGTAGCAGAGTTCGGCGAGGAAGATGGGGTGGGGCTGCTGCCAGACGAGCAGGGGGCCGATGGGCGAGGGGCTTTCGCGGCCGTCCGGGGCGGTCATTTTCGGCCAGCGGGCGCCGCTGTAACCTTGGGCGCGGGCGGTGGCTTGGGCGGAGGGGAGGATGGACGAGTAGTAGCCTAGGCTGCGCTCGAGCAGGGGGGCGCGGCCCCAGAGGGCGAAGTGGGCGCAGTGCCACCAGTACATTTCCAGATGGAACTTGCCGTACCAACTGTTACAGGTGAGTCCGGTTTCCTGGGGCGGGAGCGAGCCGGCGCATTGGATGGCGGTGAGGTACTGGCTGAGGACGAGGCGGCGTTCGAGTTCAGGGGCGCGGGGGTCGCGGGAGGCGGAGGTATCGATGGCGGCGCCGGAGTTCCAGAATTGGGGCCAGTGCCGGGCGGCGGAGAGGAAAACGCGGCGGGGCGATGGGGCGGAGGGCGTGCGGGAGAGCGGGGCGAAGGCGATGGTGAAGGCGAGTAAGTTGGAATGGGATTCGAGGAGGAAGCGGTGGGGGCCGGTGGGAGTAAGTTGGGCGGGAGAGTCCCAAGTAAGAGCTAAGATACAGCCGTCGTGATCGAAGGTGTGTAAGATGCGGGCGGAGTTCGTTGTAAGTGGAGTAAGAAGGCTTGTGTGGGGATCGGGTAAGTTCCAGGCGGCGCCGGAGAGGGAGGGAGAGGGGTAAGGAAGTTCGAGGATGACGGGGAGGGCGGGAGCGATTTCAAAGGCGAGGGCGTCGAGGGAGGGATGGCAGGCGGCTCGGGTTTCGATGCGGCGGCCGGAGTAAGTGAAGAGACTGGTGAGGAGCCCGGTCCAGAGGTCGAGGGTCTGGGTGAGGGGTTCGCAGGCAGTGGTGAGCGAGAGGCCGATGCGGGCGAGATTGTAGCGGTGGGGGTTTTCGCGGAGCCAGCGGTAGGCGTCCTGCTGGCCTTCGGGGCTGACGGGATAGAGCACCTGGCGGCCGTGGGCGTCGAAGGGGGTGAAGCGGAAGGTGTCGAGCGAGTAGCCGTGGGGATTCGGGGCGCTGTGCCAGGCCCATTGGGCCATGGTGCAGAGCGGGTAGCAGGCGGTGGGATCGGGGAAGGTTTGGAGTCCTGTGAAATCGGCGGTGAAGGCGAGTTCGCCGTTGCCGATGGCGAGCGGGGCGTTTGGCTGCGCGGCGGTGTAGACGATGTTGTGGCGGGCGACGAGTGGGAGGCGAGGGATGGGGACGGCTGAAGAGCGGCGCGCGAGCAGCGGCGCGGCGAGGAGTTGGCGGCGGGTGAGCAACCTTTGAGGATATGTGAGACGCGTGCCACCGTGGATTTAAGGGTTGTTGGCGAGAGAGGTGGCGGCGAGGGTTCCGCCGAGGCGCATGGTTTCCAGGGTGGAGGCGGGGACGATGACCCTGGAGCCTTTCCCCTTGATGGCTTCGTAGAGCGTGTTCCTGGCGCGGAGGTGTAGGGCGACGGGGTTGTCGCGGTAGACCTGCGCGGCTTCGGCGAATTTGGATGAGATCTGCGTTTCGGCGTCACCGAGGAGGATGCGGGCCTGGCGGGACATGGCGTGGTCGGGGCCTGCGGGATTTTCACGTCGCGGATTTCGACGGAGAGGACGGTGATGTCGCAGGGGTTGGTTTTCTGGTCGAGGATGCGCTGGAGTTCGTGGCCGAGGGTTTCGCGTTCGGTGAGCCTTTGGGCGAGGCCGTGGCGGCGATGGATTCGCGGAGGGCGGTTTGGGCGCTGAGGGTGATGGCTTCGATGAATACGGGGACAGTGTTGCGGGTGAAGGTTGACCCGGCGGAGACACTGGTGAGCCGGCCGCGGGCTGGGATGGAGATGAGTGACATGGGTTGAGCGCCCGAATCGGGGAAGGAATCCTTCAGTCGGGCGAGCAGTGCCTCGAGGGTAAAGGCGAGGCGCCGGCGCGGGGCGAGCAATTAGCGGTAGGCGAAGACGGCGGCGTAGATGATGAGGCCGATGAGGGTGAGGCCGACGGCGAGGGCGGCGAAGCCGAAGCGGCGCCAGAGGCGGGCGGCGAGGGGGACGGGAGCGGGCATGAAGTTCTGTTCGAGTTCGCCGCGGTCGAGCATTTCCTGGTATTCGCGGGGGCGGTCCTTTTTGAACTCTTCGAGCGGGACGCCGCCGAGGAAGATGACGGTGTCGATGGGGAAGCGTTCGGGACGGAAGTGGGTGTTGAAGAAGTGGATGCTGAAGATGAAGGCGACGGCGAGGAGGGCCTCGTCGCTGTGGATGGTGGTGGCGACGTTGACGGCCCATCCGGGCATAAAGTGGGTGAAGAAGACGGGGCGCCAGAGGATGAGTCCGGTGCCGCCGATGACGGCGACGCCCCAGAAGACGGCGAAGTAGTCGAATTTTTCCCAGTAGGTCCAGCGGCCGTAGTCGGGGCGGGGGCCTTTTCCGAGGAACCATTTGAGGGAAGCGACGAACTCGTGCAGGTCGCGGCGGTTCAGCACCATGCTCTCGGGGCCGAAGATGAACTGGAGCCAGGTTTTGCCGCTGGCGCGCCGGCGGCGGTGGAGGTCCCAAAGGTGGGCGCCGAAGTAGCCGAAGGTGAGCAAGGCGCACACGCGGTGGATCCAGCCGGCGACTTCGAAGCCGCCGAGCAGGTGGGCGAGAGTGGCGGCCCAGGTCGCGTAGGAGAACTTGAGGATCATGCCGGTGGTGGCGAGGCCGAGGAAGCTAGTGATGACGGTGAGGTGGAGGTTGCGCTCGAAGGGGCGGAAGCGGCGGACGTAGGTGGCGCCATCGCCGGGGGCCTCGCGTTTGAGGGAGCGGCGGTATTCAAGGGAACGGGGAAGCCAGAGGGCGGTGTGAACGCCGGAGACCATGAGGGTGCCGACGAGGAGGGTGGTCATGCCCCAGAAGGTGTAAAAGAGGATGGGATAGCGGACCGGGTCATGGTGGGTGGCGTGGGTGAGGTAGCCGGCGAACTGGCGGTGGGCGTCTTTGTGGCACTGGGCGCAGGTTTTGACGATGTTTTGGCGGCTCAAGCGGGAGCGGGGATCGGTGACGGGGAGGATATCGTGGGCGCCGTGGCAGTCGTAGCATTTGGCGGTTTGTAAGTAGCCGAGGCGGGAGACTTTGCCGTGGTAAGTTTCGAAGTAACTTTCGGTGATGGCCTGGTGGCACTTACCGCACTGGTCCATGATATGGAGGCGGAAGTTGGAGGCGTCGGTGCGCTGGATGCTGTGGGCGGAGTGGCAGTCGCTGCAGACGGGGAGGGGCTTGGAGGTGGGGAAGGCGGTGGGAGAGTGGACGCTATTGACGAAGGCTTCATAGATGCCGCGGTGGCAGCGGCCGCAGGTTTCGACGACGTTCTTCCGGTTGACGCTCGAGGCGGGATCGCCGGCGGGGAGTTCGCGGTGGGCGGTGTGGCAGTCGGCGCAGTTGGCGGTGACGGTGAGGCCGGCCTGGAGGAGTCCCTGGCCGTGGATGCTTTCGCGGTAGTTTTCGACGATGTTGTGCTGGTTGCCGGTGTAGCGGACGGCGGCCTTCTGGCCGGTGCGATGGCAACCGGCGCAGAGCGTGGGGACGTTGCGGGCGAAGACGGGGGATTTGGGATCCTCGATACCGAGGACGCCGTGGGAGCCGTGGCAGTCCTTGCAGGTTGGAGCGTCGGGGCTGCCCTTAGCGGCGAGTTGCCCGTGGGTGGAGGAGCGGTAGTCCGTGCCTTGCTGGGCGTGGCAGTTGGTGCAGTCGACCTTTGAGGCGATGGTCTGGCAGGGGCGTTCGAGGGAAGGATTGCCGCCGGTGTGGCAGGAGGCGCAGGCGATGCGGGCGTGGCGGGAGTTGGCTATCTCGTTCGGGTTGACGTAGAGGGAAACGGTCTTCCCTTCCCGCACGACCTTTAACTGAGGGTTGCCGTGGCAGCGCTGGCAGTCCATGTTGGCCATGCCCTCGGCGTAGTCGACCTTGCGGATCTTATGCGGCTCGTGGCAATCGACGCAGGCGGGGACTAAGTGGGGTTGTTTTTCCCATAACTCACCGCGGATGACTTTGCGGTGGACGGTTTCGATTTGTGAGTGGCATTGTTCGCATGTGTGAGCGATGTTCTGCTTGGCGATGGAAGAGCGCGGGTCAGTGTGAGGGAGTACGCTGTGGGCGGTGTGGCAGCTTGTGCAGACGGCGGTGACGGTAAGTCCCTGTTCGTAGAGGCCGCGGCCATGGATACTATCCATGTAATTGCCGAGGATGTTGGTTTGGGGGATGTTACGGGCTTCGGAGACGGGCGTACCTTCTTTGTGGCACTGGCCGCAGAGCTTGGGGATATTCATTGTGGCGGTGGGCGAATCCGGCTCCGAGGGGCGGCGGATGGTATGGGTTCCGTGGCAGGTGGTGCAGGAGGGGGCGAGTTTGTCGCCGTGGGCGGCGGCGCGGCCATGGGTGCTTGCGGTGAACTGGGCGTCTTCGTCGGAGTGGCAGGTACCGCAGTTGACGGGCGCGAGTTTTTCGGGGTGAGGGAGTTCGGAGATGTCGGAGTGGCAGGCGGTGCATTCGAGGGAAGCGTGGGGGGATGCCTTGAGGGCGGCGGCGTCGAAGGGTGGGGCGACACCGGCTTCGCGTTTGCCGGTACGTTTTCCGGGGTCGTGGCAGGCGAGGCAGTCCTCATTTTTGGGTGCGTCGCTTTTCGGGGCGTCCTTTTTGGCCTCCTGGGCCAGGGCCGCGGCGGCGACGAGCCACACGGCGAGCGAAAGGCGGCGGGTCATCGGGCGGCCCCGCCTGGCGCCCCGCAGACGGAGCTTAATGGCGGCTGGGGAATTCCGCGCGCGCACCTACAATGAACCACCGGGTGGTGGGGTATCTCTGCCACGCAATGGTTTGGTGCACGCTACGTGCCAGCGGTGGGATGCGAGGGTGGGAGGGGATCGGGAAAAGGGGACTCGCCGGATCGCGCAGTCAAAGGTTTGAACTATGCGCGAAATGGCTCTGCCAGAGGACAGAGCCATTCTTGCGTTGTAGTGAAAATTTGCTAGATGTTTCAGTGCCCCCCGTGGGCGGCCCAGCGTTCTGGGGGAACGTGGTGGGCCGCTATGACGGGAGGAACCGTTTAGAAGAAGAACTTCACCGCAAGTTGGATGATGCGGTTGCCGACGGTGTTTGTCGCCGTGCCGAAGTTCGGGTTATTGACCTTGCCTGTCGTCGGGCTGAAGCTCAGGCCTAGATCGCTTCCCACGAAGGAGTACAGCGGGTGGTTGAGGAAGTTATACCCATCGACGCGGAACTGGAGCGAGCGCGATTCGGTGAAGTAGAAGTTCTTGAATAGCGCGAGGTCGGAGTTGAAGAACGCCGGACCGTAGATGGCGGGCATGATGTTGGGCCCGCCGAGTCCGGGTGTAGTCGGCATAGAGAAGCAACTTGGGTTGAGGTACTGGTGCGGTCCAAGACCCGAGGCTGGGTTACAGGTGAGGATCGGGTTAAGTTGGAGGTTCGGGGTTCCGTAGATCGAGACGTTGCTGATGAGTTGGTTGGTACCGGGTATGGTGGCGTTGTTCAGGTTCATGCCGAAGTTCTGGCCGCCGAAGCCGGTCAGGTCGGCGCCGCTTTCGAGCTGCGTGATGCCGGAAACCTGCCATCCGTTGGCGAGGCCGGAAAGGATTTTGTTATTCGTGTGGAGGGGTTTACCGAGGTCGATCGAGTAGGCGGCGTTGAAGATTTGGGTGCGATTCTGGGGCAGCACGCCGTAGTCGTTGTTCAGGTTGAACTGGTCGTAGAAGCCGATGATGCCCAGAGCCTTCGAGTAAGTGTAGTTCATGTCGATGGTATATCGGCCTTTGGTGCGGGTCCAAGTTACCTGCAGCGAGTTATAGTTGGCCCAACCGTTGTTGGTGGCGACGTAGAGGTTCTGGAAGCCCTGCAATGGACGGAAGAGGTTGGGATTTAATTTATTCGGATCCGCGCCGCCGTTTTTCGAGGCCCACATGGCACCGTAGGGTACGTTGTTGAGGTTGAGAGTGTTTAAGCCAAGGCTTCCGCCGTTGCCGCTGCCTGGGATGTCGTGGGTCTGGTTGCCGACATAAGACACTTCGAGCAAGCTACTCCAGGGTAACTGGCGTGAGATTGTGAAGTTGTAATTGTCGGTATAAGGCATTTTGTTGTCTTTACTGTCGACGGCGAAGGGAGACAGCGCCTGGCTTTGGAATGGGATGGAACTAAGCTGGCTGGCCAAGAGAGGACCGCCGACGATGGCGGGGGACAGGTTGGCTGTTTGTACGCCGGCCGAGACGTCGAGGCCGTTGGTGAACTGGCCGGAGTGATAGTAGTAGCGGCCCCAACCGCCGCGGATCACGGTTTTGCCGTTTCCGAACGGGTCGTAGGCGAGTCCGAAACGGGGCTGATAGAAGGCGAAGCGGGTCGGGAAGCCGCCGTTGGGTACATTCGGGTCGCGTTTGTTCCAGAGGAACCCGCAGTATTGGTTGGGGGTGCAACTGGGGCTGTAATCGGCGTAGTTAAAGACGGAGTAACCGTAGCCCAGACGATCCTGCCAGGGCTGGAGGTGGGATATTCGCAACCCGAGGTTGAGGGTGAGGTTCTTGGTGACTTTCCAGTCGTCCTGGACGAAGGCTTCGACGGTGTCGTAGGCGATGTCGTTGATGCGGTTGAAGGACGTTTCGTTGTAGGAGGACATGTTGCCCATCACCATGTCGGCGTAGGGATTGCCGAGTGTGTACGGATTGCCGGGCGGGTAGAAGCTGAGGTCGCCGTTGGTGTTGTTGTTGGCGGGCTGAGCGTTGCGGATCCATTCCCAGAAGCCGCCGGCCTTGATGGTATGGGTACCGATGACCTTGGTGAGGGTGTCGCTGACGCTGGGCATCCATTTGTCGGCGTACAGGCCCTGGGAAGCGCCGCCGGCCTCGAAACCGCCGGGGTTGAAGATGAGGGCGGTCTGGCCGCTGGAGCCGAAGGACGGGATCTGCGCGACACCGTTCTTATAGAGGCCGGGATAAGTGTAGCCGACGTTGTTGCGGTTGACGAGAGCTGGGTTTTCGAAGACGTTCGGGAATCCGATGTAGGTGTAGCCGAAGACGAACTCGTTGGTCATCGACGGGCTGAAGACGTGGGTGAGGGAAGCGGTGACGGAGTCGGAACTATTGAGGCCCTGGACCGGGGTGGGATAGGGGACCTGGTTTCCGTTGCGCCACCAGAGGCCGACGGGGAATTGCTGCGTCTCGCGCTGCATGTTGTAGCGGACGAACAACTTGGTGTTGTCGCTGATGTTATAGTCGACGCGGGTCATCCACTGGCTGTTGTTCTGGTTGAAGATTTCCGACTGGACGTAGTTGAATCCGCCGGTAGCGTTCGGATCGGCGTTGGCTTTGGGATAGAGCTTCATTAGAGCGACCATGTTGGGGTCGAGTTGGGACTGGGGTATGATGCCGCCGGGGTACTTGGCGAGGGTGGCGGGCGTAAGAGGCAGGGGGGGTGCGCCGGACTCGGTGATGTTGCCGAGTTTCGCGATTTCCGAGGGGGAAAAGTTGCCCTGGAGCATGCCGGCGGTGGGGACGGTGGCCTGGAGGAGGCCGGTGTCGAGGACCTGGTAGAAGTATTCGAAGCCGGTGAAGAAGAACAGCTTATCGTGGTTCTTGTTGAAGTTGGTTTTGGGGATGATCACCGGGCCGCCGAGGGTGAAGCCGGGGTAGAAATATTTGTTCTGTGGCTTGGGAGCGCCGGTGGCGTTGAAGTAGGAGTCGTTGGAGTTCAGGGCGTAGTCGCGGGCGTAGAAGAAGGCGGATCCGTGGAACTCGCTTCCGCCGGATTTAGCGACGGTGCTGACGACGGCGGGCCCCTTCTGGTTTTCCGCGCTGAAGTTGGAAGTCTGTACGCGGAACTCGGCGATCATGTCGGAGTTGGGATTGACGGGGGTGTCGCAGTTGCAGCCTGGGTCGGAGGCGTGGGCGCCGTCGGCGAGGATGTCGAGGGAGTTCGACGGCAGGCCGTTATAGGAGTAAGCGTTGTTGAGGGGGCTTTGGCTGCCGCCATCGCCGTTGGCGTTGATGCCGATGACCTGTCCGGTGTAGTTCGCCTTGTTCGAGGTACCGTTCTGGATGCCGAAGCCCGGCATGATCTTGAGGTATTCGGCCGCGTTGCTGCCGACCTGGATGAAGTTGTCGAGCTCTTTCGAGGTGAGCGTCTGGGAGATTTCGCCGGAGTCGACGGGCACGACGGAGCTGGCGACGCCGGTGACTTCGACGGTCTGGGAGGTGCTGCCTACCTGGAGGGTGATGTTGACGTTGCGTTTTTCGCCGGCGAGGATGGACAAGCCGGTGGCCTGCCAACTGACAAAGCCCTTGGCCTCGACATTGAGCTTATACGTGAAGTTGCCGACGGCGACGGAGGCGAAGGTGTAGTAGCCGTCGGAGTTGGCGACGGTTTCGCGGACGGAGCCGGACTGTTCGTTGGTCAGCTTGACGGCAGCGCCGGGGATGACCGCGCCGGTCTGGTCCGAGACGACGCCGGTCAAGGTCGCATAGATCGCCTGCGCGGGCAGGTTCATCGCCAGCAGCAGAAACAGAGACGCTCCGACAAGGAGCTTCAAACAATTTTTCATAGCCTTATTTGCCACCTCAGCAGGCATTGGCTCAAAACCCTTCCTTGCCGCCTGACGTGGAGAGGTCAGGCAGAACGACGTAGGATCCGGCGTGTCGGGCGCGATGGCGGGGAGCCATCCGTGGCCAGTGATACGGAGTTGTGAACTCGTTATAGGGATAGGCACGCTCGCAACAAACCTTTGTCCATAGTAGGTTCGTGTTAGTCGCATAGAAAGGCTAAAGCAGTTAACATTAGAGATTTCGAATAGTTAACGCAAGTAAACCTATATTTTTCAACGATGTTACTTGCGGAATGGGATAAGGAGAACTTGGGGTTAATGGTGCGGTTCGCGGGGCCACCCGAGACCGGTGATATGCTATGGCCACGGGTGGCCCTTACGGCGGTATCGGGGAAACCCGGTTTGCAAACGCGATCCGCAGACATTGCTCCACGCCACTGCGCCGGCGGTCGAGTCTCCCGGGGTGAGCGATGGAGGGGTTGAGGAGTGGGGTTCCAGAGCCAGTCCGGGGTGTAGTGAACCGTACATATTCGAGAGTCCGGGGATGACGGGAAAGGTGTCAGAGAACGACCAGCGGTTAGAACGGGCGGAGGTGGAGCATCTGCTCAACTCCGGGATGTTTCAACGGGCGCCGCTGCTGGCCCGGCTGCTGACGTATGTCTGCGAGAAGTCTTTGTCCGGGCAGGCGGGCGAGCTGAAGGAGTACAACATTGCAGTTGAGGCGCTCGGGCGGCCGGCGGACTTCGACCAGCGGCGCGACGCGATTGTCCGGGTGGAGGCGCACCGGCTCCGCAAGCGGCTGGACGCGTATTACGAGGGGGAAGGGGCGGTCCGGCCGGTACGAATTGTATTGGCGCCGGGAAAGTATGTGCCGGAGTTTGTGCGGCGGGCAGCGGCGGCGCCTGAGAAGAAGGACCAGGCCGTGGAGCCGGCTCGGCGGCGGCCGGCGGTGATGGACCGTGGGCTGGTGGTTGCACTGGCGGGACTTGGACTGCTGGGATTGGGTCTGGTGTGGTGGACGACGATGCACCGGCGCGCGCTGGCGAGCGGGACGCTGCCGATGCCGGCGGGCACGGTGCGCATCCTGGCGGGGGCGGAGGAAGGAGGGATGGACCGGGACGGGAACGCATGGCTGCCGGACCGGTTCTACTCGGGGGGCGAGGCGCGGAGCAACCCCGCGGGGAGTGTGCGGGGGGTGGATGCGGCTCTGTTGTTCCGGGCGCGGCGCGAGGGGGCTTTCGACTACGCGATTCCGCTGAACGAGGGGATCTACGAGTTGAGGTTGTATTTCGCCGAGACGGAGTTCGGCGCCAGCGGGGCCAGCGGGGGAGCGGAGACGAGCCGGATTTTCCATGTGACGGCGAACGGCAAGATGCTTTTGCCGTACTTCGACGTGGCGAGCGATGCGGGGGCGGGCGAGGCTGACGAGCGGGTATTCGCCGGAGTCTCGCCGGCCGGGGACGGCAAGCTGCACTTGTCGTTTCGCGGGGAAATCGGGCAGGCGCTGGTGAATGCGATCGAGATCACGCCGGGGGACAGCGGAGGCCTGAAGCCGATCCGGATTCTGTGCCAGGAGCATCCTTACGCGGACCGGCTCGGGCGCATCTGGAGTTCGGACCGGTATTTCCGGGGCGGCAAACTGGTGGAGAGGCCGGTGCTCGAGGGAGATCCCGAGGACGGGAACCTTTATGTGGGGGAGCGGTTCGGGAATCTGGTGTACACGATTCCGGCGGCGGCGGGGCGGTACGACATTACGCTGTACTTTGCCGAGCGGTGGTTCGGGCCCGGCAACCGGGGCGGAGGGGGAGTGGGCAACCGGCGTTTCGACATTCTTTGCAACGGGACGACGCTGGCGCGGAACTTTGACGTTCTGGAGGAAGCCGGGGCTCCAAACAAGGCGGTGGTGAAAGTGTTCCGGAACCTGGAGCCGAACGCGCAGGGCAAGCTGGTTCTGTCGCTCGAGCCGAGGGTGAACTACGCTTTAGTGAATGCGATCGAAGTGACGCCGTCTCACGAGTGAACGAGAGGCCGCATATACTGGGATTCGGCTGGGTGGGCGAAACTTGCTTCGGATTGGGTGGTGGATAGCGGCTGCGACGGTTTGCGCGTTTCTGGCGCGCGCGCAGGAGGGGAATGAAGACGCGGCCACGGCATATCGTCACGGCGTGGAGTTGCACCAGGCGGGGGACCTTGCCGGTGCGATTCGCGAGTATCAAGCCTCACTGAAGCTCGACGCGGCGAATCCGCAGGCGCTGTCGAACCTGGGAGCGGCGTATGCGGCCGAGGGACGGTATGACGAAGCGATCGCGGAGTATAACAAGGCGCTGGCGCTGGACGGCTCGATCGAGGGCGTGCGGCTGAACCTTGGGCTGGCGTATTACAAATCCGCACGGTATGGGGAGGCGGAGAAGGAATTTGCGGCGCTGCATCGGGCGGGGCCGGAGGACGTGAGGCCGGCGCTGCTGGAGGCCGACTGCGCGCTGCGGACCGGGCAAGCGAAGGAGGCGGCGGATGTGCTGGCGCCGTATGCGGCGGCAAACGAGCAGAACCTGGCTTATGACTACCTGTACGGGATGGCTCTGATCCGGTCGGGGCAGGTGGAGGCGGGGCAGGTTTGGGTGAACCGCGTAATGCGGGATGGGGACTCGGCAGAGGCGCATTATCTGCTTGGGGCGAGTCTGCTGGGCCAGGGGGATTATCCGAAGGCGGCGGCCGAACTGGGGCAGGCGGCGGCGAAGAAGCCGGATTTGCCGGGGTTGGAGTCCTACTACGGGCAAGCGCTGCTGGCGACGGGGGATGGGGACGGCGCGGAGGCGGCGTTTCGCAAGGCGCTGGCCGGGGATGCGAACGATTTCGACGCGAACATGCAGTTGGCGGCGATCCTGGCCCAGCGCGGGCATCCGGGCGAGGCTCTTCCGCTGGTTCGACGCGCCGCCGAGGTGCGGCCGGCATCGCCCGAGGCACATGTGGCGCTGGCGAATCTGCTTGCGGCGACGGGTGAGGCGGATGGGGCGCGCAGGGAGCGGGAGTATGTAGCGGCGACGTGGCCGGACTTTGCGCGCAAGCAAGAGAGGGCGGCGAAGGAGACGAGGCCCGTGGCGCATTTGCAAGGGAAGCAGGCGCCGGGGTTCCGGCTGGCGGAGTTGGGAACGGGGCGGGCGGTGGAGCTGGCGCAGTTTCGGGGTGTCCGGCCGGTGGTGCTGGTGTTCGGCAGCTATACGTGCCCGCAGTTGCGGCACGCGGCGGGACCGCTGAACGGGCTTTACGCGAAGTATGGGAAGCGGGCGGCGTTTTTGATGGTCTACATCCGCGAGGCGCACGGGGCGGGCGGGGGCGCCTGGCAGAGCACGGAGAACCGGCGCGAGGGGATTGACCTTGAGGATGCGAAGACGCCGGCGCAGCGCGAGGCGAACGCGAAGCTGTGCGCGCGGAGGCTGCACATCGGCTATCGGGTGCTGCCGGACGAGATGGCGGGAGAAGTGGAGGCCGCGTATGCGGCGTGGCCGAGCCGGGTGTACGTAGTGGGCAAGGACGGCGTGGTGCGGTACGAGACGGCGCTCGACGAGCAGAGTTTTCGGGAGGCGGAACTGGAGGCGGCGATCCGGCAGGCATTTGAGGCGAAGCCGTAACGGAGCTACTGGACGGCGATGGTGACGGTGTTCGAGCTGAGGCCGTTGACGGACATGGCGAGCGGGACGGCACTGCCTGTGGGCGCGGACTGGGGCACCTGGACGTTGACCTGATAGAGCGCGACGAAGCCGGGCGCGAGGCCGGAGAAAGTCACCGCGGCCGGCACTCCACCGATGGTGACGGTGGGAGTGGCGACGGTGTACGAGAGGGGATTGGCGGAGGCGATGGCGCCGCTCGGGGGCGGATTTGAAACCGCGCCGAGGCCGGTGCAGTAGATGGTGATGTAGCCGAGGCGGGAAGCGGGCTGGGTGGCGGCGCCGGGAATGGATCCGGCGGGGGCGGCGAGGATGGAGGTGTTGGCTATCTGGACGGCGCCCTGGCCGGTTCCCTGGCGGTTGACGGAGAAGATGGCGGGGCCGGCCTGGACGAGCGGGAAGGTTTGCGGGGCGCTGCTCGCTCCGTTGAGTACGACGGTGAGGGCGACTTGGGAATCGGAGGCGAACTGCCAGGGGATCTGGAAGTCGATCTGGCCGGGGGAGACGAACAGGAGCGGCGCGGGGACGCCGTTGATTTCGACGCTGGCTCCGGCGAGTGTGGTGGGCAGGGGGATGCTGGAGGCAAGAGCGACGGAGGGCGCGAGGTTGGTTCCGAAGATGGCGGCGACGCCGCCGGCGGTGAGGTCGGCGCCGGAGAAACTGGCGCCGTTGACGAGGCCGCCCGAGTTTACATTCGGCGGGGGACCGCTGGCCAAGTCGGAGAAGACGGCGATGGAGGCATCGAAGGGTTCGCTCGCGTAGACGAGGCCGGAGGAGGCGTCGATGGCGAGGCCGGAGATGGCGCTGCCGGTGACGAGGGTATTGAGCACGGCGAGCGTGTTGCCGTCGATGATGCGGACCGTGCCGTCATCGGAGTCTCCGAGGAAGACATGGTGCGTGGTGGGGTTTACGGCGACATCGTCGGCGGCGGGTCCACCGGATACTTGTGCGGTGATGGCTCCGGTCGCGAGGTCGATGACTTCGAGGCCGCTGAAGGAGCCGATGGTGGGCGGGGGCACGCTTGCGTAGAGTTTTCCGAGTTGCGGATCGATGGCGAGGCGCCAGACGTTGCCCAATTGGTTCCACGTGGCGACGACCTGGTTCGAGCCGCCGTCGATGACGCTGATGCTGCCGCTGTGCTGGTTGGCGACGTAGATGCGATTCGTCGATGGGTCGAGGGCGACACCGACGGGAGTGTTGCCGACGGGGATGGTGGATACGAGTTGGAGCGAGGCGCCATCGACGACGGCGAGAGAGCCGGCGGAGATGTAGACCCGATGGGTCTGTTCGTTGACGGCGATGGTGGCGGCGCCGGTGGCTCCGACGGCGATTTTGGTTTTGAGTGCGCCGGTGGAGGCGTTGAAGACGCTGAGAGAACCGTCGGAGGCGTTGACCGCGTAGACCTGGCCGAGGGAGGGGTCGACCGCGGTGGCCCAGGTGAGGCCGCCGCTGATCCAACTGGTGAGGAAGGTTCGGGCGGAGGGGTCGAGGACGCCGACGGCGCCGGCGATGACGTTGGCCGCATAGAGGCGGTTGCCGGCGGTGTCGAGGGCGAGTCCCATGTTCTGCACACCAAGAGCGATTGTGCCGGTGAGAGTGAGTCCGGCCGTGCCGATGACGCTGAGGCTGTCGCTTTGGCTGTCGGCGACGTAGGCGTGGTGGCCGGCGCCGTCGAGCGCGATGGCGGCGGGCGCGTGGCGGACGCGGATAGCGGCCTGCTGGGCGCCGGATTGGTCGAAGACGTTCACGGCGGCGCCGGAGGCGCTGACGGCGTAGAGGAAGTGCGTGGAGGGGTCGACGGCGAGCGCCATCGCGGAGGGAGCGGTTGCGGGGAAGTTACTCAGGACCGAGGGTGTGGCGCCGGTGATGTCGAGGGCGGTGATGATGCCGGAGTTGTAGTCGGTGACGTAGGCGCGTGCGCCGGGATCGACGGCGATCGAAGAGTAAGTGTAGATGAGCGGCGGCAGCGGGGTTTGGGAGATCAGGCTGAGCTTTGTTCCGTCGATTACCGCGATGGACTGGGGGACGGAGTTCACCAGGACGTAGGCCCGGTGCGTGGATGGGTCGAGGGAGACGGCGAGCGCGTTGCCGCCCACGGGGATGCTCGACAGCATCGCGCCGGAGGAGGCGTCGAGCAGGGTGACGTTTGAGGCGGCGACGTAGACGAGGCCGAGGGAAGAGTCGGCGGCGATGCCTTCGGGGCTGCGATCAACCGGCGTGGTGGCGAGGGTGAGGTTGGTCTGGCCGTCGAGGATGGAGACGGAGTTATCGTCGGCGTTGGTGACGAAGATGTGGTGGTTGGCGGGGTCGACGGCGATTCCCTGCCCCAATCCGTTGACGCTGGCGCCGATGCCGATGGTGGTGAGGACGTTTCCGCTGTTGGAGTCGACGACGGTGACGGCGTCGGAGGGCCACTGCTGCGCGTTGAGGCCGACGTCGCCGAGGGTTCCGCGGTGGACGACGTAGATGCGGCCGAGAGAGGCGTCGGCGGCCACGGCGACGGGGCCGAGGGCGACAGGCTGGGGTCCGGCGGCGAAGGTGGTGACCCCGGGGCTGATGACCGGGTAGGTCCACTGGACCGAGGTGACGCTGGTGGTGGGATTGGTCACTTCCAGGATGCCGGATCCGGGGGAGGCGAGGTCGGCGGCGGAGAGGGTGACTTTGAGTTCGTTGGAGTTGACGAAGGTGGTGGGGCGAGGTGCGCCGTTCCATTGGACGGTGGAGGCGGAGGTGTAGTTGGCGCCGTAGAGGGAGAGCGTGGCGCCGGGCGTGCCGGCGGTGGTGTTGACGGGCAGGACCCAGATGAGGGATGGAGCGCCGGTGTTGGCGGGATTCTGCGGCGTGCCGTTCTGAACCGTGAAGGTCGCCGCCGCGGATGCGCCGCCGCCGGGCGAAGGATTGACGGCGGTGACGGAGACGCTGCCGGGCGTGGCGATGTCGCCGGCGGGCACGGAAGCCAGTAGCTGGGTGCTGGTCACGTAGACAGTGAAGAGGCTGGAGCCGTTCCACTCGACCACAGCGCCGGGGACGAAGCCGCCGCCGTTGACCTGGAGGGTGAAGGCGGCGCTGCCGGCGATGATGGTGGACGGGGAGAGCGAGGCGATGGAGGGGACGGGATTGTTCGAACTGGAGGAGGCGCTGATGGTGAGGTTCAGCGCGTTCGACAAGAGGCCGGACGGGTTTTGGACCTGGACGGAGAGTGTGCCTGAGTTGGGCAGGGCGGAGGCGGGGATGAGGACCGTCATCTGCGTGTCGCTCAAGTAGGTGATGGGGCAGTTGCTCGAGAAGCAGAGCGAGTTCGAGATTTCGTAGCCCTGCTGGCCGCCGAGGAGAACGTTGCTGCCCGGGACCAGGCCTGTGCCGTTGAGCGTGACGGTGACGGTGGCGCCGGGAGGCACGGTAGAGGGCGACAGGGAGGTGAGCGAGGGAGCCGAGTTCTGGGAGGACGCCGCGAGCGGGGCGAGGCAGGCGAGCAGCACGGCGGGCAGCAGCGGCCGCCGCGGGGCAGAGGTCCGTCTCATGGAAATGATCTCCGCCTATGCTATAGGATTTTCCCTGCCGGTGTCAGACAGCCGACGGGAGGGCGTTAGTGGGAGCCGGTGAAGATGGACTTGGCGATCGTGGCGTGTACGCCCTTGTTGCCGTCGACCAATTGGGTGATGGAGAAATCGGCGGCGACGCTCGAGAGCATGTAGGCGTCTTCGTGGCTGAGCCCCTTGGCGGACATGAGGAAGTCGACCATTTCGCGGGCGGCGATGCGGGCGGCGGCGTCGAGGTCTTCGTCCATGCCCATGGTGATGTAGAGGGACGGGGTTTCGGCGCGGGGCCACTTGAGGTGCATGTTCTTGCGGACGACGAAGCGGAGGGTGGCGTCGAGGGGAGTTTCGAGGGCGGTGACGTCGATTTCGCCGTTGCCCATGCCGGCGTGGCCGTCGCCGATTTCGAAGAGGGCGCCGGGTGCGTGGACGGGGATGTAGAGGGTTGAGCCGGCGGTGAGATCTTTGTTGTCGAGGTTGCCGGCGTGGATCCAGGGTGGCGCGCTGGAGATGCGGCCGGCGGCGGGCGGAGGCGCGACGCCCATGCTGCCGAAGAAGGGGTGGAGGGGGATTTCGATGCCCGGCGCGAAGTGGGCCAGCATGCGGCCACGGTCGAGCGGGATGAGTTTGCCGCCGCGGTTGGGGAAATCCTCGCGAAGAAAGCCGGTGGTGGGGCCGAAGCCGTTGTAGGCCCAGGGCACGGGCAGACGGATGGACAGGATATCGACTTCGAGGGCGTCGCCGGGTTCGGCTTCGGCGATGGCGATGGGGCCGGTGAGGGTGTGGGGGCCGGGACCGCGGTCGGTGACCTGTTTGTCGATGGCGCGGAGGGCTTCGGGGATGTCGCCGGGCGCGAGGCCGAGTTGTTCGAGCCGCGCAGGATTGCCGCTCACGGTGGAGATGTCCACGGTGTCGCCGGAATGGATGGTTAGAACGGGTTTCGCCTTGGCCGAGTAGTAGCCGATGACGACGGTTTTCGGCGAGGCGTCGAGGGTGAAGTGGGCCGCGGCGGCGGCGCAGGGGATGGCGAGCGAGAGCAGAAGGGGTGCGGATTTCATGTCAGGGCCGGGCGAGGGCTTGGGCGATGGCATTGAGCGCGAGGGGTTCCATGACGGCATACCCGGCGTCGTTTGGGTGGAGGCCGTCGATGGTGAGTTTTTGGCGGAGGAAGCCCTGGTCATCGAGGAGCGCTGTGTAGTAATCGAGATAGACGGCGCCGGTGCGTTCGGCGTAGTCCTTGATCCAGCGGTTGAGGCGGATGATTTCGTCGGGCGGCCGGCGCTGGGTCTGCGGCTTGATGTAGTCGCAGACGGGAGTGAGGGAGGCGAGGACGACGGCGATGTGATGGAGGTGCGCCAACTCGGACATGGATTCGAGGTTATCTTCGATCTGTTCGAGCGTGGCCGGGCCGGTGTTGCCGGCGATGTCGTTGGTTCCGGCGAGGATCACGACGGCCTTGGGGCGGAGGGCGATGACGTCGGCGCGGAAGCGGAGGAGCATCTGCGGGGTGGTCTGGCCGCCGATGCCGCGGTTAACGAAGGGTTTGCCGGGGAAGAATTTGCCGTAGCGGCGGCCCCAGTTATCGGTGATGGAATCGCCGAGGAAGACGACGCGGTCCTCGCCGGGCTTAGGCGGGGCGAGATCGAGATTGGCCTGGGCATAGCGGCCGAGGTTCGGCCAGTCCTTGAGGATCTTCTCGTCGCGATTGAGTTTTGCCACTAACTTATCGGCGTCGGTGGGCGAAAGCGCGGCGGGGGGAGCGGTTTGCGCGAGGGCGGCGGCGGCTAGTGACAGCGGCAGAGCGAGGCGGAAGAAACGCGGCATCGTGTAACGAGTATAAATGCCGGGCGCGAGTTAGCGGAACTGCTTTTTGTAGAAGAGATCGAAGCTGAGGATGCCGTTTTCGTCGCGGGTGGCGACGGCGCCGTAACGGGGAGAGATGGCCCATTCGACGCGGATCAACTGGCTGTTGCCGGCGCTCAGGTCGGTGGTGTAAGTGAAGAGGATGTTACTTGAGACCTGTTGCTGGAGGGTGATCCGGGCGAGGGGGATGGCGGAGCCGGTGGTGAAGGCCGGATCGATCCGGAGTTGGGTGATGCCGAAGACGCGCTGGATGCGGTTGGCGAGCGGGGTGGCGAGCGCCTGGCCGACGACGGCCGATTCGCCCATCTGGCCGAAGGACTCCTGCGGGGCGGGAGGCTGATGGGCGGCAATGGTAGCGTCGGTGGAGGGTGTGGAACCGAGGGCGAGGAGGCCGACGATTTCGCTGAACTGGAGGGGGGGGTCGGAGCGGTAAGTGAGCTTCATGTTGTCCATCGGTCCGCTGACGCCGAGCACGACGTCGACGCCTTGCGCCTGCGTCTGCAGGCTGACGTTGAGGATAGGCTCGATGCGATGGGTGTCAAAGAAGCTGATGGTGCCCTGATTGACGGTGTATTGATTGCCGAAGAAGACGATTTGGCCTTGGGTGACGTTGATCTTGCCGAGGAGGCCGGGACGATCGAGGGTGCCGCGGAGATTGAGGTTGGCGTCGGCTTCCAAGCGCTGGGTGTATGCGCTCTGGAATCGGACGTCGGGCGAAGTACGGATATGGACATCGAGGCGGATGGCGCTGAGGATGGGCGAAGGGGCGGCGGAAGTGGTGACGGGGGTGGAGGTGAGTGTGAGGAGGCTGCCTAAGTCGGACTCGGTGCCGAAGGCGAGGCGATTGACGACGACGTCGCCGGTGAGGGCGGAGCGGCCGGAGACGCCGGACAGGCTGAGGGCGGCGTCGCTGGTGACGCTGACGCCGGCATAGCGGACGCGGACTCGCTGGGCGGAGGCCTTGAGGTTGAAGCGGGGCAGCGAGCCGGAGAAGTCCGCCGATCCGGTGAGGGAAAACCTACCACCGCCGGTTTCTCCGGTGAGGTTACGGACGCTGGCGCCGAGTCCGCTGAGGACGATGACGCCGTTGGCCTGGGAGATGCCGTTGGGAAACTCGGTGAGATTGAGGGAGGCGTTCTGGAGCTTGATCTGGCCGCCGGCGACCGGGTGAGCGCGGGTGCCGCGGAGCGTCGCGTCGATGGTGACATCGCCGCCGGAGTAGATGTCGCGGTCGATTTCCTGCAGCAGGCCCAAGGCGATGGCGCCACTGAGGTTGAGGCGGAGCGGGGCGGCGGAGTCGAGCGGGACGGAGCCGCTGGCGGTGAGTTTGACGTGACGACCGCTGAGATGCGCGGGCTTGATCTGGACGACGCCGTGGGCGAGTTCGGCTTCGAGAGCGCCTTCGTTGGTGAACACGGTCGCGCGGCCTGGCGTGGAGGCGCCGCGGCGCAAGGCTGAGCCTTCGAGGAGGGCGATCCGGAGTGCGGCGGTGATGTTGTCGGGGTCGAACGCCGGTCCGCGGACGCTGAGCGTGCCCTCGGCGAGGGCGTCGATGTCGGGGCGCACGTTCTGGGATTGTCCGAGGAGGGTGCGGAGACCGGAGAAGGTGACGCGCGAGAACCGGATGGTGGCGTCGATCGGGTTTTGGCCTTCGAGGCGCATGGCGCCGGAGCCGTGGATCGAAGAACCCGCGAAATCGGAATCGAGCTTCAGGGCGACGGTATCGCCGGTGGTGTGGGCTTCGAGGTCCCCCCCGCCGAGGGGTTCATCGCCGATGGCGAGTTTGGAGGCTTGGGCGGAGGCCTCGAATTTTCGCAGTTGAAGACGCGAGCCGGCCGGTGTGGGAGCGAGATCTCCGGCGGCGTTGGCGTCCAGGCGGAGGATGCCGGTGGAGCCGGGTTGGACGAGTTGCGCGTGGTCGAGGCGGGCGAGATCGATGGCGGGTGCGTTGGCGCGAAGTTCGAACTGGCCGGTGGTCCATTGGTAGGGGGGATGGCGGAAGGAGCCGGTAAAGGTCATGGTTCCGGCGGGGGCGGCGAGGCGTGCGTTCTCGAGGGCGACGGACTGGCTGGAGAGGCGGAGGAGGCCGTCGAAGGCGTTGAGCTTTTCGCCGGCGAGTAAAGCGTGCTGGAGGCGGAAATTGACGGCGCCGCGGGGATTGTCGAGGGAACCGTCGAGGGTGGCTTCGGCGGAAAGGTCGCCTTCGAGCGGCAGGGACAGGCCGATGAGGGCAAACAGGCGACGGAGCGGGAAGCTGCGGATGGTGGCCGAGGCTTCGATGGGGTAGCCGGGAATCAACTTCGCGGAGCCGCTCGAGTGCAGTGAGGCGCCGGCGAGGGAGGAATCGAGGTCGAAGGCGAGGGATTGGCCGCTGGTGCGGGCGAACAGCGTGAGGTCGCCGACCGGGCCGGCGGAACGGGTGGTGAGTCCGCGGGCCTGCAGGCTGCCATCGACCGAACGCAGCAGGAATCCGGGGCCCGAGGGCGAGTGCGTCACTTCGCCGGAGGCGGAGGCGGTGAGTGAGATCGCGCCCGTGGTGATTCCGGGCGCGCTTGCAGACAACAGCCTGAGCTGCGCGGCGGGGATGCCGCTGCCGGTGACCTGCCCAGTGACTTTGCCAGTCACCCAAGAGTTCGGGTCGTGTTCGTAGGCGCCGGTAACGGACAGGCGCGCGGGGCCGGAAACGAGCATACCGGAATCGAGTTGCAGGCGGTGTCCGGCGAGGGAGAAACGGCCCTCCAGGCTGTCGAACCGCTCTCCGAGGAGGGTACCGGGGGCGACGGCGAAGGTTCCCGAGCCGGATGGTTTGCCGAGGGTTCCGTCAAACCGGGCTTCGCCGGAAGCGGTTCCGCCGAAAGGAATGGGTTGAGGGCCCAGCAGTGCGGCGAGGGAGGTGACGGAAGCGCCGGTGGTGGAGGCGCGGAGGGTCAGAGCGGAGGAGTCCTGCGGCTGCCAGTGGGAGAGGCCGAGGGTGATGTTGAACTTCGACTCGAAGCCGGGGCCTGAGACGAGGCCGTCGCGGAAGTCAGCGGAGGAGGCCGAGACGGCGAGATTGGCGGACACCGATTCGAGCGGCCTGCCGTAGAAGGTGAAATTGTTGGCTGAGGCGCGGCCGGAGACGAGCGGAGCATCGAGAGGACCGGTGACTTCGACGATGACTCCGGCGGCGCCACCGGCGGCGAGGCGTACGGGGAGTTTGAACCCCGGCCGGTTGGCGGCGAAGGCGATGGCGGGTTCGATGTCCTCGATGGAGTGGGTGACGAGGTGGACGTGCATCGCGGCGCCGGGCAGACCTTGGAGATCGATCCGCGAGTGCGGCAGCGTGACATAGGAGGGGGTAAGAACGAGGGAATCCTGGGCGCCGCTGTAGACGGCGTCGATGTGTCCTGCGATGGGGACGCCGGGCCTGGAATCGGGAGCGATGTCGAATCGGGCTTCGGCGAGGAGGGTCTGGCGCCGCGCCGCGCCACGAGCGTGAATGGCGCCGGAGACTGCGCCGCTGTAGCCGAACGGGCGGTTGGTGAGCAGATGAATGAGGGCGGGCAGGGCGAAGCGGCTTACCTGGCCGCGAACGTCCCATTCGCCCATTGGGGAGACGGTGGCGGCGCCGGCAAAGCGACCGCCGAGGGCCGACAGATCGAGTCCGGAGAGCGAGACGCCTTTGGACCCGGCGCTGAAGGAGGACGCGAGTTCCGCGCCGGACAGCCCGAGATCGCCGTGGGAGACCGAGAGGCCTTGAATGGTGAGCCGGCCGGTGGCGGCCGGAGCGGGGCTGAGGGTTGCGTCGCCCTCGACGGCGGCCGCGCCCACCAGGGCGACAGGAAGATTGAGGAGTCTGGCGATTTCGTCGAGATTGAGTTGGGAATGGATGGCGAGCGGCGAGGCGCCGGGGGGACCAGTGAGAGCGCCCGACGCCTGGAGGGAGCTCTTTCCGAAGCGGAGATGGGCGGAGGAGACGTGCAGCAGAGATTTGGCGGCGTCGAGCGAGACGTTGGCCTCGAGCCGGGGCTGTGCTCCGTTTGGGGCAACGGGAGGAAGCGCGAGGAGGCGCCTCAAATCGGCGAGGGAAATATCGGCGTGGATGTTGGCGGAGGCGACGGGTGAGGCGATGTGGCGGATGCCGAAGTCGAAGCCGAGGCGGCTGTCAGGAGTACGGAGGGTTGCGTGGTTGATGACGATCTCATCGCGGGCGAAGGAGACGGGGAGATCGACGTTCAAGTCGAGCGGGTTTGCGGCGCCGGCGGCGATGGAGAGCGGGTTGACGCCGAGCCGTCCCTGGTAGGCATGGTTGCGGCGGTCGTAAGCGAGGAGGGCGCGGAGGTCGCGGCCGTGTGCGCTGAAACGAAGGCGATGGCCGGCGACATCGAACGTGCCGTGTTCGAGATCGAACCGGCCGATGGCGAGGTTCACGATGGTGGAGAGCGGCGAGCCGGAGGTGGAACGGGTGCGCGGTGTGGGGATGTTGGTGGCGCCATCGGGGTTTACGATGATGTTGGCCCTGGGTGAAGTCAGGCCGAGATAGCTTATGCCGGCCAGGCGGGGGCCGGGCCCGAAGAGCCGCAGATTCACGTCGATGCGCGGCGCCGCCAAGAGCGGCGGCTCGCCGGCCGGTTCCGTTCCGTGCAGGAGGAAACCGGTGATGACGACGTGCAGGGTGCGCCAGTCGAACTGGAATCGATCGAGGGAGGCGCGCCCGCCGGTTGCGTTGTCAATGGCGGCGACGATCCGGGTGCGCAGCTTCTGTTCGAACCACTGGGAGCGGAGGACGGCGAGTCCGGTTGCGGCCACCGCAACGGCGGCGAGGGAGAGCCCGGCGATCCAGCGCGCGCGAGTTGTCATTTCAATTCGGGCTCCCGGTAAATGATACGCGCCTCCTTGCGTTTCTCGTCAAGCCAGTCGTAGAAGAGCTGGTTCACGCGGTCTTCGACGAGCGTGGTTTCGATGGCTGGGCGCAGGCCGTCGAAGGTCGGGGGGCGGTCCGGATTCGCGGCCTCGATTTCGGCGCGATGGGCGCCGTAATATTGGCGGAGTTGTTCTTCGGGGATGAAGACGCCGGGACGGAACTTGAGGTTGATGAAGCGGAGAACGGACAACTGCCAGGCGAGGGCGTTGCCAAGCTCGGATTCGGTGAGGTGGGCCTCAAGAAGTTGGTCTGTCCAATCCGCGCGGGAAGACGACCGCGAGGCGCTGAGCTTGCCGAGCAGTTCGGCGGCTTCGGCGGGAGTAGCCTGCGGATAGGCGCCGAGGGACATCTCCTCGCGGATGAACTCCTGGTCGATAAGCCGGCTGGCGCACTGTTTGCGCGAAGCAGGCGAGAAGGACGGCCGTTCACGATTTAAGAAGGCGACCACGCGGATATCGCGGACGATATCGCTGTCTTTGATGACGTGGTTGCCGACGATGACGGCGATGCGATCGATAATGACGCTGTTTCCGGGTGCGGCGGCGAGAACGAGGGCATAGGCGAGGGGAGCCATCATCAGAACGTTTGCCCGATCGAGAAGAAGAATTGGATGCGGCTCAGGTGCTGGGGCACGCTGTTGCAAAAGCCGGGCAGTTTAGAAGGAGGTAGGTTGGGATTGCACTGGAGAAGCTGGCTGATGGTGCCCTGGAAGCCGACGAACTCGGTGGGATTCAGGGCATAGGCGAGGTCAGCGCGGATGGGACCGATCGGGGTTTTATAGCGGATGCCGAAGCCGACGGCCTGGGCGGCGTAGTTGAAGTTGTGGTAGTTGGGCTGATGATAGCGGAAGCTGATGTCGCCGATGGAGGCGAAGACGTTGCCGATGTCATGAAACAACACACCGCCGATGTTATCGCCCAAAAGGGGGAACCGCAGTTCGGTGTTGTTAAACAACAGTGCGTTGCCGCCGAGGGGGAAACCGGTGGGACGGGTTGCGGGCGCACCGGGGCCGGCGGGGGTGCCGATGTCGCGGGGGCCGGCTTCCTGTTCGGGAAACGCGCGGTCCGTGATGTCGCCGCCGCCGAAGAACCGCTCGGCCAAGGGGATGGCCTCGGCGGGGGTGAGCCCGGCGGGAGTGTTAAACGCGTTAATGGAGCCGAACGTGATCTGGCGCGCGAGCACCATTCGCTTCCCAATTCGATAGTACGTTGCATTGCGCGCCAGGAGGCGGGTGAAGTCGCGCTGCGAGCCGAAGTAGGAGCTGGCTACGCCGAAATCGATCGAGTTATAGCTGCCCGAATGCGGATCCGCCGGATCGTCGCGCCGGTCCTGCACGTAGATAGCCGAAAGGATGCCGATCTGCACGGGCTGCAAGAGTTGGGGCACAAGCAGTGTGGGAATGACGACGTTGCCGATGCCGACCTGGCGGTAGGCAAAGCGCACAAGCAGAGACGAGGCGCGAGAGAGCTTTTGGGTGAGCTGAACGGAGGCTTCCTTCCGCTTGGAAGTGAAGGTGAGGATGTCCTGGCTCGAATCATAGAGCGCCGTGAGGGTGAGCGAACGGGTGTTGGATCCGAACAGATTGGGGACGATGTAGCTGAGCGATGCCTGCTGTTCGATACTCGACAGGAGGGTTTTCAAGGCGATTGTGTGGCCGAGGCCGAGGAAATCGAGGCGATTGGCATCGACCGAGAGCCGTGGTGTGAAGCCGGTGAAGCCCTGCGGGTAGCTGATGTCGGTGCTGGTGGGTCCGAACTGGGCCACTTCGGCGCCGACGCCGACTTTCACGGTGTAGCGGTGGGCTTCTTCAAAGTCGTAGAGCACGTACTTATCCGTTGTGTCGCCGTCGCGATCCTGGATGGCGGTGTTGATGTTGGCGAACAGGCCGAGATCTTCGAGGGCTCGCTGGGAGTCCCGAATCGCGGTGGGCGACAGGGGGTCGCCGGGTTTGAGGGGGATGCGGTCCGAGACGATGGAAGGCTTCACGTTGTGGAGTCCGGTGACCAGCACCTGGCGGACGAAGTCCCGCTGGCCCTCGATGATGCGGTAGCGCAGATCCACCCGATTGGGCTCGCCGGAAAGCGAGACGGTGGAGGAAAACGCGGCGTGCAGATAGCCGTGCCCGTAGTAGAAGGTGAGCAGGGCGCTGCGGTCCGCCGCGACGTTTAGATCGCTGAATGGCTGGCCGGGAGCGGCACTGAGTTGCGGCACGAGCGCTTTGGCGCCGGGGTCGGCGATGCCCTCGGTATCCAGGCGGTTGACGAACCACTGGGGTCCCTCGCGCACATGAAACGTCACCGCCATGCGCCCGGACTTGCCCTGATAGTTCGTGTTCACGGTCGAGGTTACCTGGATCGAGCGGAAGCCGTTGGATCGGTAGAGATTGACGATGGTTTCCTCGTCTCTATGGCGGAACGCCTCGCTGTAGCGGCCATAGCGGAACTGCAGGGAGGCGGGTTCGAGGAACATCCGCTCCCGCAGGGTTGATGTAGTGAAGTAGTGGTTGCCGTCGATGAAGACCTTAACCAGTTTCCGCCGCTCGCCTTTGGAGATGAAATACTCGATGGTTTCGCGGCCGTTTTGTTCGGGCACCTGGCGGAAGGTGACATCGACTTCCGGATAGCCGCGGGATTGGAAGTAATCCCTGAGGTTTCGCGCGCCCTCGGTGAGCAGGTCCCGGTCGACGGCGCCCTCCTGGCGCACCGGAACGTAGCGGTTCAGCCGGCCTTGCGAGATCTTGGCCTCCCGCGCCTCCAGGGTAATCTTCGGACCAGCGTCGATGTTGAGCGTGGGGGTGACGCGTTGGGTGTTTGCGTCGTAGTTCAGGGAAGAGAGGTCGACGTTTGCCGCGAGGCGGCCCTGGCTGTCGTATTTCTTCTGAATGCCTTCGATGCCTTTGTCGGTGAGCGACTGGGTTACTTTGCGCCACCGGCCGATGAAGCGGGTCTTCCAGCCGGTGGCGCGGATGATGGCAGCGTTTGACAGTTTGGTGTCCCCTTGAATGACGGGGGGAGCGTAGCGGGCGCGATCGCCGGTGGAGACGTTGATGTTGATGACGACCTGTTGCGTCTGAGGATCCCGGAAGGTTTCGAAATGCACGTGGGCGTCGTAGAAGCCGTTGCTGGACAACAGGTGCAGGATGTGGTCGCGTGCGGCGTCGAGATCCTCGGGATGAAAACTAGCTCCGAGGTCGAAGTGCGCGGCGTTACGCAAAGCGCCGCGATTGGGCGGAGAGGAGACGCCGCCGATGAGGCGAACGTGCCCGACGAACCATACGTTGACGGTGACGATGCGGAGTGCGATGCGACCGCCGCGCGGCTCGGCGTGAATCTGGATGTCGTCGTAGTAGCCGGTTGCGAACATCCGGTCGATGGTGGCGGCGACGGAGGCGGCATGCAGGGGTTCGCCTGAGCGAAGCAGCACGGTCTCCTTTAGATCGCGCTCGCTGAGGGGCTGTCTTGCAGGTTGAAACTCCACAGATTCGATGACGCGGCCCTCGTAGGAGGGTGGAGGCTCCTGCGCAGGAAGAAGGCCTGGCAGCAAAAGCAAAACACTGGCCCAGCCGAGCAGTAGCTTCTGCATGAGGATCGAGAATCGCGCCCGGGGGCACCCTCACCCCTGAGGACACGGCAAATTCCGGCGCGGCGAGGCCACGCATTCGATCTTTCATTATGGCGTGAGTTTCCATGGCAATCCAAAGGGCGGTGACAGGTCTGACGGCGGCGAACCCGGCAAGCCCGACCTTGTACATGAGCGCTTCGACGGCAGTGGGTTTCCTGGGATCGATCACCGCTTTCCCGGGCTACAACGGATACAGGCCGGGAAGCGCGATGCCGTTTGGCGGGCCGCAGAACTTCGGTACGGTCGGGCGGACTTCAGCGGGATGATCAGCAAGCAGATGTGGACAACCACGCGGCCGGGGCGCATGAGCAAGCGGTCCTGGATCGAGGGTGACTTTGCCGGTCCGCTTGCCGGCGACTCGGGCGCCAAGAAGCTGCTCAACTTGATCGCGTAGCGGTCTCGGGCATCTACGACATCCCGCTGGTCAAGGGCAACAGCCTGCGCGATCGCATCCTTGGGGGCTGGGAACTGGCGCTCATTTCTTACGTACCGCAGCGCCAACCCACTTACGCTGTTCGATGGCGGACAGGCATACAACTTCTGGCCCCGAGCTTTCACCAACGGCGTCGAGCTCCGGTCCGGCGTCACGAACCTGGCGACGCCCGGCGTCCCGGACAACTATCCGTTCTATAACCTATCTGACCTTCGGCAAGCGTCTTACGTGAACCCGAAGGTGAATATCAGAGATTTCGGACCGTCTCGGTCCAATATGGTGGCTCGGAACTCCATCTTCTGTTCCCCGAGCTGGAACCTGGACAATGGGGGTATACAAGAACAACCGGCTCACCGAGCGTTTCACCCTTTAGCTTCGGCTCGAGGCTTATAACTTGTTCAATCACGCGAACTTCATGGCGAATGCCGTGGACGTGGACACGGCGGCTTACAACTTGGTCGACGGCTACCTCAATGGAAACCGGAATGTTCAACTCGGGGCCAAGCTGATCTTCTGACGGGCGATGCCGTCCGGGGCCCGATAGTCCGAGGTGGGAGGGACCGTGGCGCGCTTGCTCCGGCGCGTCAGCGGCTTCAGGAGATTACTCTAGGGCGTACTGGCAAGAAGGTACCGGAAAAGTCTTGTATGGCGGTGGCGATTGATACGTTCGGGCCATTGTTTCCGGTCAATGAATTGCCGCAAGCTAAGGTAGGAGTAGCCGAATGGGGCCCAGGAAACAGGACGCCGAGGAAAGCGTTTCACCAGGAACAAACGACCGGAGATCCGCGCTCCGCTTTCCTCTGCGACGTGAAGTGAAGCTGCATGGGCTGAGGACCAGCGGCCGCTCTCGATCGAACGGGGAAACGGTCAACATCAGCAGCCGGGGAGTACTATTGCGCTCGAGCGGAATTTTCCGTCTGGGCGAATGGATCGAGATGGCGATTAGCTGGCCGGCGCGGCTGAATCAGCAGATCAGTCTGCAGCTTCTGGCCCGGGGCCCGATTGTCCGCGTCGAGGAAGGGCAAGTCGCGGTGGAAATCCAGCAGCACGAGTTTAAGACCCAGATGAACGGGAAGAACGGTCCGGAGCCGGGCCAGACCGGCGAGTAGCGTTTCCCCTTCTTCCGCGGCCAAGCGTGATGCACCGCCTATAATCGGGAATAGGTTCCCGGGATGCGCAAACGTGTAGCCATCGGCTCCAGCCTGCTTCTGTTTGTCATGCTGCTGGCGCTTGTGCTCTGGCAGGGCTCGTTCACCACCGAACCGGCTCCGGTCAGCCTCAGCGAGACGTACGCGTTCTGGGCCGTCTCGACGCTCATCTTCATCCTCACGGTGACGCTGGGGTTCATGCTGTTCCGGACCGGGGTGAAGCTGTATATCGAGCGGCAGCAGGGGCGGCCGGGTTCGCGTTTGCGCTCGAAACTGGTTGGCGGCGCGCTCGCTTTGAGCTGCCTTCCGGTTCTGTTCCTGGTGCTGTTCAGCGTGCAGGTGCTCAACCGGAACATCGACAAGTGGTTTTCGCGGCCCGGCGAGCGGATAAAGGGCGACCTCATTGAGGCTGGCGTGGCGGTTGACGACGAGGTCCGGGACCGTTTGAACGCCGAGGCGCACTGGCTTGCCTCGATTCCCAACTGGAACCGGCCGGCGGTGGCGGCGCCGTTCTGCCGCGAGCACCGGATCGAGGGGGCGTCGCTGGAGACGGGCGGCGAGGTAGCGGTTCTGTGCGGGACGGGCGCGGGCTCCCGGCGTTCCTACAGCGAATCGATTGACACCCCGCTGGGCCGCCTCACGCTGCACGGGCGGCTGGGCACGGACCTGGAGCAGAAGAAGCGCGAAGTCCAGCACTACATTTTTGAATACGACCGGCTGGCGCGGAGCAAGAACGATTTCCGCAAGGTGTACCTGCTGCTGTTGTCGCTGATCACGCTGTTCGTGCTGTTTTTCGCCACGTGGATTGCGCTGTTTCTGGCGCGGCAGATCAGCGGGCCGATCGCCGCGTTGCTGAACGCGGCCGAACAGGTTCGGGAAGGCAACCTCGCCTATCGCGTGCGAGGGGCTGCGATCGACGAACTTGCGGCGCTGATGCAGGCGTTCAATGAGATGACGGAAGCGCTGGAGGCCAACAGCAAGGAACTGGAGAGCCGGCGGCGGTTCACGGAGGCGATTCTCGAAAGCATCCCGACGGGCGTGGTGTCGCTGGACGCCTTGGGCCGGATTCAGCGGGTGAATCGCGCGCTGCGCAGCATTTTCCCCGACGAGCAGGTGAGGCGGGCGGTTTCGCTCGACGATCTGTTTTCGCGGGAGGACGCGGCCGAGATCCGCTACCTGATGAACCGCGCGCGGCGCACGGGCGTGGCGGGCAGCCAGATCGAACTCCGGCCGGGGGACAGCAAGAAGAGGCTGCAGCTTGCGGCCACGGTGGCGGCGCTCGAGGAGAGCCAGCGATCGGGTTTCGTGCTGGTGCTGGAAGACACCACCGAACTGATCCGGGCGCAGAAGGCGGCGGCGTGGCACGAAGTGGCGCGGCGCGTGGCGCATGAGATCAAGAATCCGCTTACCCCGATCGCCTTGTGCGCGGACCGCATCGCGCGGCAA
>DAIDIH010000112.1 GCA_027459465.1 Bryobacterales bacterium | reverse complement strand
TGCGGCCCACGGGGGCTTCCGATGGGCTACCACTCGCTCTACCACAACAACGGCGACGGCACTTACACCGACGTCAGCGAGAAAGCGGGCATTTCGCGCAAGATGAAGTCTTACGGCATGACCGTCGTCGCCGCCGATTTCGACAACGACGGCTGGCCCGACATCTACGTCGCCTGCGACTCCACTCCCAGCCTGCTCTTCATGAACAACCACAACGGCACCTTCCGCGAGGAAGGACTGCTGCGCGGTGTCGCGCTGAACGAAGATGGTATGGAACAGGCCGGGATGGGCTTAGGTATCGGCGACTTCAATCTCGACGGTAACCTCGACGTCTTCAAGACCCACTTCGCCGACGACACCAACATCGTTTACGCCAACGACGGTAAGGGCAATTTCGAGGATCTCACCAACAGCTCCGGCCTCGGCGTTGAAACCCGTTATATCGGTTGGGGCTCCGGTATTGAAGACCTCGACAACGACGGCAAACCCGATCTCTTCTTCGTTACCGGCAACGTCTACCCCGAGGTCGAAAAACAGCTCGCCTCCTATCCTTTCAAGACGCCGCGGATCGTGTTTCACAACCTCGGAAGAGACAAGTTCGAGGAGTTAATCGAGGAGGCCGGCCCGGGCGTTTCGGCGCACCATGCCAGCCGCGGCGCGGCTTTCGGTGATTTCGATAACGACGGCGATGTCGACGTGCTCATCATCAACCTCAACGAGCCGCCTTCGCTGCTTCGGAACGATGTCACCGGCAAGGGCCATTGGGTGAAGGTGAAACTGCACGGAACTGTGAGTAACCGCGGCGCCGTCGGAGCGCGCGTCACCGCGCATTATGGCGGCAAAATGCAGGCCCGGGAAGTGTTGAGCCAATCCAGCTTCTACTCAGCGAGCGATTCGCGGCTTCACTTCGGCCTTGGTGCTTTCACCGCCGTGGATCTTGAAGTTCGCTGGCCCACGGGCAAGAAAGAAGTGTTCCGCGCAGTCCCGATCGACCGGCTTCTCACCATCGTTGAAGGGAAGGGAATCGTCAAACAGACCTGGTGAGTCGCCCTACGGCGAGAGCCGTTCGCGCAGCCACACGCCGCCCGAGGCGCGGTACCGGATCCGGTCATGCAGCCGGTCCGGGCGTCCCTGCCAGAACTCGATCCTCTCCGCCTCGAGCCGGTATCCGCCCCAGTTCTCAGGCAGCGGGACATCGCTTCCGGCAAACCGCGTCCGTGCTTGTTCCAGCGCGGCTTCGAGAGTCGCACGTCCCTCCACAACCTCGCTCTGTTTTGAGGCCCAGGCTCCAAGCCGGTGCCCTTCCGGGCGGCTGCGAAAATAGGCTTCGGACGCCTCCCGGCTCACGCGGCTGACCATCCCCGAAACGCGCACCTGCCGCTCCAGTTCCGGCCAGTAGAAGACCAGCGCGGCACGCGGGTTCTCAGCCAGTTCCCGCCCCTTCTGGCTTTCGTAGTTGGTGTAGAAGACGAAGCTGCGGTCATCCAGCCCCTTTAACAGCACCATTCGCGCGCTCGGTTCGCCGGCGGCCGTCGCGGTGGCGAGCGTCATCGCATTCGGCTCCGGCAGTCCCGCCGCGCGGGCCTGCTCGAACCACTCCTCGAACTGGGAGATCGCATCGGCCGCCATCGCAGTTTCGTCCAGCCCCGTGAGCAGGTAACTCTCGCGCAAGTCTGCCAGCGGAGCCGCAGCGGTCCTCCGGTGCGGCACGACAATATAACCACGCGCGGCGTCGCCGAGCACGTCGTTCCGCGATGGTCCCCAGTACCACCAATACGCCGCCACATACGCGCACAACAGCGCGTCCAGCCTGTCTTCCATTTGCTTCAGCGCGCGGCCGCCCGCTGGAATTGCCGGCAACTCCGGGGGGGCCAGCCTCGGCGTCGCCAACGGGAGACGATGCGACAACAGGCCGCGCAACTCGCCGAGCGCTTCGGCGCGCGCGGCTACGGTTCCGCGTTTGTATTTGACGATGCGGCGCAGCGCGAAAAGCTGCACCGCGGCCGCATGCGGATACACTTCGATTTGCCATCGCCCCTTGGCCCGCGCCGCCATCCGGTCGCCATGCGCGAAGCCGGCGCGTTCGAGCGCCTTGGAAAACCCCGTGGTCCGTCTCCAGTATGTTCGCGCCCGGCTCGCCGGATAACTTCCCGCGTCATACTTCCCGTAGCGTACGTGGGTCAGCCGGTCCGCCTCGCGCATCCCGGTCTTGTTGGGAATTACCGTCGGCGCGTCAATCGCTACGACCGCGTTCTCGCCCGCGTGCCGGTCGACCCATCGCAGGATCTCCGCCGGTTCCTCCCGCAGGTCCAGATCGCGAAGCTTGAGCGATGTCCCATCCCAGTCGAGCAACGCGAGCCCGCTCGCTCCCCGTTCCCAGCCGAAATCGATCCCCACGAAGTGCATTCAGCCCTCCGTGTTTTAGGATGCCCGAACGTCGCCCTACGCTGCCCGGCCGTCTGCTCTCACTTCGCCTTCCGGATGTAGATATTCCCGTTGAACGTCGTCAGTTGTAACTCGGCTCCGCCGCCGTTGATCGTCCCGACTGTCGCCCGCTCGAGTCCGTCCGGCCCGTGCCCGTGCCGGGTCACGATCTTCATCCCTGAATCCGGCTGCAGCTTCACATCGAAGTCCGTATACACGCCGCCGTTATCCGTTTTCGCCCTCAAGTTCACTCGCGCAGTTGCCGGCAGCGTGACGTCCACATCGCCGTTGAGCGAGCTAAGCGAGACGGCCTTCGTCTCCGGTACCCGCGCGAAGACCGTATTGATCTTCCCGCTCATCGAATGCACGAGCGCCGCCCCGGAAATCCCCGTCAACTTTACCGTCCCGTGGAAGGATTCGACTTCGGCGTCGCCCGAAATCTGGTCCACCGTAATGTCTCCGTTCAGCGTTTTCAGTTTCAGCATGCTCGAATACGGCACTTTCAGCGCCAGCCGGGTGATGTTGCCAAACGGCCCCGGCTTGATCGCCACGACGTTCGCCGCCTGATCTACGCTCAGGGTCGAACTATTCGCGTCGATCCGCCGGAGTCCGTCGGCGTGCTCTGGCGGATGCGTGTTCCGGATCGAGCCTCCGCCGTCCGCCTCCACGGCGATCTCTTTCCCGCTATAGCCCTGTACTTCGATGTTCCCGTTGAACAGTTCCACCTGCACCGTAGCCGGCCGCGAGGGGTCGTTGAGGGGAATCGTCGTCCGCTCCGGCCCGCTTTGCGCCTGCGCGCTCACCGCGGCGAATGCCGCCGCAAAAAAGAAAAGAATCGAATTTCGCGTTTTCATTGCAATCTCCTTACCGCCCATTCCGCTCGCTGCCGTACTTCCGGATTCAACTGCGGCTCACGGAGTAGATGATCTACACTCGACACCGCCGACCGCTCCCGCAACTCGACCAACTGGTCGAGGATCGCGATCTGCACCAGCGGTGACTCCTCGCGCGCCAGCGCCCGCGCCAGTCCCTGACGCACCTCGGGCGAGCCCGCGAACCGGTGCAGTGCGTCCACAGCCGCCATCCGTACGTTCACGTTCGGGTCCGAGTTGAGCGTCCGCAGCAGCGCGTCGCGCACATCGCTGTCCGGCTCTTGCACCGTGCTGGCATATGTAACACCCCGCAGGCGCTCGCTCGCCGACTGCTGCTCCAGAAGCGACAGGGCCATCAACTGCCGCATGTCGGCCACCTCGTGCTGGAGGTTTGCCACCTTGCTGTCGTCGTGCGTCGCGGTCATCCGCCCCACGCCGATTCCAACGGCGACCAGCAGAACCGCCGCCGCCGCCGACACCCACGGATTTCCAATCCATCCCCGCATCCGTTCGCGCCGCCGCCGCTGCCGCTCCGCCTCATGCAATTCGCCGTAGAACCGCGTGCGCAGCCTTGCCGACGGTTCCTCCGCCCGCAGTTCGCCGAGGGCTTCCCACGTTCGCCGCCCCTCTTCACACTCGTTCCGGCAGGCCTCGCACTCCGCCAGGTGACGCTCCAGTTCCGCTCGCGCCGGCGCATCCAATGCCTCGCGCCACAGGTCTACGAAATACGCTTGTGCTTGTTCGCAATTCATCACAAAATCCTCACGCCCCGTACGCCCGCTGCTGCACCAGCCGCTCGTATTCCTGGCCCAGCGCCCGCACTGCCCGAAACACTCGTACCTTCACCGCATTCACTTCGCACCCTAGCAGCGCGGCGATCTGCTCGTACTTCAGGTTCTGAAAGCGGCTCAGCACCAAAATTTCGCGTTTGTCGTCGGGCAGCGCGTCCAGCGCCCGCCGCAGCAAGGCCGTCTCCTGCCGGCGTCCAATCCGTTCCTCGGCCAGGGGCTCTCCGCTCGGTGCGTCGTCAATCACCGGATTTGCTCCTCCCGGAATCACTTCGAACCTCCTCTTGCGCATCGCGTCGGTATGCGTGTTCCGGGCGATCTGGTACATCCACGGCGCAAAATCGGCCCCGGGAAGGAACGTCGCGCGGTACTTCAGAATGCGGACAAACACTTCTTGCACCAGGTCCTCGCTGGTCTCCCTGCCGCCGCCCAGATGCACGAAATAGCGGAATAGCGGGCGATGGTGCCTCTCAAACAACTCGGCGAGCGCCCCCAGTTCGCCCTCGCGAACCCGGTCCATCACCCGGTTATCGGATGGATCGTTCACACAGTTCATTACCAGTCTGCCGGAGAAAGGTTACCGTCCGATCTTCGACCATGCACCGGTTCTCCCAACGAAGATAGAATGCTCCTTTAACCATGGAATCCGTCAAATATCTCCTAGACGAAAGCCGCATCCCGAAGGCCTGGTACAACGTCGCTTCCGATCTGCCTCAGCCGGCCTCCCCGCCGCTCCATCCCGGCACGCTCCAGCCCATCGGTCCCGACGACTTGGCGCCGATCTTTCCCATGAGCCTCATTCTGCAGGAAGTAAGCCAGGAGCGCGAAATCGAGATCCCCACCCCGGTCCGCGATGTCTACCGGCAGTGGCGCCCCACGCCTCTTTTTCGCGCACGGCGGTGGGAAAAACTGCTCGACACACCGGCTCGTATCTATTACAAATACGAAGGCGTCAGTCCGGCGGGCTCGCATAAACCCAACACCGCTGTCCCGCAGGCCTTTTACAACAAAGAAGCCGGCACAAAGCGGCTGGCCACCGAGACCGGCGCCGGGCAATGGGGATCTTCCCTGGCGATGGCCTGCGCCTTTTTCGGCATCGAGTGCAAGGTGTTCATGGTCCGCGTCAGTTACGACCAGAAGCCCTACCGCCGCGCGCTAATGGAAACCTTTGGCGCCTCGGTCACGGCCAGCCCCAGCACCGAAACCGAAGCCGGCCGGTCCATTCTCGCCGAACATCCCGATTCCCGCGGTTCGCTCGGCATTGCCATCTCCGAAGCCGTCGAGGTCGCGGCCCGCGACGCCGACACCAAGTACTCTCTCGGCTCCGTTCTTAACCACGTCCTGCTTCATCAAACGGTGATCGGCCTCGAAACCCTCGAGCAGATGAAAATGGCCGGCGACTATCCGGAGATTCTCGTCGGTTGTACCGGCGGCGGTTCCAATTTCGCCGGCATCGCTTTTCCCTTCATCGGGCGCAATCTCCGCGGACAGGCGTCCACGCGCGTCGTCGCCGTCGAGCCTTCGGCCTGCCCGAGTCTCACGCGCGGCCGCTTCGCCTACGACTTCGGCGACACCGCGCGCCTCACCCCGCTGGTCAAAATGCACACCCTTGGCAGTTCCTTCATTCCGCCGGGCATTCATGCCGGCGGCCTCCGCTATCACGGAATGGCGCCACTGGTCAGCCACTTGCTCGACATCGGAGCCATTGAGGCCACCAACGTCCAGCAACTCGAGGCCTTCGCCGCCGGGGTCAATTTCGCCCGCGCCGAAGGAATTGTTCCCGCGCCGGAGGCCAACCACGCCGTCGCCGGTGCGCTGGCCGAAGCCCTCAAGTGCAAACAGGAAGGCGTCTCGCGCTCGATCCTGTTCAACCTTTGCGGCCACGGGCACTTCGACATGCAGGCTTACATCGACTACAACGCCGGCAAGCTCCAGAACTACGAGTACCCGGACGAAGAAATCGCCATGGCTCTCGCCGGCCTGCCGCCCGTCGGCGCCGCCTGACCGGGGGATGTTACTTACTTTTTCTTCCGCGCCCCGGCGGCGTGCTTTGGCGTTTTCTTCGGCTTCAGCGGATCCGCGGGCGTGTAGTTCAACCCGCGGGAAAGCGCCTCGACCAACTTACTCAGCACCTTCACTCGCGACCAATACTTATCGTTGCCTTCCACAAGCGTCCACGGCGCCGTCCGCGTGCTGGTTTTCAGCAGCATGTCTTCCACCGCCGCCTCGTACGCCGGCCACTTCTGCCGATTCCTCCAGTCCTCATCGGTCAGCTTCCACGCCTTATAGCCGATCCGCTTCCGCTCTTCGAATCGCCGCAACTGCTCCTCGCGGGAAATCTGGACCCAGAATTTCACGACGATCGTTCCGAAATCCACGAGCTGCCGCTCGAAGGAATTGATTTCCTTATAAGCCCGCCGCCACTCGCTTTCCTCCGCGAAACCCTCCACGCGCTCCACCAGGACGCGCCCGTACCACGACCGGTCGAATATCGCGATCTGCCCTTGTTCGGGCAGCCGGCGCCAGAACCGGTACAGATAGTGCCGGGACTTATCCTCCCCGTTCGGCGCGCTGATCGGATAGACCACGTAACCGCGCGGATCGATCTTCTCCGTGATTCGCTTAATCGAGCCGCCCTTGCCCGCCGCGTCCCATCCTTCAAACGCGATCACGACCGGACGCTTCTGCAGATACACGTGCCACGCCAGTTCGCGTAGCTGAATCTGCCGCCGCGTAATTTCCGCGATGTATTTCTCGCGCGGCAGAGCCAGTGTGAGGTCCAGAGTTTCCAGCATCAGGCCTCTCCCTCCGCTTCCGCCTCGGCCGGTTCCAGTGATGCCATTGCATTCCGCAGGTCGGCATCCTTACGGGCTTCGTCGTCCGACACGCGCCGCGGCGAGGCCTTCTCTCCAAGCCTCTTTTCGAGCGCCTCGATGATCGTTTCGAAGATCCTCTTCGTCGCCCACCGCCGCGACGTTGCTTCGACGATCGTCCAGGGCGCATACTCCGATTCGGTCCGCTCCAGCATCTCCTCGGCCGCGGCAAGATACAGATCGTACTTTTTGTGCCGCGCCCAGTCTTCCTTGGTGATCCGCCATGCTTCGAGCGGATCGGCTTCCATCGCCTCGAACCGCCGCTTCTGTTCCTTCCGCGAGATGTGCAGAAACAACTTCACCATCACCGTTCCGTCGTCGGCAAGCATTCGCTCGAAATCGAGGATGTCGCTGAAGGCCGCCCGCCAGGCGGTCTCCGGGACCCTCCCCTCCACGCGCTCCCGCATCACGCGCAGATACCAACTTTGATCGAAGATCACCATCTCGCCCCGGTTTGGCGCACGCAGCCAGAAACGCCACAACCAAGGCCGGCTCTGCTCAAAGGTTCGCGGCAGGTTGACCGAATGTAGCTTGAACCCGCGCGGATCGAGCCTCTGTGTAAGTGCCGAGACCGCGCTGCCTTTGCCTGCTGCATCCCATCCCTCGAAGAGAATCACGCTGGGCACCTTGTGGTCCCAGCAGTCCTTTTCGAGATCGTACAGACGGCTCTGCAGTCTCGGCAGCGCTTCCCCGTACTCCTCGCGCGAAAGCTTACGCTTCAAATTGACGTTTTCGAGCATGGCGTCACGAACCCACCAGCCAGCCTAGCGGATTTCGCCACGCTCTGCCGTGGAGTGCTAGAGTCAGCCCAGGGAGGCGTCCCATGCCCCAACCCGGCAAGAGCGGCTTATTGCTGGCACTCTGCGCGATTGTTGACGCGGCGATCGCCCTGCTTTATTTATCGATGTCCGGCGCGAACGGCCCGCTGTTCTTCCACAATTGGGGCCGCGCCGTCGTGCTCCTGGGTGGGTTGACTCTGCTTGCGGGCGCCTGCTCGATCGTGGGGCCGTTAAGGCTGCACGGCGTGGCGCTGAGCGCTCTCGGCATCCTTTATTGCTTCTTCGCCAATCATTTTCGAGTCGGCATTCTCACCGTCGCGCTTCTCGCCGTGTTGGCATCCCTGAGCGCGGCGCTGCTCGATGTGGGTGTCGCGCGAACGATGCGCCGTCGCGCGCCTGCCGTGCTTATCGGCTCGGCAGTCGCCGTGTCATTCGCGTTTGCCGCGTCGTTCCTCGCTCTTGGCCTGCGCTGGCTTGATCCGGGGCCCGGCTCGCATCTGGATCTGAGATTGCTCGGTTCCTACTTCGCGGTAACTGCGGTAGCCATGCTCGGCTTGTCCGTGTTCGCGTTCAGGGAAGACTTCCGTCCCGGTCGAAGCCAACGCTGCTGACGCGCCGGGAGAGGCGCTTCACTCCGCCCGGAGCGCGTCCATCGGAGCAATCGAGGCAGCCACAGTGGCCGGAATCAAAGCGGCCGCCAGCGAACAAACGGCCAGCGCACCTGCGGCCACCAGCATCGCCAGCGGGTCCCAGAACGAGACGCCGTATAGCTGCGATGAGATCAACCGCCCCGCCGCCACCGCCAGCGGGAGGCCCAGCCCGAGTCCCAGCGCCACCCGGATGGACGCCCCGGCGAGTACCAGGCGAATCACCTTCGCCCGGTCAGCCCCAAGCGCGATGCGTACGCCGATCTCGTTCGTCCTCCTCGCCACCGTGTATGCCGTCACCCCATACAACCCGACCGCGGCCAGCAGCAACGCCACGACTCCGAACAATGTCGCAAGGCTCGCCACCGCCCGCTCCTGATCGAATGTCAATGCCACCTGCTCGTCCATGGTCCTCACATTGTTGATGGTCAGGTTCGGGTCCACCTGTGCGAGCACGCGCTTCACCTCGGGCTCCAAGATGCCCGGCGGGACATGAGTCGCCAGCATGATGCCACCGATGAAGTGGGACTGCGTTTCGATCCGCTTCATCATTTCATCCCGATAATCTACATTCTGCGCCAGAGGCACATAAAACATCGGCCGCGCCGGCTTGGTCAGGTTAAAGCCCGCGAACTTCGCGTCGGGAGCGATGCCGACGATCTGAAACGTGCCTTCATTCTCCGGCAGATCGAGTCCGAAATGCTGCCCGATCGGATCTTCGCCGCTCTTGAAAAAGCGCCGGACGAACGCCTGGTTCACGATCGCCACCGGCGCCGAGGTTTCATTGTCGGCCTCCGTGAAATTCCGCCCGCGCAGCACGCCGAGGCCGAAGTTCTGGAGGTAATTTGCGCTCACCCGATCCCAGGAAGCCCCGGCCTGCTCGTTCATCTTCGGCTGAGGATGCCCGGAAACAAGAATTAATTCGCCCCAGTTGTTGGTGAGCGGATTGTACAAAGCGAGACCCGACCCCGTCACGCCCGGCAGCGCATTCAGCCCCGACTCGATCCGTCGATAAATTGCCTGTAACTTAGGCAGCGTGTAAGTCGCCGGCGGCTGGTTCAGCGAAATTACGACCCGTCCCTCCGTCCGGTATCCAAAGTTCTGATGCTCCAGTTTGTTCAGGCTTCTTCCGAGCATCGTCGCGCCCGCAACTAACACGACCGACAGCGCCGTCTGCACCACGAGCAGCGCCTTGCGGGCGAATCCCGCCTGGTCCGTCGTGCTCCGCCCCGATCCGCGCAACGCGTCCACCGGATCGGTTCGCGTAGCAAACCACGCCGGCGCCGCTCCGAAGATGACCCCGGTCAGCAGAGCAAGCGCGAACGCGCACAACAGCACCAGCGGCGATGGAATCACGCTGATCGGCAAGAAGTGAGCGTTTCGGAAAGCCAGCATCAGCAGCAGGCGCGCGGCTCCGGCCGCCACGACCAACCCCGCGATGCATCCGCCGATCGCCAGCAGGACGCTTTCCACCAGCGCCTGCGCGACAATCTGCCCTCGGCTGGCTCCGATCGCCATCCGCAGAGCCGTTTGCGCGCGTCGCGCTACGGCCCGCGCCAGCAAAAGGTTCGCCACATTCGCGCAGGCAATCAGCAGCACCATGCCGCACACCGCCAGCAGGATTTGCAGGCTGCGCCCATACTCTTCCTTCATCGCCGCAACGCCGGCGCCGGCCGGAACCACGTTAATCGTCTGCTTTGGAAGAATTCGCTGAATATCCGCCATCCAGTTCGGCGGGTAGCCTGAGTCGTGCTCCATCCACTGACGGAGAATGACGGTCAACCGCGGCGCCATGCCGTTCGTTGAAGCTCCCGGATGGAGGCGCCCGATCATTCGCAGCCACGCGCCCATCGGTTGCCGCAGCAGCGTGCTTTGGCCGGCGATCATCGGTTCCTGTTGAATCGGAATCCAGATGTCGGGCGGATCTGCTTCGAGCATTTCTCCGAAGAAACCCGGCGGTGTCACGCCAATCACGGTGAACGAATGCCCGTCAATTGCGAATGTGGAACCGACCACCGAAGGGTCGGACCCATAAGTCGACTGCCAGGTGTGATGGCTCATTACTACAACCGGCGGCGCCGACGGCCGGTCGTCTTCCGCGGTCAACAACCGCCCGCCAAATGCCTTCACTCCCAGCGTGGAGAAATAGCTTCCGGTCACATACTCGGACTGCAGCGGGATCGCCGGCGCCGCGACGCCTTCCCGCCGCACGTTCAGCCGCCCTCGGCCCGCCTGAAACGCGGTCACTTCTTCGAATTCCGGCGCCGCAGCCTTCAGACGTTCATAGAGCGGAAAGGAGAACATCCCCCACTGATCCTGCGGCCCGCCCTCCACGCAGCAGTCGTCTCCTTCGCCGACGCGATACAGCGCCGCCGGATCCGCAACGGGCAGCGAGCGCAGCATCACCGCGTGAATCAGCGTGAAGATGGCGGTTGTCCCGCCAATACCTAAAGCCAGCGTGAACATCGCGGCCGATGTGAAAACCGGCGCGTGCCGGAACTGCCGTAAGGCGTAACGTAAACTGCTGAGCATCGTCTCTCGTTCAACCCTGCTGACTATTACGGACTTTCAGCGCGAGAGTTTCGCAAAAAATTACGAACGCGCGAAATCCGATCCCGCCCGGTCTGTGACAGAATCGTCATCACGCCCATGGATCGACGAACCTTTCTCACTGCGGCCCTCGCCGCTGCCGCCGCGCCCGCCCTCCGCTCCGACAACAGCCCGCTCTGGGGCGGTCCCGTCCTCGACACGCACCTTCACCTGCGCCGCGATCCCGACGCCTGCTTCACCCACATCCAGGGCTGCGGCGTCACCAACGCGGTCTTACTTACGCGCGCGCCCGACGAGGCCAAGGCAATGGAAGAGATGAAGCGCCGGCCCGGCCACTTCGTACGCTCCGTCTCGGCCAACCCGGCTGAGGCCGGCGGCGTCGATGCGATCCATGCGGCGCTCAAGCAAGGCGCCGTCAGCATCGGCGAACTGAAATATCATCTCGCTCTCGACTCTCCCGAAATGGGCCGCGTCTACGACGTAGCCGCCGAAATGAATGTCCCCGTCATGGTGCACATCCAAACCTACCCGCACTTCAACGGGGAACTTCCCTACAACACGGGCTACGAGCACTTCGACAAGGTCCTCCGAGCACACCCGAAAACCAACTTCCTCGGCCACGGCGACCTTTTCTGGGCGCACATCAGCGCCGATGTGCCCACCGACCGCGCCTATCCCTTAGGCCCGATCAAGCCCGGCGGCCTCACCGACAAGTGGCTCTCCGAGTTCCCCAACCTCTACGCGGACATGTCCGCCAACTCCGGAAATAACGCCCTTTCGCGCGATCCGGAATTTTCCCGCGGCTTCCTGGAACGCCACCAGGACAAGCTGGTCTTCGGCAGCGATTGCAGTTGCACCGACGGCCACGGGGGCGGCATCTCGCAAAACAACAACCCGGAAGCCGCGCGCCTGGCCGGCAAATGCGTCGCCCGCGAAACTCTCGCGCTCACCCAGCGGCTTGCCTCACCGACGGTGTTCCGCAAAGCCACGTGGGAGAACGGCACGCGCCTGTTCCGGCCTCACTTCTCGTAGTATGCGAGGACCTGGGACCTGAGAGGCCAACGGGAGCTGGGAAGGCAGCCTATTCGGGGTGTCTTGATTGAGATATCCCGCCACTCTTCTTCTGGTACCATAGCCGCGGGAATCGCCAGATGCCCATCGAGTTTCTGCCAATTGACGAGTCATTGCTGCCCCTAACGCGCGCCTTTAACATTCGATTAAAGGAGGGCGGCGCGCCGGTGGATTTCTTTCTCCCCGAGTCAGAGGGAAGGCCTCCGTGCCTTACAGGACAGATTCGCCGAAGACATATCGTGGCTCGGGACGGCGACTTTGTGCGCGGCGGCTATCTGGAGACAACCTACCCCGGCTCAGTGGGAGGAACGAGTGCGCCGTTGGTAAACATTTCAGCGATTTTGTCCGAGAGCTTAATCGATAAGCGCTTCGTCACACTCCCGTCACGGATGCTCAAGGAGGTGCGGCGTGATGGCCGCTATGTATTCGCGGTGGGCGCCGGCGGAGTTGACCGTCCGTGGCCTCGTTTCCTGAAGGCTGCTGACTGGGCGGTCGAAGAGGTGCCGTTCCATTTCCGGTTCTACAATGCCAGAAGAGCTCTGGTGGAGCTACGGCCCCTGCGGGAGCCCCGATGGAGGGGAGTAGCTGCCAGACTGGCAGCGGCCAGCGGCTTAGGCCCCGCTGCGATTCACACGATACAGGCTTTGCGTAGCAGGCGCATGCGGACCCTCGAGCAGCAGCAACTGACGACTGTCACCAACTGGGGCCCCTGGGCGGACGAACTATGGAGCTCTGTATCGCCCGGCATCTGCATCGCCGTGGCGCGGCGATCGGAGGTGTTGCGGGAGATGTATGACCTCGCCGACCCTCGAATCCGTGTCTGGCGATTATGTGAAAATGCGCGGACGGTCGCCTGGACAGCATCTCTGCTGACGACTTACACGAACCACAAGTATTTCGGCAATCTCAGGACCGCTGTGCTGCTCGATGCCATAGCGTTACCCGGTGCTGCTGCGTCGGTCCTGCGCTTGACGAGTTCGGCTCTGGCCCGTGACGGGGCGGAGTTAGTCGTCTGTAACTTCAGTCACGGTACGTGGATCCGGGCTTGCAGCGATGCGGGATTCTGGCGCGGTCCGTCGAATTTCATGTTGGCGGTCCCCCCAGACCTGGCGAGCGTGTGCGGCCAACCTCCCGTGCGATCCGGGCAGGCGCACTTCACGCGGGGCGATGCGGACGGCCGGGTCAATTTATAGGCCTCTCTCCCGGCAGTCCCGGATTCAATCGTCGCTTCCGGAATTCACACTTCAATGTGTCATCATCGAATACAGTGCGCATGGAAGTTTCAAGACGCTGGATCTCCGGCATATCTGGGCCGGGCAGATGCTCGGGGCTGGCGTCTGTCAGGCTCTTCGAGATGCAGTCCCACGTGAAGAAGGCGGCGGTCTCTCCAATCCGCGATGGGAATTGCACGTCCGGCCGGAGGACGTGAGAAGTTGCGCGCCAGGAGACGAGCCGGCATTCCTTGGCCCGACGGCAAGGACTTCGCCTTCACCATTTTCGACGATCCCGATGGCCAGGACGAAGCAACCAGCCGGCGCGTCTACGATTTTCTGAGCGACCTTGGTTATCGCACAACAATCGGGGTATGGCCCCTTGCTCCCCGCCGGGCGGTTAATTCCGGCGGCGAAACCTGCCAAGGGAATCCCTCGTATCTCTCCCATTGCGAGCGGCTGCAGCGTGAAGGCTTCGAGATCGGGTACCACTGCGCGACCCCTCACGATTCGACCCGGGAAGAAATTATCGAGAGTCTTAATCTGTTTTCAAGTTATTTCGGCCACGACCCCGTCACCATGGCGAATCACTACAACAGCGACGCCATGTACTGGGGACCGGTAAGGCTTACGGGAATCCACCAAGGCATTTACCAGCTACTAACGTTGGGCAAGACACGAGGTCGCTTCTTCGGACACATCGAGAGCCATCCTTCATTTTGGGGAGATATCTGCCGCAACCGGATTGGCTATTGCCGCAACTTAGTCTTCACGGAACTAAATACGCTCGGAGTCTGCCCTCAGATGCCGTATTACGATCCGATACGGCCGCATGTCAGAGCGTGGTACTCATCTGCCGACGGCAATCAACGGCCGGCTTTCGTCCGGGTGATACGTGAGTCCGCCCAGGACGAGTTAGTCGAATGCGGAGGAGCGGCCATCGTGTACACCCACTTCGGTCATGGGTTCGTCGAGAACAACAAGCTGTTCCCGCGGTTCGTCGAGCTTATGACGCGCCTGCGTCGCCAGAACGGCTGGTTCGTTCCGGTTGGAACTCTATTGGACTACCTGGCCGCGCGCAATGGAATTCGTCCAATCGACCCATCGGAACGCACGCGTATGGAAAGGCGATGGTTGTTCGAAAAGCTATTCCACGGAACATCATAAATTTGCGAGTGCAAACATTCCTTCGACAACGGCCAGCGAGGGGGGGGCGGGCACTTTGCATGTCGCGCCCGTACAGTGAAAAGTGAAGAAACCTCGGTTCCCGTCGCCCCAGCGCTTTCCCAAAAATTCGCACTGTTGCGATGCCGGAAATTGGAACCCATGTTCCGCGTGGAGGGCGCGGATTCACCGGTACGCTTGTGGTGGCATCCCGTTCGCCCAGGACTTGGCGCGCGCGTTGGCCTCAGGAATGCTGCCCAACCCGGCTCTCCTCGGTTTTGGCTGGTCCGATCTGTCGATGAGTCGCCGCCATACACGCATCGGAGTGGTGAGCGGATGGTGCTGCGCGCCACGACGCCCGAGCTTGTCGAATAGCAGATTGGTAACTCGCTTCGGGCCTACGAACCGATCCGTCGCTTAACGCCGGAAGTGGTGGTCATGGCCGAAGGAGATCCCGGCCAGTTCTGCCTGCTCAACTCTGTGCACGGGGCCCAGCGGCGGATGGAGTGTGCTGTCGCTATTCCTCGTAGGCAGACCGAAGCCCCGCATGAGACAATCCTCAGGGAGTATCTGCAGGAACGCTTCGCTTCCAACAGAAACGGGTGGAGTAAGGCGCAAGACGAGTAAGTATCCCCCCTCGGCTCCGGCGCCCGCTCGTACGGCGAGGCCCGGATCTGCATGTCAGCCTCCGCCGCGGTATCGGCGATCCTGCCTGCCAACTCGTTCCTGTTTATCTTGCCGTCTGCGAAAGGTTCGCTTGGCGTTCTCATTTGTACTCGGGCCGAACACGCCCACGCCGTCCCCGCCCCTTTGGTCCTGGCCTTGCGTCCGACGATCCTTCGGTGGCTCGAAATCTTCCACCCAATCGGTTCTACAATTGACCTCGTGACCGAATCGACAGAGAGTTTTCCAGCACGAGGTGGGCGCATGCTTCGATCTGGCAACTCCCCTCTGATTCTGTTTGTATTGGCTACGGCAGCTTCCGTTGCGGGCTGCGCAGTTCCGGGGCGAATGCAGTACAGCCACGCGATCGTACTTTACGTCGTCGCGCAATATGCGATTGTGCTGCCCGCGCTCTTATGGTTTCTGCGCTCGAATCGTGCCGAGTCGCCTGGACAACTATCCGTGGGCGACTACCGTCTTCTCGCGGCGGCCGTTCTCGGTGTCCTCGCCATTGGGGTCTCGCTCTCCTACGACCTCGGACATACGATTCCGGACGAGTCCGCGTATCAGTTTCAAGCTCGTGTCTTCGCCTCCGGTCACGTGATGGCCACGCCACTGCCTGGCGCGACGGCGGCGGCGGACACCCCGCCCGAGATCTATTTTGAGGATCAGATCGACACCACGCGGGGTTGGTTTGCGAAATATACGCCGGGCTACCCGCTTTTACTTTCCCTCGGCTATCTACTGCACTGCCCTTGGCTGGTGAATCCCGTGCTGGGCTTATTTCTGTAGGCCGGAGTCAGTTCCGTCGCGAGTCTCTACGGAGCCGCGGTCAGGAACACGGCGGTCTTGCTGGTTGCTTTCTCCGGCTATACGGTTCCCTATAGCGCCGGGTATCTTTCGCACGCGTTCTCTGCTCTCGTGGGCCTCGCGGCAGTCGGTTCGGCGATTCACGCGGTTCGCCGGCAAAGCCTGATCGCGGTTGCAATCTGTTTCACCCTCATTATTGCCGGCAACGAGATCCGTCCCTACACCGGCGCGGTCATCGCTCTACTCTGCACTGCTTACGCGTGCTGGGGCTTGCGGCGTTCTCCAACGCTTCTTCGCAGAACCGTCTGGATCGTGGGAGCGGCGGGAGCAATCTCCGTCGCCCTGTTCCTGGCCGGCAACCGCGTTTTCACGGGTGACTTCCTGAGATCGCCTTATGTTTATGCGCACAGCCGGACGCGGCTTCGCGAGCTCACTCTCTCTCTGCCGGTTGTCTTTCATAACATCATTTACCTTTCGCGCCCGGCCATCGTCGAGACTCTGTTTGCCATGGTTCCGTTCGTCATTCTTGCCGCGGGTTACGCGTGCATACGTGAGCGGCAGTTTCGCAAAGAGATTTTGCTGCTGTCTGCTTTATCCCCGGCACTGGTGCTGGCGTACTTCCTACAGAGCGACGGATCAGGGAGTTTCGACGGGGAGCGCTACTACTACGAAGGCTTCGCGCTCCTGTGTATCGCCGCCGCCCGGGGCCTTGCGCTTCTTGTGTCGGATTGGCAGGTTTGGAACGGGGCGGCCGTGGTGGCCCTGAGCGCGCGGCTTGCCACACAGGTTCTCCCGCTCGCGTGGGTGATCCGGGACATAGAGAGCCACTTGCGACCGTGGAGAAAGGCATATCCGGCGAGTATCGCGCCGCCTGCGCCGACACTCGTGCTGTTAAGCGGCGCCATCGATGAGTTCACCGCGATGCACGCGAACTGGAATGCGGCGGACTGGCAAACGGAGCCAACCATCTTTTTGAACGATCCGGGACCTTCCCGCCGGCCTGAGGTTGCCTGCCGTTTCGGGGCTTCCGTTTATCGGGTTGTTTGGTATGACAGCCAGAATCGCCGAGCGGTCAGCCACGACTTTGCGGGCGCCTGCGGCGAGCGATAGTCAGCCGTAATTCAGGGACGCGTGGACGCGCGCGCCGGTGCTTCGCGGTTACCACACCCGGCACGCGGGATTCCGGACCATCGGTTGCCCGACGTGGCAGGCAAACGCTTTTTGAAAGTCCGGATCATTCGAAACCGCCCCGTCTACGCGGAACTTCCCCGTCGAGTGCGGGTTGGTATTTGCCTGCAATCGTGCGGCCTGCTCCGTCAGGTTCTGGCACCAGATCTGGCCGTAAGAAATGAAAAACCTTTGCTCCGCCGTGAACCCGTCGATCTTCGGCGGCTCGTGCCCGTTGAGCGTCTTCATCAGCGCCATGAATGCCAGGCGCAGCCCACCGTTATCCGCCGAGTTCTCCCCCAGCGTCAACTTGCCGTTCAGGTGCGTGCCGGGCGCGGGCTCAAAGGACGAGTACTCGTCGACAAAACACTGCGCCCGCTTCAGGAATTCCTTCGCGTCTTCCGGGGTCCACCACTCGCGCAGATTGCCGGAGGCATCGAACTGCCGTCCTTCGTCATCGAACCCGTGCGTCAACTCATGCCCGATCACCACGCCGATCCCGCCGTAGTTCACCGCATCGTCGGCATTGTTGTCGTAGAACGGCGGCTGTAGTATTCCCGCGGGGAAGTTGATGTTGTTCTCCTCCGGGCTGTAGTACGCGTTGACCGTCGGCGGAGTCATGCCCCACTCCGTACGGTCCACGGGTTTGCCGATCTTGGACAACCGGTCCTCCACGCGATACTCACGCGCCCGAGTCTGGTTGCCGAGCGCGTCCCCACGAACGATCTTCAAGGTTGAATAATTCTTCCAGTGGTCCGGGTAGCCAATCTTATTCGCCACCGCATCCAGCTTGATGAACGCCTGCTTCTTGGTCTCCGGCGTCATCCAGTCGACGTTCGTCAAGTCCGTCCGCATCTCGGCTTCGATCTGATGCACCAGGTCCAACGTCCGCTTCTTGGCTTCCGGAGGGAAAGCCACTTCCACAAACTGTTTGCCCAGGGCATCGCCCAGCGCCCGATCCGTATAGGACGTGCAGCGCTTCCACCGCGGCAGAATCTGCTTCGCTCCGGTCAGAGTCTGCCCGTAAAAATGGAAGTTTTCGTCTACGAATTTTTTCGGCAGCAGATCTGCGCTCGCATTGACGTACTGCCAGCGCAGATACGTTTTCAGATCGTCCAGACTATTGTTCGAGATCACGCCATCGAGTCCGCGGAAGAAGTCCGGCTCGCTGACGTTCAGACTCGCCATGGCCGGCGCGCCGTCTTCTAAAAAGAACTTCTTCCACGGAATCGACGGGCACAGCTTTTCCAGATCGTCGAGCGTCATCTTGTGATAGGTCTTGTTCGGGTCGCGCCGCGACACGCGGTCGAGCGACGCTTTCGCCAACTCGGTCTCGATCGCCATCACCGCTTTCGCTCCCGCCGCCGCCTTCTCCGGCGGCTCGCCCGAAAGCGCCAGCATGTCTTCTACGTGCTTCTCATAGGCGCGCCGGATCGCAGCCTGCCGCGGGTTGTCGCTCAGATAGTAGTCGCGGTCCGGCAGCCCCATCCCTCCTTGCGTCAATTCGCCGATCATCTGCATAGAGTTCTTGGCGTCTGGAGAAGGACCGAACCGGAACAACACGTTCGCGCCCGTTCGCTGCAGGCTCACGATCGCCCCCAGCAGATCCGCCTTGCTGGTCGCGGCGTCGATTTTGTGCAACTCCGGCTCGAGCGGCTTCGTGCCCTTGGCCTCGATCGCCGCCTCGTCCATGCACGAGGCGTAAAAATCGCCGATCTTCTGTTGATTTGGCGTCCGCGGCTTTGACGTGTCCTCCGCCTTTTCCAGAATCTGGCGCAGGACCTCCTGATTGCGGTCCGCCACTTCGTTGAACCGGCCCCATACCGCGCGGTCCGGCGGCAGCGGGTGTGCGTTCATCCATCCGCCACAGGCATATTGATAAAAGTCCACGCACGGGTCGGCGGTCGTGTCCATGGCTTTCACATCGAAGCTGGGGATCTTCGCCGGGGCGGCGCCGGTAGACGAATCCTGAGCCCAAAGGCCGGGTACGGCCAAGCTCGCCAGAAGCAACACAACAGGTCGGTGGGTCACGTTCCCTATTCTAATCCGCTCCTCTTACCACACACGGCACGCCGGATGCCGAACCATAGGCTGCCCCACCCGGCAACCGAACGCGGCCTGAAACTCAGGCATGTTCGATACCACGCCGTTCACCCGGAAACTGTCCGGCGCGTGCGGGTCCGTGTCGATCTGCAGACGCCCGGCTTCCGCGGTCCGGTGTTGGCACCAGATCTGCCCCCAGCCCAAGAAAAACTTCTGCGCGCTGCTGAAACGCGCGTTCGGATCCGTCTTCGCCCCGTCCTGTGCGCGTAGAAACGCCATCCACGCGATCCGCAGTCCCCCGTTGTCGGCGGTGTTCTCTCCCAGTGTTAACTTCCCGTTCACTACCATCCCGTCCTGCGTCCGGAATCTCGAATACTCGTCCACCAGACATTGGGCACGGGCTTCAAACGCCTTCGCATCCTCCACGGTCCACCAGTTGTTCAGGTTTCCCTGCGCGTCGAACAGCCGTCCTTCATCGTCGAATCCGTGCGTTAATTCGTGCCCGATCAACCCGCCCAGCGCTCCGTAGTCTGCCGGGTTGCCGGGCTGTTCACTCAAAAACGGCGGCTGCAGAATCCCGGACGGAAAGTTAATATCGTTCATCAAAAGATCGTAGTAAGCATTCACCGTCGGAGGCGTCATCCCCCACTCGCCGGGATCCACCGGCTTGCCGATCTTCCCGACAACGGAACGGATCTCGAACCCGGCGGCGCGGTCGAAGTTGCCCAATGCGTCGTCGCGGCGCACCACCAGCGCCGAGTAGTCGCGCCACTTGTCCGGATATCCGATTTTGCTCCGCACCGCCGCGAGTTTCTTCAGCGCTTGTTCGCGCGTCGAGGCTGTCATCCAGTCCACGCTCTTGAGATCCGCTTCCATCGCCTGCTCGATCTGCCCCACCAATTCGAGCGTCCGCTGCCGGCCCTGCTCTCCGAAGCTTGCACGCAGGAATTTCTGCCCCAGCGCTTCGCCCAGCGCCCACTCGGTATCCTCCACACAGCGCTTCCACCGCGGTCGCTGCACGGAGATTCCGTTGAGCGTCGTACCGAAGAAGGCGAAGTCTTCCTCGTCGAACGGCTTCGGCAGGTAGCGCACTTCGGCGTGAAGATACTGCCAGCGCAGATACGCTTTCAGATCCTCGAGCGGCGTCTGAACCAGCACGCTCTCAATCGTCCGGAAAAAGTTCGGTTCGGAAATATCAAGCGTCTCGAACGGCGGCGCACCCTGCCCCGCGAAGAACTTCGGCCAATCGATCGCCGGACACAGCGACACTAACTCGGCCACCGTCATCTTGTGGTAAATCTTCTGAGGCGCCCGCCGCGCCTCGAGATCCAGAGCCCCTCGCGCCAGTCCGGTCTCAACCCCCATCACCGCTTTCGCGTCCGCCTCCGCCTGCTCCGCGCTCTCGCCCGTCAACGCGAACATCCGCGCGATGTGAGCTACGTACTTGCCGCGCAGTTCGGCTGAGGCGGCATCGGTCTTGAAGTAGTAATCGCGGTCCGGCAATCCCAACCCACCTTGGTCCACCGTGGCAATCATCCGCTGCGAGTTCTTCTCGTCATTGGTCGAACTGAACAAGAAAAAGACATTCACACCCGTCAACTGGAGCCGGATGAGCTCACCCAATAGCGCCGGCTTGGCTTCGATTTGTGCAATCCGCTTCAGTTCTGGCTCGAGTGCGGTCAGTCCCCGCTTGTCGATTTGATCCACGTCCAGGCACGCCGCATAGTAGTCGCCGAGCTTTTGGCTCACCGGGTCCCGGTCCGGTCCGGGCACGGCGGCTTGCTCGAGGATCCCGTGGAGAATTTCCAGGTTCCGCTCTTCTACTTCGTCGAACCGCCCCCAACTCGAATGATCCGGCGGGATCGGATGGTTCGCCAGCCAACCGCCGCAAGCGTACTGATAGAAGTCCACGCAGGGATCTGCCGTAAGGTCCATCGACCGGACATCGACATCCGAGGTCGCGGCGTTCTGCGCCAACAAGCTTCCGGCAAAAACTGCTGGAAGAAACCAGCAAACAGTAGAACACCGCACGTCCACATTGTAGTTGCCGCAAGCGCATCGGAGGCTGCAGCAACAGGCCGCCGTTCAGACCCGGTGTGGGCGGACCATCAATGCCCGGTTACAGCTCCAAGGAGGTCGATCGAATCGAGAATGACGCGCGTGGCCCGGTTATACACCACAGCAACGCCATCGATATAGCCAACTCCGCAATTCGGCGGAGGAGGAGGAAGTGCGCGGAGCAGTTCGGGGGGAAACGGCCGCATCTTCTTTTGCCATCCCGGAGGCAGCGTGCCGGTCCGGTAATACTTCTTGCGCAGCCCTGGCGGGAGATTCCGAGGGCCGTTGTAATAGCGCCGAACGGAGTCATAGTCCTCGGACCGGAAGTAGCGGAACTCGCTGCCGTCGTCCCGCCCATGGCCCTCATCCCGATCCCGGCCCCTTCCGTGTCCTTCCCCGTGGTCTTGCGCGAGTAGCAAAACAGCCGACGCAGGAAACAACGTCAGACACGTAACCAGAAGCTTCCGTCGATGCATATCCTGATGCCCCCCTCACGATGTTATCCAGGGTCCCCACGTCGAGTAAACAATAACCTCGACTCTTTCGCTTCGATAATCACTCACTCCCTGCGACGCGCCCGAAACGGCCTTCATTCCCCTCATGCCTCAGTTAAGTCCGGCGCCGGCGCCACCAGGTTCCGACGCCACTTGTCCGCTGCCTTACTCCGCCGCGAATGATATCTTTCCCTCGCTGCGCCCACTTTAGCTCGTGGGATGAAACTCGGCTTCCGGGTGCGGATTGCGGCGTGTCTGCTGGCGCTGGCCGTGCCGTCGGCATGGTTCACCTGGAGCAACGGTGACGCGCCGTGTTTCAGCAAGATCCACGATGACAGTATCTACTTCGTCTGCGCGAAAAGCCTGGCCGCGGGCACGGGTTATCGAATCGCCAGCTTGCCCGGCGCGCCTTACCAGACAAAGTATCCGCCGCTCTACCCTCTGTTCCTCTCCTTTGCCTGGCGGCTCGATCCCTCATTCCCTTCGAACCTCTCCGTCGCGTTGGCCCTCAATTGGCTCTTCGTGCCCCTCGTGATTTGCTTGTGCTTCTTCGTGTTCCGGGATCTGAGCTTCACCGATGTCGAATCGCTGGGCATCGCCGCGGTTCTCGCCCTCAGCCCGTCCTTGCTTCTCCTCGGCGCTTACCTGCTGAGCGAACTTGCTTTCACCGTCCTACTGCTTGCCGCCTTGCTGCTTCTGAATCGCGCCCAAAGGCCGGCGATGGCCCTGGCCGCCGGTTTCGCCGCGTCACTGGCCGCGCTCACCCGTTCGGCCGGGCTGCCATTGCTTGCGGCCGGCGTCCTGTTTCTCTGGCAACAGCGCCACCGGCGCTCCGCGGTGTTGTTTGCCGCCGCTATGGCGCCGGCCTCACTGGCCTGGGCGTGGTGGTGCCACAGTCACCGCCTCGCCACCAACGATCCGTTCCAGATGTATTACACGGATTATCTCGGTTACTACCTTTACAACGTAGATCTGCGCTCGCTGCCGGTCTTTTTCTGGCGCGATGCCGATGAGTTCTTCTCAAGCCTCGGTTCCTATCTGCTCGCGCCGGTCACCGGGAGCTTGCTTGCCCGCGTTGCCTCCGACGTCGTCGCCGCCGCCGGCATTCATGGCCTGTTCCGGCTTGGGAAACGAAACTCCTTTGTCCGCCCCTACACGCTCTTCGGTCTCTTGTACGCGGCGCCGCTGCTGTTCTGGCACTATCCTTCCAACCAACGCCTTCTGTTTCCGTTGGCGCCGCTGTTCCTCGCCGGTCTCTATGCGGAACTCGCCGCGGTCTTTTCGATGTTGCGGGCTGGTTGGAATCGTCCGGATCGCGGCCAGCGCGTGGCCGCCGCAGCCATCGCGGGGATGGTCGCATCTCTCCTTTTGGCGGGTGTCATTTTACAGGGCATCACGCTATCGGTCGTGTTGCCCCGCACTTTCGCTCTCTGCCGCCGGGACATGCTCGCCGAGCGGGCCTCGTTCCGCTGGATCGACGAAAACCTGCCTCCGAACGCCCGCGTCCTCACGCACGATGACGCGTTCCTCTACCTCGCAACGGGCCGCCAAGCAATGCGCCTGACGCTTCCGCCGAAGCCGTACTATTTCGAGGACCGGGCCTCGCTGTTGGCTATCGAGCCCGAAGTCGCCCCGTACGCGCGCCGGCGCGGCTTCACCTATATCTCGGGCTTCCCCTTCGATGCCGCTCTCGGTGCAGACGGGGGCCTCGGACGCGAACTTCAAACGCGGCTCAGCGAAGATCCCGCCCTGTCACCCGTTTATCAGGCCGGGAGCACGAGTCTGTACCGGCTTCGTTGAGCAGCCCTACAGCGCAGCGGCGTCGGCCTGCGTGAAGCTCGCCAGGGCCTTGCCTTCGTCGTCGAACACTTCAAACACCGTGTAGAGCTTGGTGATCTGAAGCAGATCCCGCACCCGGCGGTTAAGATTCAGCAGCTTGAGCCGTCCGCCGCGGCCCGTCACGCTCGTGTACGCGGACACCAGTTCGCCCAACCCACTCGAATCGATGAAGTACACTTCCCCCAGGTTCAGCAGAATCTTTTTGCGGCCCTGATTCACTGCTTCCAGAATCCATTCCCGAAGCTGGCTCGTCGGCGCTCCGAGCGTAATCGCCCCGCTGAGGCTGATCACCGTCACGTCGCCGACTTCCCAGTCCATCCCATCCAGGCTCATAACCAGCCTTTCCGAGCGTCCCCCTCAGGCGCGCTCTTGGTAGGTCCCCTCCGCGGTGCTCACGCGGATCATCTCCCCTTCATTGATAAATGGCGGTACTTGCACGACCAGGCCGGTTTCCAGCTTCGCCGGTTTGGTCACGTTCGATACCGTGGCGCCCTTCAACCCCGGCTCCGTCTCCACCACTTTCAGGTTCACCGTAGGCGGAAGCTCCACGCTCATCGGCTTGCCTTCGTAAAACTCCACGTTCACCTTGAGCTGCGGAATCAGGTAGTTAACCCCATCGCCCAGAATGTCCCGGGTCAGGTGCATCTGTTCGAAGTTCTCGGTGTTCATGAAATAGTAGTACTCGCCGTCGTCGTACAAGTA
>DAIDIH010000111.1 GCA_027459465.1 Bryobacterales bacterium | reverse complement strand
GGCGGCGAGGGCTGGCACAACAATCACCACGCGTATCCGGTTTCGGCACGGCACGGGCTGGCCTGGTATGAGTTTGACCAGAACTACATCGGCATCAAGCTGCTGGAGAAACTGGGGCTGGCCTGGGACGTGAAGGTCGCGCAGTGGGACCGGAAGGATCCGAAGCCGGCGGGAGTGGCGTAAAAACAGCTAAAGAGCGGTCAGTTGGAAAGCGGCCAGCGCGCTTGCTTTCGCAAGCGAGTCAGCGAAGGGGCGGTCAGCCGATCGGCGGCTGTCGCCGGGGAAGATCGGAATTCGAACAAAGTAAGCGCCTGCTAGGTACACTGCCTAGTAGGCGTTTTTTATTGCGGCTATGCGAGTAAGAGGAAGAAGACGGAAGCTGGTGTTGTTCATCGTGCTGGGTATCTGCATGGTGGGCCTTGCGGTTTTCCTCAACGTCAGCTGGATCATTTTGAACTGGCGGCGGCTGATGCCGCTGCTGATCGGCATTCCGTTCTTTCTGCTGCTGATTGCGGGCGTGGTGCTGAACACCATCTTTCTGGTGCGCGAGGTGCGGCGCAATGAGCAGCACAACAGCTTTATCAACGCGGTGACGCATGAGCTGAAGACTCCGATTACTTCGATCCGGCTGTATCTGGAGACGCTGGAACGGCGCGAGCTAAGCGACGAGCAGCGGAGAGAGTTCTACGGCATTATGCTGAACGACAGCGACCGGCTACTGGCGACGGTGGAGCAGGTGCTGAAGGCAGGCGAGCTGGGGCAAAGCTCCCGGAGCCATATCCGCGTGCCGGTGGACATGCGCGCGATTGTCGCGGACGCGATATACCGGATTCGGACGCTGCACCACCTGACGGAGGAAGATCTGAGCCTGGAGGAGCCGGCTGGAGATCAGCCGGTCATGGTACGCGGCGACCAGGAGGATTTGCGTACGGTGGTGATGAATCTGCTGAACAACGCCGTGAAGTACTCGCCGGAAGCGACGCGCGTCACCGTGGCGCTGCGCAACGGCGGCAGGACTGCGGCCGTCTCGGTGGCGGACCAGGGCATGGGCATGGAACCGAAGGAGATGGAGCGGCTGTTCACGCGGTTCTACCGGACGCCGCGTGCCGAGGCTTCGGGCATTTCCGGCACCGGGCTGGGGCTGTCGATCGTGCAGCAGATCGTGAACGCGCACGGTGGGCGGATCGAGGTGGCGAGCGAGGCGGGAAAGGGGTCGTGCTTCACACTGACCTTGCCGATAGAACGCAAACTGGTAACTTAAAGTAAAGAAAAATCCTCCGTGTCCCGCTTGCTGTTGGTTGAAGACGATCATTCGGTCCGCTCCACGATCACGACGTTTTTGGAGCTGGAGGGGTATTCCGTCGATGCGGTATCGTCGACGCGCGACGCGATCAACCGGCTGGAGGCCTCGGCTTATCCCGTAGTCATTTCGGATATTTATCTGGACGACCGGACGGGGCTGGATATTCTGGCGGCGGCGCGGCGCGCCAATCCGGGGTGCGCCGTGATCCTGATGAGCGCCCGCGGCAGCATGGAGACTGTCATGGCGGCCACGCAGGGCGGCGCGTTCGACTATCTCGCCAAGCCGTTTGAACTCGACGACATGCTGGGGGCGATCCAACGCGCCGAGGCTTCGCTGAACCTCGAGGAGGAGGAAGAGGAAGCCTCGATCGACGACCTGCCGCCGAGCAGCATGATCGGCAGTTCGGCGTGCGTGGTCGAGATTTACAAGACGATTTCACGCGTGGCGCCGACGGATGCGACGGTGCTGATTGAAGGCGAGACGGGCACGGGCAAAGAGATTGTCGCGCGGATGATCCACTCCAACAGTGCGAGGGCCGCGCAGCCGTTCGTCCCGGTGGATTGCGCGGCGATCGCTCCGGCGCTGCTCGAAAGCGAACTGTTCGGCGCGATGCGGGGCGCCTACACGGGAGCGGACCGCGACCGCTCAGGCGTACTCGAGTCGGCCAACAACGGCACGGTGCTGCTCGATGAGATCGGCGACATCGAACTGACGTTTCAGCTCCGCCTGCTGCGCTTCTTGCAGGAGCGCGAAGTGCGTCCGCTGGGCGCGGCGCGAGGCAAAAAAGTCAACGTGCGCGTGCTGGCGGCGACGAACAAGGACCTGCAAAAGCTGGTGCAGGAAGGCAAATTCCGCGAGGACCTGTGGTTCCGGCTGAACGTGGTCCGCATCACGCTGCCGCCGCTGCGCGAGCGCCACGGCGACGTGCCGCTGCTGGCGCATCACTTTCTCAAGCTGTACAACGAGCGGTATCAACTCGACGCGCGGCTGGCGGTGAGCGGCCTGAAGGCGCTCGAAGACTACAGTTGGCCGGGCAACATCCGGCAAATCCAGCATCTGATGGAACGTCTGGTGCTGCTGGCGCCGCAGGGGAAGATCGACGAGGCCGCGGTGCTTGAAGGGATCGAGCGCACGTCTTCAAAAGACTCCGGCGCCGAAACGCTCGCCGGGGCCGAGGCTGAGCAGATCAAGAAAGTGCTGTTGGCGACGAACGGCAACAAGAGCCGCGCCGCGCGCATCCTGGGCATTGAGCGCAAGACGCTGTACCGCAAGCTCGAGCGGATGGGGCTGGACTAGCTCTACACCGCCGCAGGCTGGCCGAGGCTTTCCGGGGCCGTGCGGCGGAGGCGGCTGGCCCGGAACGACGGCAGGTAGCAGAGGCAGCCGATGGCGACGGCGAGGACCGCGTTCACGGTGACGACGGCGAGGGCAGTGAGCAGGAACGCGGCGGCGTCGGCGCGGCGCATGCGGGGGAGGCGCTTCCAGGTGCTCCACTCGAGCAGGCAGATGCCGATGTAGGCGGTGACGCCGGCGAGGGCGACGAGGGGAATCTTCGCGATCAGGCCGCCGCCCAGAGCGATCATGAGGACGATCATGACGCCGTGCAGGAAATTCGACATGCGGGTGCTGCCGCCGCAGCGGACGCTGGCCAGGCTGCGAGCGGGGATGCCTACGCTCAGCGGCGCGGCGAAACTGGCGGCGAACAGATTCGCGATGCCGTAAGCGCCAAGTTCGACGTCGGCGTCGGCTCGCTTCAAGTGCTTGTGACGGCCGCGGAAGTGCTCGACCACGCGCGAGGTGAGCAGAATGTTGATCGACGAGACGAAAGCGAGGCCGAGGGCGGCGGGCAGAACGGCGAACATGTCCTCGGGCTTCCACGAGAAGCCGGCGAACGGCGGCAGGCGGAGGCTGATCGTGCCGACCTCGCGCACATGAATCGGGAGCACCGCCGAGAAAGCCGCAGCGGCCAGGAGACCGACGAGCGGCGCCGGCCATCGCGGCAGCCATTTCTGGGCCGCAAGCGAGGCGCCGATCAACACGACGCTGAGGGCGATCGGCTCCCAACGGGCCTGGTCGATCTGGGAGAGCACAAGCCAGCTTTGGGCGAGCATGTTGTTCGATGTCCGGTTGACCGCGGCGTGGACGCCAAGCATGGCGGCCAACTGCGACAGAAACATCATGGCGCCGATGCCGCAGGAGAAGCCCGTGACGACGGATTGCGGAACGCGCTGGATGTGGCGGCCGAGGCGGAGGAGACTGAAAACCATCATGAAGACGCTGGCCGCCATGCAGACCTTCGCCGCCTCGCCGATGCCACCGTGCGCGGTGGCGTGCGCGATAAAGGGCACCGTGGCGCTGGCTGTGCCGCCGATCAGCACCGGGTTGCGGCCGAGCAGCGCGGTTACCGGCGCGGTGGCCACCGATGTCAGCAGCCCCAGTTCGGGCGGGAGGCCCATCATGCGGGCCAGGGCCAGGCCATAAGGAATCGCGATGAGGGCGGCGATCGCCCCGCCCATTAAATCTCCGGCGAGCGCGCCCCAGCTATATCGAATCTTTGAAAATCGCAAGTCGAACACCCGTAGGAAAGCGCTCGACACGGGGCGCACCATCGCGCATACGAGGCGCCGCGTGGAGGGCGGAAGACCCTCCACGCACGTTGGTCAAAGAATCAACAGACGGGGCCGGTCAGGCCTCGTAACACTTCAGACACGCGGCCTGGAACTTCGACATCTCCTCCGGCGTGCCGACCGAAACACGAACCCACTCCGGCATCGCCGGCCAGACGCGTCCGACGTAGACGTTCTGCTTCGCCATGGCGGCATAGAATTGCTTGCCCGGACGCTTGACGTTCATCATGAACATGTTCGCGTCGGAGGGAATGAATTCGATGTTGTTCTTGGCGAGGAAGCTGAAGGTTTCGGCGCGAACGCCGGTCATGAAGGCGCGGCGTTTTTCGATGAGTCCCTTTTCCTTGAGGCTGACATTGGCGCCGACCATAGCGGTGATCGGCATCGCGCCGGCGCCGTACTTGTAGATCGGCTTCAGCAGGTCCGGGCGTCCCAGCGCGGCCCCGGCGCGAAGGCCGGCCATCCCGTAGAGCTTGGAGAACGTACGGAGCACGATCACTTCTTTATCCTGCGCCGCGAACTGGGAGTTCTTCTGCGTCTTCTGCGCGAAGTGGATATAGGCTTCGTCGAGCAGGACGATCGAACCCTTGGGCTTGTTCGCCACCAGCCACTCGATGTCCGCCTGCGGCGTGACGGTGCCGGTCGGGTTATTCGGGTTGCAAAGGTAGATCACGCCGGCGGTGGGAGAAGCGGCGGCCATCGCCTTAACGTCGTGCGCGTAGTCGCTCTTGCGGAGCGGCACCTTAATGGTTTTGGCGCCGATGAATTCCGCCGCGCGCCCGCCGGCCTCGTAACCGGGATCGGCGACCACGAACGGCTTGTCCTTATCGCAGTAAGCGAGCACCGTGCGGTGCAGCGGATCGCTCGATCCGGCGAAGATCGCGACGTAAGACTCCTTCTGGTTCCAGGAAAATTTCAAGCCTTCCTGCTCGGCCAGGGTTTCGGCCAGGTCAAACGTCTTCTCGTACATGTAGCGTCCGCCGCTGGCCACGATCTCGCGGATCGCGTCGGCGGCAACGGCGCTCGGCCCGAGCGGGTTCTCATTTGCGTTGATCTTCACCGCGTCCGGTGGCAGGTTTCGCACCATGGAAAGCTGTGCGAGCGCGGGTTCGTTGTAGAAGGGCAGCGCGGCGCCGGCTCCAAGCAGCGTCGCGATCCGCCCGAAACTCCGCCGGGAGAAGCCTCTCCGCAGCAGGTCGGCTTGTGCTTCTTTATCGAGAATGCCTTGCATTCGTGTCTCCTGTCTCGTAGTCAATCGGTCCAAGGACAAAATGGCGGCGACGAGGACGCCACTCATAACAGTGGCTATGATGTGAATCCTAGCGCAAAATCGGTCA
>DAIDIH010000110.1 GCA_027459465.1 Bryobacterales bacterium | reverse complement strand
CTCCTTAACTGACTTTGCTTGGATGCTGCGCAGGCTTTGCGCCCGCAATTGGCTATACTAGCATTTCATGCCGCTTCGCGCGACGAGCACGATCGCCGCGATTCTGGTGGACGATGAGCCACTGGCGCGCGACGAGCTTACTTATTTGTTGCGAGAGTTTCCTGACGTCGAAGTGATCGCCACGGGTACGAACGGGTTGGAGGCGGTGCGCCTGATCACGGAACTGGAGCCGGACCTGGTGTTTCTGGATATTCAGATGCCGGGATTGGACGGGATGGGGGTAATCCGGCGGTTGCGCGAGCAGGACGTTCCGATGCCGCACATTGTGCTGGCGACGGCGCACGACCAATATGCGGTGGAAGCGTTCCGGCTGGAGGCGATGGATTACTTACTCAAGCCGGTGGAGCGGGATCGTCTGGCGCAGGCAGTGGAACGGGCGCGGCGGGCGATTGCGGAGAAGGCCCGGACGACGGCGGGTCCGGAACCAGCGCCGGCTCCGCGTGGGGCGCCGGTGCGGACGAAGCTGCTGGTGAAGAGCGGCGGGCGGAATTTGATCATCGACAGCCAGGAGATGATCTACGCGACGATCAACGACGGTTTGATCACGGTGGTCGCCTCCGGCATGGAAGGCGAATCGAGCTACCGCACGATTGAGGAACTGCAATCGAACCTCGATCCCGAGGCTTTCTGGCGGGTGCATCGATCGTATCTGGTGAACATCCATCGGATCAAGGAAGTCATTCCGTGGTTCAAGTCGAGTTTTCAGATCCGGATGGACGACAAGCGGCAAACGGAGATTCCGGTGAGCCGGGTGCAGACGAAGCGTTTACGGGCGCTGTTCCGGCTGTAGGTGGAAAGGGATCGGCGATGCGCGCGCTTCATCCGTTTGCGGGGTGGGGCGCATGAGAGGGCGGCGGGTTTCTGTGCGCTAGACTAAGGCCACGATGCATCGCGAATATCACAAGTGGTACAGCAAGACGCTGGGCCGTGACATGGAGATGCTGATTCACGGCCATGCCGGGGCGGCGGTTCTGGTTTTTCCGACTTCGATGGGGCGGTTCCACGATTATGAAGATCGTGGGATGGTGGCGGCGCTGGCCGGGCGGATCGAAGCGGGCGCTTTGCGGCTGTTCTGCGTGGACAGTGTGGACACGGAGAGCTGGTACAACCGCTGGGCGCAGCCGCACGCGCGGGTGAAGCGCCACATCGAGTACGAGCGCTATATCATCGGCGACGTGATTCCGCTGATTCACGGCAAGAGCGGCCCGCAGCCGATCACGGTGACGGGATGCAGCTTCGGCGGGTATCATTGCGTGAACTTTGCGTTCCGGCATCCGGACCTGGTGGCGAGGGTGGTGAGTATGTCGGGGGCGTTCGACATACATCAGTTTCTCGACGGATATTACGACGATGAGTGTTACTTCAACTGTCCGGTGGACTATCTGCCCGGACAGCGCGACCCGTGGTATCTCGAGCGGTACCGGAAGATGGACATTGTGCTGGCGTGCGGGGAGTACGACGTCTGCCGGGGAGATAACGAGCGGCTGAGCGCGATTCTTACGGGAATTGGCGTGGGGCATCATCTGGATATCTGGGGCGACGGGGCGGGCCATGACTGGCCGTGGTGGCAGAAGATGGCGCTAAAATTCTTCTAGCTCACCGGCGGGCCGCGGTGGCGGAAACGGGGTCGAAGGGCATGAAACGAGCCGGCATTCTTTACGGCATGGAGGCGGATTTTCCGCCCGCGCTGGTGGACGAGATCAATGCGCGGCGGGGTTCGGGGGTGGTGGCCGAGCACATCCGCATCGGCGGAGTGAAGATGGCGGAGCCGAGCGGATACGACGTGATTGTCGACCGGATTTCTCACGATATCCCTTTCTACCGGGCTTATTTGAAGAACGCGGTGCTGGGCGGGACGGTGGTGATCAACAATCCGTTCTGGTGGAGCGCGGACGATAAGTTTTTCAACTACGCGCTGGCGAGCCGGTTGGGTGTGGCGGCGCCGAGGACCGTGCTTCTTCCGCACAAGAATCATCCGCCGGAGACGACGGCGCAGTCGATGCGGAATCTCATTTATCCGCTGAACTGGGAAGAGATCTTCGAGTATGTGGGGTTTCCGGCGTTTTTGAAACCGCACAGCGGCGGCGGATGGAAGCATGTGTACCACGTACATACGCCGGCGGAGTTTTACGACGCCTATGACAGGACCGGCGACTTATGCATGGTGCTGCAGGCGGCGGTGAACTTCCGCGAGTATTTCCGGTGTTACGTGGTGGGGCAGAAGAAAGTGCATATCATGCCGTACGATCCGCGGCAGCCTCACGCCCATCGATATGTTCTCGATCCGCCGAAGTACGAGGCGGGGTTACTCGAACGGGTGGAGCGGGACGCGCTGACGCTGTGCCGGGCGCTTGGTTACGACCTGAACACGGTGGAGTTTGCGGTGGAAGACGGCGTGCCGTACGCGATCGATTTTCTCAATCCGGCGCCGGACGCGGGGCTGGCGTCGGTGGGGCGGGATAACTTCGACTGGATTGTGAATGCGGTGGCGGATTACGTGATCGAGACGGCGCATGCGGGGGCGGCGGGGAGCGGCGAGTTACACTGGGCGTCGTTTTTGGGTCAGAAGAGCGCGGCGGGCGGGGACTAGGCGGGCGGGGAGGCAAGGAGCCTGAGAAATGAAACCGAGCTTTACGATCGGCATCGAGGAAGAGTATCAGACGATCGATCCGACAACGCGCGATCTTCGCTCGCACATCGACATGGAGATCATCGCCAAGGGAAAGACGCTGCTGCGGGAGGCGGTGAAGCCGGAGATGCACCAGTCGGTGATCGAGGTGGGCACCGGCGTGTGCAAGAACATCAAGGAGGCGAAGGACGAGATCAAGTCGATCCGGCGGCAGGTGATTCAACTGGCGCGGGACAACGGGTTACGGCTGGCGGCGGGCGGAACGCATCCGTTCGCCGACTGGCGGCAGCAGGAAATTTACCCCGACGTGCGTTACCAGGAGATTGTCGAAGACATGAAGATGGTGGCGCGGGCGAACCTGATCTTCGGCTTGCACGTACACGTGGGGGTGGAGGACCGGGAGACGGCGATTCACATCATGAACGCGGCGCGGTATTTCCTGCCGCACATGCTGGCGCTGAGCACGAACAGTCCGTTCTGGCTGGGGATGGATACGGGGCTGAAGAGTTACCGGTGCAAGGTATTCGATAAGTTCCCGCGGACGAACATACCGGATTACTTCATGAGCTGGGGCGAGTATGAGAATTTTGTGAACTTACTCATCCAGACGCACTGTATCGACAACGCGAAGAAGATCTGGTGGGATATCCGGCCGCATCCGACGTTTTCGAC
>DAIDIH010000109.1 GCA_027459465.1 Bryobacterales bacterium | reverse complement strand
GAAATTCGCGGCCTTCTATTACAACCGCGGCAAACAGTGGGGCCAGGAAGTCGCCATCAATTACAAGAACAAAGCATTCCCGGACCGCGCGGCCGTACTCGATATCGAGCGCGGCAAGCTGGATGCCATCCGCAAACAGTTTTGGCAGACCGATACTTCGATCAGCATCAAGAGCTGGGGCTATATCGACAACGACCAGTACCGCGATCCCGGCTCTCTGATCGACGAACTGATCGATATCGTCAGCAAAAACGGCGCGCTGCTGCTCAACGTCGGGCCGAAGTCCGACGGAACAATCCCCGAGCAGGCGCAGCAGATCCTGCTCGCCATCGGCCGCTGGCTCGCCATAAACGGCGAGGCCATCTACGGAACGCGGCCGTATCTTGTCTACGGCGAAGGGCCGACGCCCGTAATGGGCGGCTCGTTCAAGGACACGGCGAGCAAGCCCTTCACCGCGCAGGATATTCGCTTCACCACCCGCGGCCGCACCCTTTACGCGCTCCTGCTTGGCTGGCCGGCGGACGGCAAAGTGGTGCTTCACACCCTCAGCGCGAAGGGCGCCGGCAACGGGCGCTCAATCGACAACGTCGAAATGCTCGGCTCGAAATCGAAGCTAACCTGGCGCCGCACCCTCGACGGCGTGGTCGTCTCGCTCCCCCCGAAGAAGCCGTGCGATTATGCCTACGTGCTGAAGCTAACGTAAAGGAGTTCGCCATGTCCGGTTCCATTCGACGACGGGAGTTTCTCGCGGCAGCCATCGCTTCCCCGCTGCTTCGCGCAGGCGGCATCGCTCCCACCCCGGCCGCGCTGCCGTTCACCCCGGCCGAGGTCACCCTCACCGAAGGCCCGTTCTACGCGAGCCAGGAGTTGAACCGCGCCTATCTGCGTAGCCTCGATCCGGACCGGCTCCTGCACATGTTCCGCCTCACCGCCGGTATTCCCTCGAAGGCGGCGCCGCTCGGTGGATGGGAGAAACCTGACGTCGAACTGCGCGGCCACTTCACCGGCCACTACCTTTCCTCAACAGCTCTCTTCGCCGCGCGAGCCCAGCCCGACGCCAAGCTCCGCCAGTATTCGGCCTACGTGGTGCACGCCCTCGCCCAGTGCCAGAAGGCGCACGGCAATGGCTATGTGAGCGCGTTTCCGGAGAGCTTCTTCACGCGTCTCGAAGAAGGGAAGAAGGTCTGGGCGCCGTTCTACACGATCCACAAAATCCTGGCCGGACTCCTCGATCAGTACACCCTCTGCGGCAATCGCGAGGCGCTCGAAGTCGCCCAAGGCATCGCCCAATGGACCGCAAGCTACACCCGCCCCCTCGATGACGCCGCGATGGCGCGCATCGAAAAGGTCGAGTTCGGTGGCATGGCGGAGGGCCTCTACAACCTGTTCGGAATCACTTCGGAGCCGTCACTAGCCGCCCTCGCCCATCGCTTCGATCAACCGGCGTTCCTCGATCCGCTCGCCGAAGGTCGCGACGAACTCACGGGGCTCCACGTCAACACCAATATCCCGAAAGTCATCGGCGCCGCGCGCCGCTACGAGTTACTCGGCGACCCTCGCGACCGCCGCATCGCCGAATACTTCTGGTCCGAAGTCGTCGGCAAGCGAAGCTACGTAACCGGCGGCACCAGCAACGGCGAACTCTGGCGCGCCCCGGCCGGCCAACTGGCCTCGCAACTCGGCCCGACTACGCAGGAGTGCTGCTGCACCTACAACCTGCTCAAGCTCACCGGCCACCTCTACGGCTGGACCGCCTCCCCTCACTACGCCGCTTATTACGAGCGCGCGCTCTTCAACTCCATCCTCGGCACAATGCACCCCGGCGACGGCCTCACGATGTACTACGTCCCGCTCGCCGGCGGCTATTGGAAAATCTTCGGCCTTCCGCTCGATTCCTTCTGGTGCTGCACCGGAACCGGCACGGAGTCGTTCGCCAAACTCCCCTCCAACACCTATTTCCACGATTCGAGCGGCGTCTGGGTGAATCTCTTCCTCCCCACCCGCCTCAACTGGACCGCCCGCCGCTTCGCTCTCCGCCAGCAAACCCGCTTCCCCGATGAGCCCTCCTCGACCTTGATCGTCGACCAAGCCCCCTCCGAGCCCCTCGCTCTGCGAATCCGCGTTCCCGAGTGGACCGGCGGAGGCTTCCGCCTGCGCCTGAACGGCGAGGAACAGAAAATCTCCGCCACGCCCGGCGAGTACGTAACTCTGGAACGCTCCTGGAAGACTGGCGACCGCATCGAACTGGGCCTCCCGATGTCGCTCCACGCCCAAGCGATGCCGGACGATGCCTCGGTGCAAGCGATTCTCTACGGCCCCCTCGTGCTCGCAGGCGATCTGGGGCGCGGCGACGTTCCCGAGTCGATGCGCCGCGGCGAGACGATCTTCGCGTCCGCCGCCACCCGCGCTCCCTATCGCGCCGTGGTTCCGAGGCTTCAGGCGCGCGGCGAAAGCGCCCTCGCAGGGATCCGACGCACCGGCGCCCCACTCACCTTTTACGCCCGCGGCGACCGGACGGACGTCACCCTAATGCCCCTCAACCGCATCGTCGATCAACGCTACGCAGTCTACTGGCGCATCGAGCCGGCCTGAGCGCCCGCAACCTGGAGCCGTTCCGGCTATCCTAAGGCGAAATGCTGGGCATTGACCGCCGCACCGCGCACGCCGTCTGGACCGCGCTCGTCATCCTCCTGGGCGTGTGGCTCGTATGGCTCGCCCGCAACACCATCGTCCTCTTCGCCCTGTCGCTGCTGTTCGCCTACTTGCTCACACCAGTTCTCCGCCTCGTCCACCGCTTCACCCCAGGCCGCGTCTCGCCCGAAGTGTCGCTTGCCATCGTCTACTTGCTGCTCGTCGCGCTGATCACCTCAGCAGGCATCGCCATCGGCTCGCGCATCGGCGAGGAAGCCTCCAACCTCGCCTCCAAACTCCCCGCGCTCGTCCAGGATCCGCAATGGGAGAATCACATCCCGCTGCCTCAGTGGCTGGAACCGCACCGGGCAAGCGTCGTCGAATTCCTGCGCTCCGAGGTGCTCGCTGGCGGACGTGACATCGTTCCCTACTTGCAACGCATGGCAGAGCAGTTGGTGCTCGGCGTCCGCTTCGTCGGTTACCTCGTGCTCGTTCCCGTCCTGGCGTTCTTCTTCCTCAAAGACGGAGAGCGCTTGCTGGCGCGCCTGCTGGGCCAACTCGGCCACGGCCCGGCGCGTACATCGGTCGAAGAAATCCTCGCCGACACCGACCGCGTCCTCGGCCAATACATGCGCGCACTTGTGCTCCAGTCGCTGTCCGCATTCCTGTGCTATTCCCTCTTCCTTACCTCTACCGGCGCGCCTTATGCCATCCTGCTCTCCGCCATCGCCGGCCCCCTCGAGTTCCTGCCGGTCATCGGACCGCTCACCGCAGGCGTAGTAACCGCCTTCGTCACGGGCATCGCCGGCTACCCCCACGTCGTCTGGTTTGTCATCTTTTGGCTCCTCTTGCGCGGGTTCCAGGACTACGCGCTTGTCCCCTTCCTTCTAGGCGCCGGCATCGAAATGAACCCGCTGCTCATCCTCTTCGGCGTCCTGGCCGGCGAACAGGTCGCTGGCGTAGCGGGGATGTTTTTCTCCGTACCCATCATCGCCATCTCCACCGTCATCGTCGGCCATCTTCGCAAGAACGGGATCAGCCCAGCGCCGCCTGCTGGGGTGCGGACGCCGCCGGATTCAGTAGAATGAAGGTTTCCCGCCGAACGGCCCTTCGCCATCATCTAGAAAACGGATGGACTTTCCGGCGGGCTGAGCTGGAATTCTAAGGAGACATATCATCTATGGCAGTCACGGGAGCGGGCCTCGAAGGAATCGTCGCGGCCGAATCGCAGATCTGTTACATCGACGGAGGCGCTGGCATTCTCAGCTACCAGGGTTTCAACATCCACACCCTGGCCGAAAACGCCACCTTTGAGGAAGTCATCTACCTGCTCTGGCACGGACGCCTGCCGAAACAGGCCGAACTGAGCGAGTTGAAATCCAACCTCGCCGCCGCTCGCCCCATTCCCGCCGAAGTCACCGCCTTCCTCGCCGGCGCCGGCAAAAAGCCGCCGATGGACGTGCTCCGAACCGCGGTTTCCATGCTCGGGCTGTACGATCCCGACGCCCGCGACAACTCCATCGAAGCGAGCACTCGCAAAGCGCTCCGCCTCATGGCCCAGACCGCGACCATCGTCACCACCTTCGACCGTCTCCGCAAAGGCGCCGAACCGCTCGACGGCGACCCCGCGCTCAGCTTCGCCGCCAATTTCCTCTACACCCTCACCGGCAAAAAGCCGGACGCCGTGATGGAGAAGGTCTTCGACATCGCGCTGACGCTGCACGCCGATCATGAGCTGAACGCTTCCACGTTCGCCGCCCGTGTCACCGCCGCCACGCTCTCCGATATCCACTCTGCCGTCACCTCCGCCATAGGCGCCCTCAAGGGGCCGCTCCACGGAGGCGCCAACGAGGAAGTCATCAAGATGCTCCTCGAAGCCGGCAGCGAAGCCAAGGCGCTCGAGCATGTCCACTACATGCTCGACAACAAGATCAAAATCCCCGGCTTCGGCCACCGCGTCTACAAGACCGAAGACCCCCGCGCGACGCACCTGCGGAAGATGTCGGAGGAGTTGGGCAAGAGCACCGGCCATCTGGATCTGTATCTCACTTCGAAGAAGATCGAAGAAACGATCAAGCAGCTCAAGGGGCTGAATGCCAATGTCGATTTCTACTCGGCTTCCACTTACTACTCTCTCGGAATCCCGGTCGACATCTTCACGCCGATCTTCGCCGTCAGCCGCATGTCCGGCTGGACCGCGCACGTGCTCGAACAGTACCGCAATAACCGGTTGATCCGCCCTCGCGCCGATTACACCGGAGCAACGGTCGGCCAGGCTTGGGTGCCGATCGCGAACCGGTAGGCATGTACGATCTCGCGTTCTTCCGCAATAATCTGGACCGGATCGCGGAACGGCTCGCCTCGCGCGGCTTTACGCTCGATGTCGGGCAGTTCCGTGATCTCGATCAACGCCGTCGCGCCGCGGTCACCGAAAGCGAACAGCTTCAGGCCCGGCGCAAAGCGGCCAGCAGCGAAATCGGCAAACTCCGCCAGCAGGGCATCGACACGACGGACGCCCAGCGCGAAGTCCGGGAAATGGCCGACCGCATCGACGCTCTCTCCAAACAGGCCGAGGCGCTCGACGACGAATATCGCAGCCGGCTCGCTTCGATCCCCAATGTCCCGCACGAGTCGGTCCCCGTGGGTCGAACCTCGGACGACAACGTAGAAGCCCGCCGCTGGGGCACGCCGCGCGAATTGGATTTCGCCCCCAAGGCGCATTGGGACCTCGGTCCGCAACTGAAAATTCTCGATCTCGAACGCGCCGCTAAAATCACCGGCGCTCGCTTCGCCGTTTACTGGGGCCTCGGCGCGCGTCTCGAACGCGCCCTCATCAACTTCATGCTCGACATCCACACGCGCGAGCACGGCTACACCGAAGTTCTCCCGCCGTTCATGATCAATTCGGCGAGCCTGTTCGGCACCGGCCAGCTTCCCAAGTTCGCCGAGGACCTGTTCAAAATCGAAAAGACCGATTTCTGGCTCGCTCCCACCGCCGAAGTGCCGGTCACGAACCTCTTCCGTGACGAGACGCTCAATCTCGACGAACTCCCGATCTCGCTCTGCGCCTACACGCCGTGCTTCCGCAGCGAAGCTGGCAGCTACGGGCGCGACGTGCGCGGCATCATCCGCCAGCACCAGTTTCAGAAAGTGGAACTGGTGAAGTTCTCCAAGCCCGAAGAAAGCTACGAACAACTCGATCGCCTCACTGCCGACGCCGAAGACATCCTCAAGCGCCTCGGCCTGCCCTTCCGCACCGTCACGCTGTGCACCTGCGACATGGGCTTCTCCTCCGCCAAGACCTACGATCTCGAGGTCTGGCTCCCGGGCCAAAACGCCTATAAGGAAATCTCCTCCTGCTCCAACTTCGAGGCGTTCCAGGCCCGCCGCGCCAACATCCGCGCCAGGGCCGGCAAGGGCAAAACCGACTACGTTCACACCTTGAACGGAAGCGGCCTCGCGGTCGGCCGCACCTGGGTCGCCGTCGTCGAGAACTACCAGCAGGCCGACGGCAGCGTCGTGGTCCCGGAAGCACTGCGGCCCTACCTCAACGCCGAGCGCATCTCGCCGCGCGAAGGCAAAGCCTGGTAGCGACGCCTCAGTCGTCCGGGTGGCCCAGGCTCATCCCCGGCGCGATTGGAGCGGCCCCCATCGCCCAAGTTAAGATAAGACCTTGCCCGCCGCGCTCAAGAAAATCGACTTCGTCTTTTTCGACGCCGGCGGCGGCCATCGCAGCGCCGCAAACGCCCTCCAGACCGTCATCGAGCGCCAGCAGCGGCCCTGGCGGGTACGTCTCGTCAACCTTCAGGAAGTCCTCGACTCGCTCGACATCTTCCGCAAGCTCACCGGTCTGCGTCTCCAGGACGTCTACAACCAGGTCCTGAAGCGCGGCTGGACCCTCGGCTCACCGCAGCTTCTGCCCGTGATGCACGGCGTCATCCGCCTCTATCATCGCGGCCAGGTCCGCCTGCTCGACCGCTTCTGGCACGAAGATACCCCGGACCTCGTCGTCTCGCTCGTCCCCAATTTCAACCGCGCGATGTTCGAAGGCCTCGGCCGCGCCGCCCCCGGCACGCCGTTCGTCACCATCCTCACCGATTTCGCCGATTACCCGCCCCACTTCTGGATCGAACGCCAGCCGCAGTATTTCATCTGCGGCACCTCGCGCGCCGTCGAGCAGGCGCGCTCGATGGGCCATCCCGCCGAACGAATCTTCCAAACCTCCGGTATGATTCTCCGGCCAATGTTCTACGATGTACCCCCAATCGACCGCGCCGAAGCCCGCCGCCAACTCGGGCTCGATCCGGATCTGCCCACAGGTCTGGTCTTGTTCGGCGGCGAAGGGTCCGCGGTCATGCGCCATATTGCGCGAGCGGTGAGCCGCCTGGACATCGCCGCACAGTGGATCTTCCTCTGCGGCCGCAACGCCGCCCTCCGCCGCCGCATCGACTCGATGCAAGGTGCCCTGCGCGTTCACACCGAGGGCTTCACGCAGCAAGTCCCGCGCTTTATGGCGCTCTCGGATTTCTTCGTCGGCAAGCCCGGACCCGGCAGCATCAGCGAAGCCCTCGCCATGAAACTCCCGGTGCTTATCGAACGCAACGCCTGGACCCTGCCGCAGGAACGCTACAACGCCCAATGGGTCGAGGACCGTCAGGTCGGCGTCGTCATCAACTCATTCCGGAACATCGGCGACGGACTGCGCCGTCTACTCGAACCCGCCGCTTTCACCCGCTTCCGCGCCAATGCCGCCGCTACGAACAACCGGGCCGTGTTCGAAATCCCCGATATCCTCGCCCGCCTGCTCGAAGCGCGCTGAACGCCCGCTCAGCGGACCGCGGGCGCCGCCTGCGCCGTGCCAAGCTGGCATTCGGCGTGTATCGCCCGGATCGCCCGCTCCAGCCCGTCCCGCCGGACCACAATGCTGATGGTCAGCTCGCTCGAGCCTTGCGCGATCGCGATGATGTTCACGTTTTGCCGCGAGACCGCCATGAAAATCCGTCCCGCCAGACCCGGCGTGCCCCGCATCCCTTCCCCCACAATCGCCAGCAACCCGACGTTCTGATCCACGCTGATCGGCTTCAGATAGCCGTGCGCCAGCTCCAGCGCGAGGTCGTCTTCCAGGTGCTTCATCACGGTATCGAGTTCGTCGTTCCGCACCAGAAAGCAGAAGCTCTGCCGGTAGCTCGAACTCGAGAACGCCAGCACCTCGGCGTTGGCGGCCGAAAGGGCATCGAGCGCGCGCGCCATGATGCGCGTGCCGGCCACCGCGGCGCTGTCCGGCTCAATCGCGATCATCGCCACGTTCGACATCGACGTCACCGCGCGCGCGCCGGATTCAATCGGACGGCTCGGAACAATCTTCGTCCCGGGATGTGCCAGGTTGAAGCTGTTCTTGCTCCACACCGGAATCTTCCGCTCCACCAGCGGCGCCAGGGTCCGCGGGTGCAGCACCTTCGCACCGTTGTACGCCAACTCCGCCGCCTCGGCGTAGGTTACTTCCTCCAGCACGCGCGCGTCGGTCACACTGCGCGGATCGGCGCTCATGATACCGTCCACATCGGTCCAGATCCAAAGCTCCGCCGCATCCAGCGTCGCCGCCAGAATCGACGCCGAAAAATCCGATCCCCCGCGTCCGAGCGTCGTCGTGTGCCCGTCAACCGTCGCCCCGTTGAACCCGGTCACAATCGGAATCTTTCCCGCATCGAGCAGCGGCCGAATCACGTCGCCGCACCGCACTCGCGTTTCTTCGAGCAGCGGCGACGCGTTCCCGAACACCGCATCCGTCACAATCACGTTCGCCGCATCCACCGCCTCGGCCGGTGTCCCGGCCCCGCGCAGGCACGCCGCCATGAGGAGCGAGGAAAGCCGCTCGCCCATCGCCACCGCTTCGTCCACCGAACGCGGCGGCCGCTCGCCCAGAATCCGGATGCCCTGGCAGATGCGCTCGAAGTCGCTCAGCAACGCATCGAGCGCGGCCCACGTCTCCTCCCGCGCCCCTCCTTCGAGCAGCGAGTGGCAGGTGTCCTGATGCCGCTGCCGCAGCGCGCGCAGGTTGAACTCCAACCCCGGCTCGTCTCCCGCCTCGGCCTTACGCAGCGAATCCAGCAGCAGGTCCGTCACCTTCGACATCGCCGACACCACCGCCACCACCGGCCGGCGCTTCTTCTGCTCGGTGCAAATCGAGGCCGCTACGCGCATCCGTTCCGCCGAGCCCATGCTCGTGCCGCCGAACTTCATCACCAACAAATCGCTCAATGTCCGAATCCCTTCCCATTCGATGTGCGCTCGCGCACCAGCTTCAACACCAGTTCCTCCACTTCTTCGATCGACCGGCCGCTCGAGTCCAGATATACGGCATCCGGCGCCTGCATCAGCGGCGATTCGGCCCGGCTGCGGTCCCGCAAGTCGCGCTCGGAAATCTCGCCTTCTACCTGGCTCGCATTGACCGTTTCGCCGCGCTCGTTCAATTCCCGCAACCGCCGCCCGGCGCGCGCCTCCGCGTTGGCGTCGAGAAAAATCTTCACGTCCGCCGCCGGAAACACAACTGTGCCGATGTCCCGTCCCTCCATGACAACGCTCGCCGCCTCGCCCATCGCGCGCTGCTTGTCCACCAGCGCCCGCCGAACGCCCGGCACGGTCGCAACTTTGGAAGCGGCCTCGCCAATCTCCGGTGTCCGAATCAGCTCCGTCACATCCTCGCCGTTCAGCACCACCTTCGCACTGCCGTCGCGAAACTCGATCTCGGCCTCGCTGGCAAGTTGCTCGAGACGGTGCATATCGTCAAGCGCAACACCGAGCTTCCGCGCCCAATACGCCACCGCGCGGTACATCGCGCCGGAGTCGATATAGAGTATGCCCAGTTTGCCGGCCACCCGGCGGGCAATCGTACTCTTGCCCGCTCCGGCCGGGCCATCAATGGCCACAACGATGCGTCTTGCCAATTTTTCAGTGTACCAACCGGCTTCTCCCGCCATCTGCGCTAGACTAGAGTCTTCGGGCCGTGGCGCAGCCTGGCTAGCGCGCTTGCTTGGGGTGCAAGAGGTCCCGGGTTCAAATCCCGGCGGCCCGACCAAAAAACTCA
>DAIDIH010000108.1 GCA_027459465.1 Bryobacterales bacterium | reverse complement strand
GGCATCTGGCGTAGGAGAGAGTTGCCGACATGAATAAGTTCACTGCATTTGAAAGCAAGCTGGTTCCGCTGGCCGCCGACAACATTGATACGGACCAGATCATCCCGGCGCGGTTTCTGAAGACGACCTCGAAAGACGGGTTGGGCGACCAGCTTTTCTGCGACTGGCGCTACCTGAGCGATGGATCCGGGAACCCGGAGTTCGTGTTGAATCAGGCGGCTTACCAGGGGCGGCAGATCCTGCTGGCGGGCGACAACTTCGGCTGCGGAAGCTCGCGGGAGCATGCGCCGTGGGCGCTGACGCAGTACGGGTTCCGGGCTGTGATCAGCACCTCGTTCGCCGATATTTTCAAGCAGAACTCGCTCAAGAACTCGCTGCTGCCGATCGTGGTGCCGGCCGACGTTCATCGCTGGCTATTTGCCAACACCGAGAGCCCGGTGAAGGTGGATCTCGAAGATCGCGCTCTGCATTTGAGCGACGGGCGCCGGGTGGAATTTCCGGTGGACGAGTTCGCGCGCCATTGTCTGCTCGAAGGGGTAGACGAGTTGGGCTACATCCTGCAGCAGGCGGATGCGATCGCGGCGTTTGAAGCGAGCCATCCGGCGGCGATCAACACCCTGGGTTAGCCATGCTGCGGTTGCTTTTCGTGTTTGGGTTCGCGCTCTGCGCTTTTGCGCAGTACGACGAGCCGATGCCGCTCAAAGTGCCGGGGATCCCGGCGGAGCTGCACGGGAAGATTCACACGATTTCGAAGAAAGAGATCACGCTCGACCGCGGCGACCAGAACGTCATGCCGTTCTCGATTACTCACAAGACGCGCTTCTTCAAAGACGGCAAGGAAGTGAAGTGGAAAGCGTTCCAGCCCGGCAATGAAGTGACGATCCAGGCGTTGGAAGACTTCCCCGGCCACTTCAGCGCGCTGGTGGTGAAGAACCGCAAGGAAAGTCCCCAAACGCAATAAGCGATGTGGCCGGCGGGAGGGCGGAGGACTTCCCGCGCAACGGAGCGCCCGGGTTGCGCGTCGGAAGTTATGTTTCGAACCTCTGCGCGCCGTTACTCGCGGTTTAGCGCGCTTACTGCTAAATTGGGGAAGTCGTGGAAACCTTCGATCTGATTGTGATCGGCTCGGGTCCTTCGGGACAACGGGCGGCGATACAGGCGGCTAAGTCGGGAAAGAAGGTCGCTCTTGTTGAGAAAAGCAGTGTTATCGGCGGTGTTTGTATCAACACCGGCACGATCCCGAGCAAGACGCTTCGCGAGGCGGTGCTCCACCTTTCCGGGTATCAGTATCAAAGCATTTACGGCATTAACTACCGGGTAAAGGAAAAGATCACGATGAGCGACCTGGCGTTCCGGGTACAGCACGTGATCAAGACGGAAGTCGACGTCACGCAGGCGCAACTTTCACGGAACAACATCGATCTGCTTACCGGGACGGCGAGTTTTCTGGACCCGAACCGGATTCGCGTGGACGGGCCGAAAGGCAGCCAGGAGTATCAGGCCGGCACGATCGTGATTGCGAGCGGCACCAAGCCGGCGGCATCGCCGAAGGTTCCGATCAACGGGCGGACGATCATCAACAGCGATCAGATCCTTTCGATGGCGGATCTGCCGAAGACGATGATCGTGGTGGGCGGCGGCGTGATCGGCGTCGAGTACACCTGCATGTTCGCGACGCTGGGTGTGCGGGTGATTCTGGTGGAGAGGCGGCCGCGGCTGCTGGAGTTCGCCGATTCGGAAATTGTCGAGGCGCTAAGCTATCATCTGCGCGACAGCCGCGTGACGATGCGGCTGAATGAGGAAGTGTCGTCGGTGGAGGAGACGCAGGAGGGCGGCGTGGTGGCGATGCTCGAGAGCAAGAAGAAGATCTCGGGCGATGCGCTACTGTACGCCGTCGGGCGCCAGGGAAACATCGATGAATTGAACCTGGCGGCGGCCGGCATCGAGGCGGACGCGCGGGGGCGCATTAAGGTGAATGCGGACTATCAGACGGCGCAGCCGCATATTTATGCGGTAGGCGACGTGATCGGCTTTCCGAGTCTGGCCTCGGTTTCCATGGAGCAGGGCCGGATCGCCGCCGCCCACGCGGTAGGCAAGCAGGTGAAGTCGAATCCGGCCAACTATCCGTACGGCATTTACACCATTCCCGAGATTTCCTTTGTCGGCAAGACGGAAGAACAGCTTACGGACGAAGACGTTCCCTACGAGGTGGGCCTGTCGTATTATCGGGAGATCGCGCGCGGGCAAATCCGCGGCGACACGGCGGGTAGGTTGAAGATCATCTTCCACCGGGAGACGAGGGAAGTGCTTGGGGTCCATATTATCGGCGAGGGCGCCTCGGAGTTGATTCACATCGGCCAAGCGGTTATGATTCTGGGCGGAACGGTGGAATACTTCATAAACACAGTGTTTAATTACCCGACACTGGCCGAATGTTATAAGGCGGCGGCGTTCAACGGTCTGAACAAGCTGACGAGGCTATAGCTCATGCGGCGCGCGATTGGCGTTTCGGTTTCCGACCGGGTGGTGGCGGGGGTGGTGGAAGACCACGGACTCGCCGCCCCTGCTTTGGCCGGCTGCACGGCGGATGAGCTGCTGTCGCTGCCGGCCGAGGGAATTGCCGAGTGTATCGGGGACCTGGCTGTGAAGGCGGCGGGTGGGCAGCCGGTATCGGCGGTGGGTGCGGGGTTTCCGGGCGTGATCCGGCACGGTGTGGTGGAAGAGTCTCCGAACCTGCAGCAGGTGAAGGGGACCAACATGCGGCGGCTGCTTGGCGACATTCTGCATGCGCGCGGCATCGATGCGCCGGTGTCTGTTTATAACGACGCCGACATCGTGGCGGCGGGGCTTGCCGGCACGCGGGGCCAGCTTGACCGCATTGTGCGGGTGTGGACGCTTGGCAACGGGATCGGCTACGGCCAGTATCCTTGGACGGAGGGCATGTGGGAAGGCGGCCACATGGTGGTTTCGCTCGACCCGAAAGAGCGCTTCTGCGGCTGCGGCGGCGTGGGGCACCTTGAGGGCATCATGGGGCACCGCGCGATGCGCCTGCGGTTTCTGGACCTCGAGCCCGAAGAGGTGTTCGCGCAAGCGGCGCAGGGCGACACGCGCTGCACGGAGTTTGTCAGCTTCTGGCACCGGGCGCTCGCCGCGGCAACTGCCTCGATGATTCATCTGAGCGGACCGGGGAAGTTTTTCATCACCGGCCCGAACTCGAAACACGTCGACATGGAAGTGCTTGGACGCTTCCTGAACGACATGGTGAAAATGAGCCCGTTCCAGGGCTATGTTTTCGAAGTTGTCCCTTCGACGGATGAGATCGCCATCGTCGGCGCGGCGGTGAACGCGGACCGCACACCGGCGGAGTGAGGTTTCTTCAGGCGCGCAGCGGCTTGAGCGCGGCGCCGATCTGGGCGGTTCGCTTCCCCTGGTGCCGGGCGATTTCCAGATCGTCGGCCGTAGGCGGCGTGTTGGCGGGGCCGGCGACCATGGACGAGCCATAGGGGGTTCCGACTCCGTGGTGGATCTTGGTGTGCGTGTAGCCGTTCGGCACGATGACAAAGCCGAGGTGGGAAAGGGGCACGAACATGGTTGTGGCGGTGCTCTCATTGCCGCCGTGAGGGCCGCCGGTGGAGACGAATACCCCCGCCGCTTTGCCGTTCAGCTTGCCCTGGAACCAAAGGCCGCCGAGCGAATCGATGTAGGCCTTCAGTTCGGCGGAGACGTTGCCGAAGCGGGTTGGGGTGCCGAACAGAATGGCGTCGGCCCAGTCGGCGTCCGCGGTGGTGGGCACGCCGTATTCGGCGATCATCCGCTCACTGCGCTCCTTCCAGCCGTTGACCTTGGCCATAACGGATTCGTTCACGATGTCCGGCGCGCGGCGGAGGCGCACTTCGGCTCCGGCCTCGCGGGCCCCTTCGCCGACTCCCTTCGCCAGGGCCTCAACCGCGCCATCCCGGGAATAGAAAACAACCAAGACCTTCGTAGCTTGATCCGGCATACTTCAATATTCCCAACTATAGGGGCCGCGCGGGGCGAGGGAAACAGCGGTCACTTTTTCAACGCTATGGATTGAATCACGATCGCGTGGGATCCGCCGCGTTCGTAGGGAACTCCAGTGACGGTGACTTCCCGGCCGGCGAAGGGCATGAGGCGGGCGTTCTGGCCGGCCGCGGGCATCTTACCGGCAATCGGGAGATAGATGGTCCCGTCCGAGGTTTGAATGACGAGCGGAGAACCTTTGCGGGCACAGGCGACTGCGCATTCGGCGCTGATCGGTTTGGCGAGGTTCTGGGTGAATGTACAGGACGAATCGATGACCCAACCCTGAATGGTGACCGGCGCAGGCGCGGCAGCAAAGGTCGAGACGGCGAACAAGGCGGCGAGCAGACGTTTTGGGAAGTTCATGGGAGCGATGATGCATGAGCCCGGCGCCCGAAACAATAGCAGAAATTGATTAGGGCGGCTAGGAATTTAGCAGCCAGCCGCGTTGTTCCTTCCACCGGCCGCGGGTGAAATCCGGGAATTTCACCGGCGCGCTGCCTTGTGCGACCGACATGTCGCTTAACGGACCGGGGGCGCTCCAGGCGGCGGCGTCGTAGACGTCCAGGTCCGGGGCGAGTCCTTCCCTCATGCACTCGATGAGCCGGTAGACCATCAGGAAGTCCATACCGCCGTGGCCGCCGAGTTTGCGAGCTAGTTCGCCCTGGTGCTTCCAGAGGGGGTGTTCGTAGCCGGCTTTGTACTGGTCGATGTCGGAATATTTCTCGCCGCCGGGCTGGCCGTCGAAGTAGATGCGCGGCGGATAGTCGCGAAACAGGCCTTTCTCGCCGTGCAAGGCGTTGACGCGGCTGTAGGGACGCGGATTGACGACTTCGTGGCCGAGGGTGATGGTGCGGCCGTTTGCGGTCTTAATGAGCGAGGTATTGATGTCGCCGCAGATGTAGCGTTCGCGCCATTTCGGGCTGTCGCGCGGGACGTGCTGTTGGCGCCAGGCGTCGAGGCCACGCTGGGGGGAACTCATGGAGACCATGTAGTCGAAGCGATCGCCGCGGTTGATTCCGAAGTAGTTGGCGAGTGGGCCGAGGCCGTGGGTGGGATAGAGATTGCCGTTGCGTTTGGTATGGGGGAAGCGGCGCCAGAGGCCCTCGCTGCGGTCCTCGAACAGGATTTCCCGGAGGTCGTGGAGGTAGCCGCCCTCGGCGTGCAGGAGTTCGCCGAACAGCCCGGCGCGGACCATGTTGAGCACCAGGAGTTCGGTGTAGCCGTAGCAGCAGTTCTCCATCATGAGGCAGTGGCGGCGGGTCTGCTCGGAGGTGTCGACGAGTTTCCAGCAGTCCTCGATGGTCGTCGCGGCCGGAACCTCAATGCAGGCGTGTTTGCCTTGTTTCATGGCCTCGACCGCCATCGGGACATGCCAGTCCCAAGGGGCGGCGATGTAGACGAAGTCGACATCGTCGCGGCGGACGAGGTTTTCGAAGTCGCGCTCGGTTTTGCCGTAGACGGCGGGCGGGTGCTGGCCGGCGCGCTCCACCGCGGCTTGAGCGGCCAGGGCCTTGGGGTGGTCGATATCGCAGACGGCGGTGACACGGAGGTTATCGACGGCGAGGTAGTTGTGGATCATGCTGCCGCCGCGGCCTCCCAGGCCGATCATGCCGAGACGGATCTCGGGCTTGGCCTCGAACTTCATTCCGATGACCGATTCGGCAGCGGGCGTCGATGTTTGCGCCGAGGCCGGTTTGAGGGTGGCGAGGCCCGCGAGTCCGGCGACTCCGGCCTTAAACCAATCCCGGCGCGAGGCGCCGCGTTCTGAAGTTTCGCTCATGCGGTTCAGTCTCCTTGAAGGGTGACGACGATTTTACCGAAGTGCGCGGCCGACTCCATGTGGCGCAGCGCCGCTTGAATTTCTTCCATCCGGAAGACGCGGTCGACGATCGGGCGGAGTTGGTGCTGTGAGATGGCGCGGTTCATGTCTTCGAACATCGCGCGCGAGCCGACGTAGATGCCGTGGAGCGTGAGGTGTTTGTGCAGGATCGGGGCGATGTTGATTTCGCTCGATATGCCCGAAAGTACGCCGATGATGGCCACGTGGCCGGAGGTGCGCGCGGCGCCGAGAGAACGGGCGAGGGTGCCGGTACCGCCGACCTCGATCACGTGGTCGGCGCCAAGCCCATCGGTGAGTTCGCGGACGCGCTTGTCCCAGGCCGGGGTGGTTTTGTAGTTGACGCCGCCGGAGGCGCCGAGTTGAATAGCGCGGCTGAGCTTCTCGTCGCTGCCCGAGGTGGCGATGACGCGCGCGCCGTGAAGCTTTGCGAACTGCAGCGCAAACAGGGAAACGCCACCGGTGCCCAGAACGAGCACGACGTCGCCGGCCTTGACGCGGCACTGCTCGACGAGCGCATTCCAGGCGGTGACGGCGGCGCAGGGCAGCGTGGCTGCCTCGGCGAGCGAGAGATGCTCGGGGATTTGGACGAGGCCGTTTTCGTCGAACAGAACGTGGTCTGCCAGGACGCCGTCGATGGCGCCTCCGAGTGCGGAAGCGCCGTGCTCGGCCCTGTTCGGCCCGTCGAGCCAGTTCTGCATGAAGATGCCGGCGACGCGGTCGCCCGGCCTGACACGGGTAACGCCGTCGCCCACGGTCTCGACGATGCCCGCGCCGTCGCTCAGCGGGACGCGAGGCAGCGGCATCTTCGGGTTGTAGCGGCCGGTCGCGACCAGGTAGTCGCGGAAATTCAGCGACGCGGCGTGAATTCGCACCAGCGCCTGGCCGGGACCGGGTTCGGGTTTGGGCCGGTGGACGGTAAGCAGGTTCTCGATGCCGAAAGCGCCGTCGAGCAGGGCGACGCGGGAAGTTTCAGAAATCTGAGCCATGGGATTCGCTTGTATGGTACGCCCAATCAGCGTGCGGGCGGTGCGTGAGGCGGCTTCGCCGGGGAATCGGACTTGACGGGTTGATCCAACTGCTCGACCAGCCAAGCGACCAGCGCAATCTGGTCGGCTGTGCCGCGGGCCGCGAAGGCGCGACGCTCATTGTAGGTAAACAGGCGGCGTACGTCGGAGATGGAGCGGACGAGCGTCACGATTTCCTGAAGTTCCTGCGGCGTGCTCGCGTGTTTTATGTAAAAGACGCGGACGATGTCGTCGCCTCCGCCGGGAAACTGGTATTCATGGAGGGCCGCATCGGGATTGGGTGCGCCCAGGATTCGCTGGGGGTTCTGGCCCAGCAGGGGCAGGATGGCCGAAAACAGCAGTGGGCAAAGAATTCTCATCGTTTGCATAGGGGCTCCTTTTCGAGGCCGGAGCTGAGAGCGGGCCTCGTTACCCAATTGACGGGCCGTTTTGTCCCGGCGTGCAGGGACTCACGGGACCGCACGGGACCGTGCGCCCGGCCGGCGTTCGCGGTAGCATAAGCTCATGCGATTCTCGCATCTGCTGATAGTATTGCCCTTACTTGCCATCGGGAGCGTTCCTCTGCCGGGCCAGGAAGGTGCTGTTGCGCGAGGGAAATACCTGGTGGAAGAGGTTGCCAAGTGCCAGGACTGCCATACGCCGAAGAACGAGAAAGGCGAGCCGGATGCGGCCAAGTGGATGAAGGGCGGGCCACTGGGTTTTCAACCGGTCCAGCCGGTTCCAGGTTGGCACGCGGGCGCGCCGGACTTGACCTCGACCAGCCGGATCTGGGCGCGCTGGGGCGACTCAGGCTTAGTGAAGTTCCTGACCACCGGATTGAATCCAAGGGGTCACGCGGCGGATCCTCCCATGCCGGCCTACAAGCTGACCGAGGAAGACGCCGGGGCGGTTATGGCTTATCTTAAGAGTTTGAAGTAGGTTCTCCGGAAGCGTCAGGAGAATTGTGCCTGTCACGGGAACAACTTTGAGCCGGGAGGGATCTATCAGGATGATTGGGGTGTCTGATACCGGACACGAGTGGAGGCGGCGGGGCATGGCGGAAGGCGGGGGTGTGTTGCGGCAGACGGAGGCGTTCGGATATACTCCGCAATTGCATCGAAAACCATCCGGCCTCGAATGCCCGAGTCAGACGCCTGTTGCGCGGCAGCCGGACGGAAGAAGCGAATCATAAAAGTGATGGGGAGGGTGCTGGTGTTTTTCTCGATGAAACGGAATTCGGCGGTGAAAGCAAGCGCGGCGGGCGCCGTGATGGCTCTGCTGCTCGCGATGGGCGCGGGCCGTGTGTTCGGCCAGGCGCAGAACGGACCGCAATGGAAAGATCGGGCCGAGTATGACCTCTATGTCTCGATCACCAAAGAGACCGATCCCGCCAAGCGGGTCGATCTGCTGAAGTCGTGGGCGGAAAAGTACCCCACGTCCGATTACAAGAACCAGCGCAGCACCCTGTTTGTGACGACGTACGCGCAGGCCGGCAAGCCGCAGGATGCGATCAACGCGGCCAAGGAGCTGCTCGCCGCGGACCCCGGCAACGTGACTGCGCTGTACTGGGCGACGATAGAGACGCCTCTGGCGTCGCCCACGCCCGATAATCTCGACTTCGGGCAGAAGGCGGCGCAGGGTTTGCTCGATGCCAAGAAGCCGGCGCAGATGAGCGACGCGGACTGGGAAAAGACCAAGGAGCAGCTTTCGTTTACGGCCACCGCGCACACGACGCTCGGCTGGGTGGCGATGCAGAAGAAGGATAACGACACCGCGGAGAAGGAGTTCACGGCCAGCCTGGCGGCGAACCCGAACGCCGGTCAGGTTTCCTACTGGCGCGGGACGACGATTTTGGCAGAGAAGAACCCGGACAAGCAGGGCGCGGCGCTTTATGACTTCGCTCGGGCGGCGGCTTTCGATGGTCCCGGGTCGCTCAATCCGGGTGGCCGCGATCAGGTGAAGGCGTATCTTGCGAAGGCCTACGCGACGTTCCACGGCAGCGCGGATGGTCTCGACCAGTTGCTGGCGACGGCGAAGACTTCGGCCAATCCGCCGGCCGGCTTCAAGATCCTGAGCCAGGTCGACATCGAGAAGGCCAAGATCGAACAAGAGAACAAAGAACGCGCGGCGAACCCGTCTCTTGCGCTCTGGAAGTCGATTAAGGACCAGTTGACGGCGTCCAACGGCCAGAGCTATTTCGACTCGAGCATGAAGGATGCCGCGCTACCCGGCGGCGCCGGCGGCGTTCAGAAGTTCAGCGGCAAACTGGTCTCGGAGGAGCCGGAGACCCACCCGAAGAAGCTGGTGCTGGCGATTACGGATTCGACGACTCCGGAAGTGACGCTCGACCTCGACGCGCCGCTGCCCGGGAAGGCGGATCCGGGAACCGCGATCTCCTTCAATGGCGTGGCGAAGGAATTCACCGCCAGCCCGTTTAACGTGACCTTCTCGGTGCAGAAGAAGGACGTTGAAGGCTGGCCGGTGAAGGCAGAACCGGTGCGGCGCCCGGTGCACCACCGGGCCAAGCAGTAGCTGAGTTTAATCGCCGCATATCGCGCGGCGAAGATCCAGGCTGAAGCGGTGGAGCGCCACTGCTTCAGCCTCTGTCGCCTCCCGCTCGAATCCCCGCGCCACGAACCAGTCGCGTCCCGCCCGCTGGACCAGTGCGGCAAACCCTTGCTGCGCCAGGAGTCCAGCGGATCCGACCTGCCCGAAGCCGTTCCCATTCCGCTCGACAAGCGCGATGAAGCCGTCACGCTCGAAAACGACGTGCTGCGTCAGTTCGGCGAGGGGAAGAATGCGGATGCCGGCGTCCGCCAGGCGTGCGAAGATTTCGTCCACGGGAGTGGAGCCTACATCTTGTAGCGGCCGAGGTCCTCGTCGCTGAGGCTCTCCAGCCAGCGCCGGAGTTCTTCGTTGTTGACCTTTTCGGCCGAAGCGTTGTTGACCTTCGCGCTCCGAATCACCGCTTCTTCGACATAGATCGGGCAATCGAGGCGCAGCGCCAGCGCGAGCGCGTCGCTGGGGCGGGAATCGACGCTGATCATCTCGCCGTCCTTCTCCAGCCAGATCACGGCGTAGAAGGTATCGTCCTTCAGTTCGCTGACCACCACCTTCCGCATGCCGGCGTTCAGCCCGAACAGCACGTGGCGGATGAGGTCGTGCGTCATCGGACGGGGCGTGGCTACCTTCTCGATTTCGAGCGCGATCGCGTTTGCTTCAAAGATGCCCACCCAAATTGGGAGTATCGCCGTTCCGTTGACGTCTTTCAGCACAACGATCGGAGTATTGGTGACCGGGTCCATCATCAGACCCCGAATCTTCATTTCAACTTCCATGTGATCCCTCCCTTCAGGCCGCGGACGCCGCAGCGGGCGCTTCTCCCGCCAGTGAATTCGGACCGGACCGCGTAACGCGCACAGGCACGTAAGTTCCAGCGAGCGTCCTGCCGTCGCGTGGCTCGCAGAACAGGGGATGCGTGAAATTCAGCGTGCGGTTTTGCGTTGTGCGGCCGATCCATTGTCCAGTGGCCAAATTATACCCCTCTACGAGACATTCCTCCAGCGTGCCCACCAGGCGGCTGTTTCGCCGGATCTGAATCGAACGCTGCCGTTCCTGCAGGATCGTCAGCCGGCGGCCCTTTTCCTCTTCGCTCACCTGGGCTTCGAGCGCCAGGGCGTGTGTGTTCGGACGGGGCGAGTACTTGAAGCTGAAAACGGAATCGTATTCCACTTCGTCGAGCAGAGCCAGGGTCGCGTTGAAGTCCGCTTCGGTTTCTCCCGGGAAACCGGTGATGATGTCCGTGCTGATGGCAATGTCGCGTTTGGCGCTCTTCATCCACTCGATGCGGCGCATGTAGTCGTCCCGACTGTACTGCCGCCGCATTCGCGACAGCACCTCGGTGGAACCGGACTGGACGGGAAGATGAACGTGGTTGCAGAGGGTGGGGAAATCGTCGATGGCGTCGATGATGTCCCGCACGAAGTCCCGCGGGTGCGAAGTGGTGAAGCGCACGCGGCGGATACCGTCCACCTGCGCCATCTCGCGGAGCAGCCGGGCGAAGTCCCAGCCGGCTTCCGAGGGGTCCCGGTAGCTGTTCACGTTCTGGCCGAGGAGTTGGATTTCGGTGTAGCCGGCTCCGGCGAGCTGCCGCGCTTCGGCCATCACGCTCGCGCTGGTGCGGCTGCGTTCCGGGCCGCGCGTGAAAGGCACCACGCAATAAGCGCAGCTTTTGTCGCAGCCTTCGATAATGGTGATGTAGGCGCGGTGGGGATTGTCGCGCCGCGTGTACGGCGTGTCGAAGGTTTCTTCCGTGTCCAGGCTCAAGCCGGTGACGCGCCGGCCGCCGTTTTCAATCTGCACGAGGAGTTCCGGCAGCCGTGTGTAGCTGGCGGAGCCGGCCACAAGGCTGACGTGGGGAGCGCGTTCGAAGATCCGTTCGCCCTCTTGCTGCGCCACGCAGCCCAGAACGCCGAATACCTTGCCTTTGCCCGCGTCGCGCTTGAACTGCTGGAGGCGCTGGAACACCTTCTGTTCGGCCTTATCGCGAATGCTGCATGTGTTGTAGAGCACCAGGTCGGCTGCTTCCGGGCCTTCCACCTGCGAATAGCCGCGGGCCAGCAGCGTGCCGGTGACTTTCTCCGAGTCGTGGGCGTTCATCTGGCAGCCGAAGGTTTCGATATAAAACGTCTTCATAGGGAGCGGGAGGGAGCCTTCATAGGGAGAGTTCGTCGCAAGAACCAGTATAAGGTGCTGCGCGCGCGGCGGGGGGCGAGTTAGCTGGAAGACCCGTACAAACGAAGCTGCTCATGACACCGTTTTGCGAGAAGCTCGCTTCGTCATTCGATGGGTAGGAGGCTCTCTTTTATGCTGTGGTACGCTACCGCCATGATGCTGATGGAAGATTTGGTGCCGAATACCGACCCATGCACTAAACCTTCGGCCTTTTCCTGGTCCCGTTGTATTTTGTTTACCTTTGTCTTTCTCACATTCATACCGGGCGGCATGATTCTTTTCTTCTTCCTATCCGATCGCCCTTACGGTGTTCAAGTTGCCTCAATGGTTAGTTACACAGCGGCAGTTATTCTCTATACGTTCAGTAAGAATCGGGGTATGCAACGATACCTTTTCCATTGTCCGTTTGTCCGCCCACAACTCCCCGTTTTGGCTCGGAGGCACGCCTACTTCCTCGTCGCACTCTTTGCGCTACAGACCGCAGTCCTGCAACTCCGCTCACACTTATCTCCATTTTGGTTGACAGCCGGCAGTGGTAGTAAGAGAAGTGCGCCGCCATTCGTGATGCTTCTGGGCGTTCTCTGCATCGTTCTATGCCTGAGCCAGATTTTGAGCAACCGTTCGCTGCTTGACCGCGCTCACGAAGCGCCTGAAGTTGCCTGATCTCTGATACTTGCTACAAAGCCTTCTCTCGGCAACTTCGCTCATTCAGTTCAAAATGGCTCACTACCGGCGGGAGTGTCGCTTCGCGCTGGGTAGGGTAGAGATGGTATTCTCGGCGGGCT
>DAIDIH010000107.1 GCA_027459465.1 Bryobacterales bacterium | reverse complement strand
CGAACTCCACCGGCCCAGCTCCACCCAGGAACGCCCGGATCTCGTCCAGGCTCATCCACTTCGAACCGTCCATGCTGATGATCAATACCCAGCATCGCGCTCCCTACCCCGCTTCAGGCTCATCTTGCATGAGACAAGACTCCCATGGAATCCGGACTCAAAGAAGATCTACGATGAGGTTTGCCGGTTTGCGATTGAGGCTGGCGTGTCGTTGAAGGACGGCTAGCCTTTATCTTTGCCGTTTAGCTCGTCCGCAACTTTCGTCGACAAAAAGCGGCGGCTCGATGGATGGTGTCGAGTTGTGGAGGGGGCCCTCCCCGTCTCGCATCGTGGAGCTCAACTGAGCGTCGGGAAGAACGGAGCTTGGCTTGGAGGTTCTCGGGAAGCTTCGCAACAAGGCGGGGTTTCATGCCGATCGGGTAAGCGACTTCTTTTCAGCGGGGAGGGGGGTTGGGGTGATGAGGATGGATGGGAAGCGTCGGAGGAGTCCCAGCGGCTGCCAGGGTCCATTTTGCGTTCGGAGGCGGAGGATCTGCTGGATCTTTCTGCAACCGTTGCGAGCTCGTTGGAAGGGATGGCGGGCGCAGTCGGGGAAGGGTATGACCGGTCTGAGTTCGGGACGGGTTTCATTACCCGTCGAATCGCCGTGGCGCGCCGTTGATGCGAGTCGAGCCCGAGCGTCTGTGCGGATTCCCACTTGGCCGGTCGGGCTGAGGGGCGTTTGATGTTGTCCGGTACCTGGTGTGGCCGTGCTACACTGCGTGGCTGAATCGTCGGCGGGTGAGAATGGCGCAACGCAGTTTGATGGGAGGATTGGGTCCTTTCAGGCCTGGCGTGTCGCGGGCGTCGAGATGGGTCGCGCTACTGCTGTGCTTCTTGGTGCTCGCGATTCTTGCCGCGTTCCTCCCACCGGGCTCATGTCTGGCTGCGTCGTCGCGAGCGGTTCTTGCTCGTGTGTTACCAGGGTATTTTGTGGGTTTCGCCTTTGTTTTCTGGGTCTGGTGCTTGCCTCTTCGGGATTTCGCTCGGGATTGGCTCTTGTTAGTGGCCTGGGTGGTCTCTGGGATTTGGTACGGCTGGATCACGCTGGGAGGGTTCGGGGTCGGCGTACTCCTTTTTACAATGTTCGAGTTGATAAGCTCCTCGATCTTCGGCGGCCCGAGTATGACGGAATGACGACCACACACGTACCGTTTGATGCCGCAACGATTTGGCGGCGGGTTGGATCTCGGGTCGTCGAGCGATGAACGAAGGGCGTATTCGCGGGCTTCATGAGCGTGTTCTTACTAGTGAGACGCTCTTTCCCCTTCGTGCCGCTGGGCTCGCGGGACGCTCGGCCGGGGTGGTAGCCGTGGGTTCTCCATACGAGCCAGACAGGCGTCACGGTCGTGCGGCGACGCGCTCGGGATACCTGCCCCGGGGGCCGAGGGTGTACTATGGCGCCGGATGCGGTTGTCTCGGGGTTACCGGGCTGTGGTTCGTCATAAGTGCCTCGGGATGGGGCTTCGGTGTCTTGTGAGAGCGGTGCTTTGTAGGAGGCGACGAAAGGGGGGACCCGACGCGGGGCGGCGATTGGCCAATGGCCGTGATGGGTTGGCTGCGGTTCGGTGTGAGGTTCTCTCGCAAGTCCGTCGGTAGCGTTCCGCTGGGAGGCCGCGATTATTCAGTACGGCACTTACAGCTTCACGTTGACGAATCATGTGCGGGACCCGGTTGAAGGGGTTCGGGGGCTTGTGGCGCCGATTTCTAATCTTTGCCGACAAAAGGAGTACTAGCGATGGAGGATCGGTGGCACGAGATGGTGGAGTTGCTCAGAGAGAAGGGGCCTCATTATGGGCTCGCCTGTCGGGGAGATTCCGTCGTGGTGGTCGGGCCGGGGGCGCCGTTGAGCGTAGTTCCGACAATGTTTTCGCGAGACGATCTCGATCGTGCAATTGCGGCCGGGAGGCTCGAGGAATGGAGACTGGCAGGGTCGGGCGGGTTCGAGATGAGGATTTACCGGTTAAAGCAGGCTTGACTGGCCCCGGGGTCAGTAGGATGCGGAGTGGGCCGTGTCCTCCGGATTCGCCATAGGCAATCGGCTTGTCGAGCCCTCTGCGGCGCCCGGGATCGCTCCGCTGGGGCTAGCCCGCGTCAGGGTCGAGGGTCTGGCTATCGGGGGCATCCCGTTACTCCCGATGGCTTGTCCCAAGAATGGTTGCGACTTGAGCGCGGAGGACAGGGGCGTCGTTGCGGGCGGTGTCCCAGACGAGTGGCCAATGGATGCCGAAGTATTCGTGGACCAAGAAGTTCCGCAGGGCCACGATGTCGGACCAGGGTACAGTGGGGTGCTGGGCTTTGAGCTCCGTGCTGAGCCTTGTCACGGCTTCTCCGACCATGGTCAGTTTTTGGGCGACGGCGTAGCACAGCATTTCGTTCGCGAGAAACTCGGCCTCAGAGACCCGGGAGAGCACACCGGCGATCCAGTCGAGCGCGTCAAGAATGTCGTTCAGGCGTTCGTCGTCACGCCGCATAGATGGGGCGGGCTTCGCGGAGGACGGTGGTACGGATGCGCGGCTTCAGCGCGGGTTTGATGGCGAGATCGACGCGGCGGCCCAGGAGGGCGCTGAGTTTCCGGGCCATGGCGGCGACGGTGAGGAGGCCAGGATGGGCGTCCGGGAGGAAGTCGACGAGTAAGTCGAAGTCGCTGTCAGGGCCCATGTCGCCGCGCGCCGCCGAGCCGAAGAGGGATAGCTCCTTCACGTGGTATTCGCGACAGATCCGGGCGATCTCGCCGGCTTGGGCTTCGATGGCGGCGGGGGTGGTCATCGGGGGCGGTCCTAAAGTTATTATCGGTGATGGCGAGGTTGCGTTTGGGTCCGCAATCCTCAATTGCGGTTTCAGAGGCGCAAGAGTTTTGGCCGGGCTCAGCGGGACTCGAAACGCCACCAGGTGAAGCCGAACCGGTTGTTTTTGGAATTGAAGATCGGGGTGGCTGCTCCGATTCCGCCGTCGCGAAGGAGGGTGACGCCCGAGTATTCGCCGGCCGGGTCGAGGTGGGGCGGATCCGTGCGGCTCCAGCTATCGAGTTGCATGGGCTGGGATGGAAGGAAGCGGGGGGCGCCGGGGGCGGATGCGTCGATTCGGGCCACGTTAAAGCGCAGGGCGGCGTCTTGGCCGGAAAACCAGGAGACTGCCAGTTCGCCCTGTCCACGGGCGGCGAGATAGGGGAAGTAGGCGCGTTCGTTCGCCGCGGCCAGCTTCCATGTGGTCCAGGTAGCGCCGCGATCGGAGGAACGCGCCAGCCAAAGACCTTCGGGGTTGGTCCAAAACGAGTAGAGCGCACCGGTTGCGTCCCAGGCGAGCGGCTCGACCCAGCGCGGGAAGGCCGAGGCCTGCTCGCCCCACTCGCGGTCGCCGGGAGCGGGGCGGTTGAGCCAGGATTCGCCGCCGTCCGTGCTGAGGGCGAGGTGGTCGATTCCAGGCGCGAATTTGAAGCCTCCGGCATAGGCCGGCGAGATGTAGACAGCGAGTTCTCCCTTGGGACCGACAGCCAGATGACTCGAACCGCCGGTGTGGAAAACGCGCGCCCGTTCCGACCAGGTGGCGCCCCGGTCCCGGCTGACAACGTGGTGCACTCCCGTGTCATCGCTCCAGATGACATGCGCCACGCCTTCGCCGCTCACGCCGACCCAGGGCCGGTCCGCGAACCGGTTCCTGGTAAGTACGCTCCATCGCCAGGTTGCGCCGGCGTCACGGCTCACCCCGATGGAAACCTGCGCGCCTTCCATCTTTTCTCGGTCGAACAGCAGATTGACGAAGTAAAGCGTACCGTCGCTTGCAACCGCGAGTGAGACATCGGAATTGCCGACAGCGTTTTGGGCTTCTGTGCCCACATCGACGCGCTTCCAGGTTGCGCCGTGATCGGAACTCTTCCATAGCGTAGGGCGGGGCGGATTGCCGTAACTGGCAACGAATAGAGAGCCGTCAGGGTGCTCGACGACCATTGGCTCCCGGCCCGCCACGTCCACATGATCGACGCGCGAGGAAACGCGCAGGGATGATTGCGGCGGCGTCTGAGCGGATGCCGCAACGGCGCAAAGGAGTGCGAACGGCAAAAGCCGCCGAACGTGCATAAGGTAAGTGTACGGCCCGGGTGGGGAGTGCGGAACGGTGCGAGTCGAAGCTATTACAAGGGACGGTTGACATCAAATCTGTTTTTCATCATCATTGAATCAGGATGCGGACGACGCTAGATGTGGAAAACGATGTTCTGGATGCGGCCAGGGCCTTGGCGGCCGCCCGAGGCGTGTCGGTGGGGGCGGCTTTGTCGGAACTGGCGCGACGGGGCGTCGCGGCGCGCATGCCGTTGAGCAGCCGAAATGGTTTCCCGGTATTTCAGGTACCGGGGGGAACGCCGGGGTTCGGGCCGGATGAAGTTGCCGCGGCGGAGGAACGGCAGGACCGCGAGGCGGCACGGCAATTTCTGGAGCCGGGACGGTAAGGGTGTCCGTCTCTCTGCTTGATGTCAACGTCCTGCTTGCCCTGGCCTGGCCGAACCACGTGCACCATTTGGCAGCGCATGGTTGGTTTGGCGAGAATTGTGGATCAGGTTGGGCAACTTGTCCGCTAACCCAGTTGGGGTTTGTGCGGCTGTCGATGCAGCCGGCGGTGGTGAAGATCCCGATACTGTTTGGGGACGTGATGGAGGCGCTGGCCCGTATGACGGCGCACGGCGCACACCGCTTCTGGCTGCTAGAAGGCGGACTTGCGGACGTTGACGCAGAGATTCGCGGCCGCCTGGTAGGGCACCACCAATTGACCGATGCCGTGCTGCTTGATCTGGCGATGCGGCACCAGGGGCGGCTGGCGACATTTGACCGGAGGATTTTGGGGCTGTTGCCGCCGGGTTCGGCCGCCGGAGAAGCGGTGGCGATTATTCCGGCGTAGGGAGGCATTGCCCGGGCCGGCCGGACTTTGTCCTGGTTCTCGGGGGGTTGGGGTTGATGAGATATTCCAGCGTTGTTGTTCCGATGCTTCTGCTGGCCGCATCGACGGCAGGCGGGCAGACGGTTCCATTGCCTCGAATCGAAACGAATGGCGCCGTAAAGCAACTGTTTGCCGGCGGCAAGCCCTTCCTGATGTTGGCCGGCGAGCTTCATAACTCGAGCGCGTCCAGCATCGAGTACATGCGGCCGATCTGGGACAAACTCGCCGCGATGCACCTGAACACGGTGATCGGCAGCGTGAGTTGGGAATTGATCGAGCCGGTGGAGGGCCGGTTCGACTTCTCGCTTGTCGATGCGCAGATCACGAACGCGCGGCGGCGGAACACGAAGCTTGTCCTGATCTGGTTCGCGACGTGGAAGAACGCCGGGTCGAGCTATGTTCCGCGTTGGGTGAAGGCGGACCGGAAGCGGTTCCCGCCGATGGTTTTGAAGGTTCGCGCCGGGAGATCGATGTCGTCGTATCTGGCCACTTACATGGAGCAGCAAGGCACGGTAGCTCTTAGCTCGCTCGGCGAGGAAACGCTCGAGGCGGACGCGAGAGCGTTTCGGGCGCTCATGCGCCACATCAAGGAAGTAGATCCCCAGCACACGGTCCTCATGATGCAAGTGGAGAACGAAGCGGGCAGCCTGGGCGACAGCCGGGACCGTTCGTGGCTCGCGGAAGCCGCCTGGGCGAAGCCGGCGCCGGCCGGTCTGATGAACTACCTGATGAAGAACCGGGCCGGGCTTCTGCCCGAGATGCGGGAGGTGTGGGGAAGAAACGGTTATAAGACGAGCGGAACCTGGGCGGAAGTGTTTGGCAACGACGCATGGGCGGATGAAGTGTTCATGGCGTATCAAGTTGGCCGTTTCATCGGCAAGGTGGCCCAGGCGGGCAAGGCCGAGTTGGATCTTCCCATGTATGCCAATGCATGGCTGGGTCCGCAGCCTGGCCAGGATCTGCCCGGCAAATATCCGAGCGGGGGACCCGTGGCGCGCATGATGGATGTATACCGCGCCGCGGCCCCGTCAGTGGACTTCATCGCGCCGGATATCTACGTGGCGGATTTCAAAGGGACGTGTGCGCTGTTCACGAGGTCCGGTAACCCGTTGTTCATCCCGGAAGCGCGCGACCAGGCAGGCAATCTGTTCTGGGCGGTGGGCCGCCACGCTGCCATGGGTTGGTCTCCGTTCGGCGTAGAAGACCTCAATGTTGACGGTCAGGTAGCGCAGGCGTACAAGATCCTTTCGGAGATGTTGCCGCAACTTGCCGAATGGCAGGCTGCCGGCAAAGTCTCCGCTCTTCTTACGGCCGAGGGGGAGACACCGCAACCGGTGTCGTTGGGCGGGTACAAGATTACGCTCGCGAAAGGACGGATGCAAACCGGCGGGGCTGAGGCGAAGGGGCTTGGGGCTGAGCTGGCGGGCAATGTTGCGTTGGGCTCCCGCGCGATGCCGGATGATCTGAGGCCGTTTGCGCTGGTGGTGAACACGGCGCCGGACGAGTTCCTCTTCATCGGCGCGAATGGTGACCCGAGTTTTGCGGTGGATTCCCCGGGGCTGAGCCGGGTCGCGATTGCGGCGAGGGACGAGGGCCGGTATGAGAAAGGGAGGTGGGTTCCGGGCCGCCGGCTCAATGGGGACGAGGTTTATCAACCTGCGCTTCCGGGCGGAAAGATCGCGGTGCTGAAGGTGCAGCTCGTGCGAAGCGAGTAGCGGGCGGGCGGAAGGGACGGCTGGGTTAGGGTCCCGGCTCAGTAACGGGTACGCTGGGAGGGCCGCGGAGGCGATGCTAAACTGAAGCTGCTTCCGAATTTTTCTCCGATTCCCATGCGACATATTTTGTTGATTCCGCTTTTTTGTTCGTTCGTTGCGCCGGCGCAGACGGCGCCGCAGAAAGAGGCTGTGAAGCCTCCGGCGGCGGCCGCGGGTCCGGTGACGCCGGACAACAAGGTTGTGGCGACGATTGACGGGAAGGATTACACGGCGGGCGAGGTGCGGGCGCTGGTGGACAAGTTTCCGCCGCAGATCCGGTCGGCGTTTGCGCAGAACCCGACGCGGGCGCTGAATTTCATTTTCATGATGCAGTACCTGGCGGACCAGGCGCAGTATCATAACCTGGACAAGGCTCCCGAGTTTCAGCAGGACTTCGAGTACACACGTCTGAACCTGCTATCGCAGGCGGAGCTGAACAACTACCGCAACACGTATCAGCCGACCTACGACGAGCAGCAGGCGTACTACAACGAGCACGCGGCGCAGTACGAGCAGGCGCACGTGCAAGTGATCTACATTTCGTTCGTTTCGGGGGCGCTGAAGGACGCGGGGAAGGCGCTGGACGAGGCGGGAGCGAAAGCGAAGATCGAAGATCTGCGGAAGCAGATTGTGGCCGGGGCGGACTTTTCGAAGCTGGCGGCGGAGAACAGCGAGGACAAGGCATCGGCGGCCAAGGGCGGGGATTTCGGAATCATCACGCGGGTGAGTCCGTATCCGGAGGTGATCAAGAGCACGGTGTTCGCGCTGAAGGAGGGGGAAGTGAGCGAACCGGTGCGGCAGCCGAACGGATATTATTTGTTCAAGCTGGCGAAGCTGGACAAGCAGTCGTTCAACGACGTGCAGTCGAAAGTGTTCGAGCAGTTGAAGCAGGACCACTTTAACCAGTGGGTGAAGAGCATTGAGACGCGTTACACCGTCAACGTCAAGGACCCGCAGTTTTTTGCGGGCCACCCTCCGCGATAAACCGCTGCTGGCGGCGTTGAAGCGAAGCCTGCCGCCACTCAACGGGGAATCGATCCGGATTTCCTTTCTTCCCTCGCTGCACGCCTCGCGCGGGCGGCTCCATTCGGGCGCGAGCGAGGCGGGGCAGCCGGTGCATGCGGCTTCCTTTCTGCGGGAGCGGCGGATTGTGCTCGATTCGGCGCTGCGGGGCTCGCGGGCGGAGTTGACGCGGGTGCTGCTGCACGAGTTGTTTCACTTTGCGTGGGCGCGGCTGGGGAATCCGGCGCGGCGGTCGTATGAAGAACTGCTCGAAGCGGAGATGGCGGCGCGGGCGCGTGGGGAGCTGGGGTGGTCGGCGGAGGTGCGGAAGCGGGTGCTCGACCGGGGCAACGAGCGGGCGTGGCGGGATTATCTTTGCGAGAGCTTCTGCGATTCGGCGGCGTGGTTTTTCGCGGGTTTGCGGCGGCATGAAGAAGTGACGCTGGCGCGGCGGCACCGCGAGCGGAGGGCCGAGTGGTTTCGCACCTGGGTTGGCGGGCGGGCGATCCCGATATAATCGGGATAGAAATGCCTGCCGCCCTCCGTTGTACCCGTTCTCTGTGGATTGTGCTCGCACTGGTGCTGGGCCTGAGCGCCTGTTCGAGTTTCGGCACGAGGGTCGAGGCCGCCGAAAACGGACTGAAGCCGGCCGCGCAGCGGAAGGCGGCGCCGGACTTCACGCTCGAGGATTCACGGGGGCAGAAGGTGAAGCTTTCGAGCTATCGCGGCAAGGTGGTGGTGCTGGATTTTTGGGCGACGTGGTGCGGTCCGTGCAAGATCGAGATTCCGTGGTTCATGGAATTCGAGCGGGACTTGAAGCCGCGGGGACTGGCGGTGCTGGGCGTTTCGATGGACGACGACGGATGGAGCGTGGTGCGGCCGTACATCGAGGAGCACAAGATCAACTACCGGATTCTGCTGGGCAACGATCAAGTGGCGGGGTTGTACGGCGGCGTGGATGCGATGCCGACGACGTTCCTGATCGACCGCTCGGGGCGGATTGCGGCGATGCACGAGGGATTGGTTTCCAAGGATGAGTTCAAGAATCAAATTGTGCAACTGCTGGACGCGCGGGCTGAGTTGCGGGCTCCTTATCGCGGCGAGCCTGCTTTCCTTACCGCTGGCGGCGCAAGATAGCGTACCGGGCGGCGCGCTGACGGTAGCTCCGGTGGCGCGGTTTCATGTGCATCGCGGGCAGGCTGTGGAAGTGAAGCTGAGCGTGAAAGTGGCGCCGGGCTACCACGTGAACAGCAACGCGCCGGACGACCCCTATCTGATTCCGCTGCGGCTCAGTTGGGACAAGCCCGTGCTGGAGCCGGCGGCGACGCGGTTTCCCACGCCGCAGCGGGTGAAGCTTGCATTTTCCGATAAGCCCGTGGCGATTTTTTCGGGCACATTCGATATCGTGGTGACGCTTCGCGCGCCGGCGAATGTGGCGGACATGGGCGTGATGAGCGGCAAGCTGCGGTATCAGGCCTGCAACGACAGAGAGTGCCTGCAGCCTAAGGTGGTTCCGATCCGGCTGTCGTTCGACGCGACCAATTGAAGCGGCTGCTGATCCGGCCGGGAGGGATTGGGGACTGCCTGCTGTGCGCGCCGGCGCTCGAGTGGCTGGCGCGGGAGGCGGAGGCGGAGATCTGGGCTCCGGCGGCGGTGGTTCCTTTGCTTGCGCGGATTGCGCCGGCGCGGGCGATTTCTTCGACGGGGCTGGACCTGGTGGAGATCGGGAGCGAGGCTCCGCGCGCGGTAGTGGAGCGGCTCGGCGCGTTTGACGAGATTGTTTCGTGGTACGGGGGAAGCCGCGCGCAGTTTCGCGAGGCTGTGGCGAGGCAAGGGCTGCCGTTCCGGTTTCTCGAGGCGCTGCCTCCGCGGGAGGGGGAGACGCACGCGGCGGATTTTTTTCTCGAGCAGGTGGGGGGCGCGATTCCCGGGGTTCCGGCTATCGAGGTTGAGCCCGAAGGGGCGGGCGGGATTTACATTCATCCGTTTTCGGGAAGCAGGAAGAAGAACTGGCCGGTGGAGAAATTCCGGGCATTGGCGGAGCGGCTGGCCGGGCCGGTGCATTGGGTGCGGGGCGAGGAGGATCCCGAGCTTGCCGGGGCGCTGGAGCCGATGGGGCTCGATGCGTTGGCGCGGAGGCTGGCCGGGGCGCGGCTTTATATAGGGAACGACTCCGGGGTGAGCCATGTGGCGGCCGCGGTTGGCGCGCCGGTGGTGGCGCTGTTCGGGCCGACGGATGCGCGGGTGTGGGCGCCGCGCGGGCGAGGGCGGGTGGAAGTGGTGACGGGGATGGAGGGCGCAAGCGTGGAGCGGGTGGCGCGTGTTTGCGAGGGGATGTTGTGCTGAGGTCCTGGAGATGAGGAGCCGGAGAGAGCGGCTTGGCGCAGGGCTGGGAGTGGGGAACGCTCCGGCGGCGCCGAGGTGGTCAGGCCGGGCGCTGGCGGAGGGCGCGGACGAGGCGGCGGATGCCGGCTTCGAAGTTAGGGAAGAGGTTGAGGTACTGGATGCGGCGGGTCATCGAGGCAGGGAGTTCGCAGTTATCGAGGCGGAGGGGAATGACGAAGATCTCGTCCTGCGGGATGCGGGAAGCGCATTCGAGGGCGAAGCGGAGTTCGGTTTGGAAGGTGCCGCGCTTGCGGACGGAGCGGCGGCTGAAGCAGGCGAGGAAGTAGTCGGAGGACTCGATGGCGCTTTCGATGGCGCGGGGCCAGTTCTGGCCGGGGAGGAGTTTTTTGCGGTCGAGCCAGGGATCGAAGCCTTGCTCGACGAGGGCGTCGTGGAGTTGGAGGACGGTGTCGATGTCTTCGGTGGCGTAGGCGAGGAAGACGCGGGGACGGCGGGCGGGGGTGAAGTGGATGCGGCGGCGGGGTCCGCGTTCGAAGGAGCCGAGGCCGTCGATTTCGACGCGGGCGCCTTCGGCGAGGCACTGGCGGACGATGCGGGCGAGCTGGCGGCTGAGCGTGGCGGGCAGCGGCATTAGCGGGCCTTGGGCTTGCGGGTTGGGTGCGTGCTTTCGAAGGAGAGATCGCCGGGGCCGGGGAGGAAAGCACCGAGGCCGGGGATGGTGGCGGCGTGGCCCTTGCGGGTACGGCGGCGGATTTCGTTGACGAGGGTGTCGACGCGGTCGGCGGCGTCGGCGGGCGTAAGCTGCAACTCGCGAGCCACGCGGCGGACGAATTCCTTTTTCTTCATCTGAGCTGAGTGTAGAAACAGGCGGACGGGCGGGCCGGGCCGCGGGACAGTGGGAGGGGCGGGTAAGTGGCTTGGGGAGAGTAGGATGAGGAGCGGGAAAAAAGGTTGGGGCGAAGTGTGAACGGGAATTTGGGCGCCGACATTGATAGGCTGATTCGGATGCGGATTTGCGTGGTGGGTTTGGGGTTGGCGATTTGCGCGGCGGCGCAGGCGGGGAGTTCGGCGGAGTATCGGGCGGTGCAAGCGCGCCTGGCGCGGGGTTGGAACACGTGGGACGTGCGGAGCGTGGCGGCACAGGTGCTGTTGCCGGAAGGGTTCACGATTCGGGTGGGACTGAAGCACAGTAGCAGCGAGAACTCGGACGCGTTTCTGGCGGATCCGCTGATCGGGCGGCAGGGGAAGGGCGTTGAGAGCGTGTTTCCGGAGGCGCGGACGTGGAGTGGGTCGTACACGAGTGTGCGGGTGTCGTGGCGGGGGCATGAGTTCCGGCTGGAGACGGCTCACGCGGGGGACGATCTGGTGATGCTGGCGACGCCGCTGGGCTCGCCGGGGAGGATTGCGCCAGCGTTAGTGATTTCCGCGGGAATTATGTGGAATCGGGCGGGGAGTGTGGCGAAGGACGGCAGCACGATTGAGTTCCGCGCGCCGGGGCGGCAGGTGACGGCGTATTGGACGGGAAAGGAAGTAAGTGGGATCGATGCGCCTGTAAGTGGACCTTACTGGGCGGCGAGTTTTACAGGGCCGGTTGGAGTAAGTACAGGAAAGGCGCGGAGCGTGGAGGAGATTCGAGCGATTCTTGCCGCGCAGAAGCCGGCGGAGGCAGGGGATGCGAAGCAGGCGATTGAGACGGTGCTGGGCTGGGACACGATTTACGAGCCGTCGCAGGGGCGGGTGATCACGCCGGTGAGCCGGCTGTGGTCGGTGGGTTGGGGCGGGTACGTGCTGTTCGACTGGGATACGTTTTTCGCGGCGTCGCTGGCGGCGGTGGTGGACCGGGATCTGGCGTACGCGAACGCGGTGGAGATATTGCGGGAAGAGACGCCGGCAGGTTTTGTTCCGAATTTCGGACGGGCGGGGGGCTGGAAGAGTTTCGACCGGAGCGAGCCTCCGGTGGGGGCGATCACGGTGTTGGGGCTGTACCGGCGGTTTCATGACCGGTGGCTGGTACGGGATACGTTTGCGCCGCTGCTTAGATGGAACCGTTGGTGGGCGGAACACCGGGACGTTGATGGGTTCCTGGTGTGGGGGACGGATGCGGGGAATGCGCCGGGGAATCCGGATGACCGGTCGGTGGGGAAGCTGCAAGCGGCGAAGTTTGAGTCGGGGCTGGATAACAGTCCGATGTACGATGAGGCTCCGTTTAACGCGGCGACAGGCAGGATGGAGCTGGCCGATGTTGGGTTAGTAAGTATGTATGTGGCGGACTGCGACGCCTTGGCGGAGATGGCGAAGTTAATGGGAAAGGAGGCGGAGGAGAGAGAACTGCGCGGGCGGGCGGAGCATTATCGGAAGCAGATACAGAAGCTGTGGGATGAGAAGACGGGGATGTTTCTCAATAAAGATCTGCGGACGGGGCGGTTCAGTTATCGGATGTCGCCGACGAATTTCTATCCGATGCTGGCGAAGGCGGCGACGGCCGCTCAGGCGGAGAGGATGGTGAAGGAGCACTTACTGAATCCGCGGGAGTTTTGGGGCGAGTGGGTGATTCCTTCGATTTCGCGGTCGGATGCGGCGTTTTCGGATCAGCAGTACTGGCGGGGGCGGATCTGGGGTCCGATGAATTACCTGGTGTATCTGGGACTGCGGAATTACGATGTGCCGGAGGTGCGGCGGGAGTTTGCGAGTAAATCGCTCGCTTTGTTTGAGCGGGAGTGGCGGGAGAAGGGTCATGTGCATGAGAATTACAACGCGATGACCGGGGAGGGTGACGACGTGGGGAGCAGCGACCGGTTTTATCACTGGGGGGCGCTGCTGGGGCTGATCGAATATATGGAGGGTGGGGAAGCGGGGAAGAAGCCGCGGGGGAGTGGGCCATCGGGCGGTGTGGACGGGCTTGCGCATAGCGCGTGGTAGAGATTGCGTATGGGTAGCGGGGGAATGGGCAGAGTCGAGATTCGCGGGGGCGGCCTGATCGGGTTGGCGCCGGAGGCCGATCCGGAGGCGATCCGTTCGTTCGGTGCGGCGGCGGCGGTGACGGCGGAGGAGTTTCCGGGCGCTCCGTCTTTCGAGCCGGGCGTGGAGCGACACCGCTTGCCGGTGAAAGAAGGCGAGGCGCCGGACGAGTGGTTCGAGGATTTGTGGACGTACTCGGGGCTGCGTCTGCGCGGGCATTTGGCGCGGGGCCGGAAGGTTGTGATTTGCGGTTCGGGGCGAGCGGGGATGGTGGCGGCGAGGCTGCTGGTGGAGTTTGGGGAGGACGCGGCGGAGGCGATCCGAAGAATTCGCGGTGTGTGGCCGGAGGCGGTCAAGACGGGGGCGCAGGAAGCGTACATTCGCGCGTGCGGCGAGGTGGTTTCGGCGCGGGTGGACCGGCCGTTCGAGGAACGCGCGCTGGCGTGCCTGCTGGGCGGGGCGGTGGGCGACGGACTGGGCTACGCGGTGGAGTTCGAGAGACTGCACAGGATCCGCGAGCGGTTTGGCGAGGATGGGATTCAGGCGCCGGTGCTGCGCGGGGGCAAACTGGTGGTTTCCGACGACACGCAGATGACGCTGTTCAGCCTGGAAGGGATGATTCGCGGGAAGGCGGCGGGCGCGGAGTTCGGGGAACCGGAGATGCTCGCCTCGATCCGGCGGGCGTATCTGGAATGGTACGAGACACAGGTTGGGGCGAAACCGGCGCAAGACGCGGAGGGCTGGCTTGTGCGTCAACCGGAGATGTGGATCGAGCGGGCGCCAGGCAACACGTGCCTTTCGGCGCTGGGCGCGGGCGGCGGAGGGACGATGGAGGAGCCGATCAACCACTCGAAGGGCTGCGGGGGCGTGATGCGGGCGGCGCCGTTCGGGTTGATTGGCGAAAACGAGGGTGCGCCGACGGCGTTTGAGATGGCGGCGGAGGCGGCGGCGCTGACGCATGGACATCCGAGCGGGTACTTGAGCGCGGGGGTGGTGGCGGCGATGGTACATTTCGTCACCGGCGGTGTGAGTTGGATTGGCACAGGCGAGCCGGGCGGGGAAGTGATTGCGCGAAGCAGCGCGATTCTTCGCGACTATCCGGGGCATGAGGAGACGCTGGGCGCGATTCGCAGGGCGGTCGAGCGGGCGAGCGAAAGTCCGAGGCACGGTGGAGTTCCCGAACAGGTGGAGACGCTGGGTGGCGGCTGGACGGGGGACGAGGCGCTGGCGATCGCTTTGTTTGCCTTTCTGCGGGCGCGTTCCTTTACCGAGGCTGTCTGTGCGGGAGCGAATCATAGCGGCGACAGCGACAGCACGGCAGCGATTGCGGGCCAGCTTTGGGGCGCGACGCATGGTCTGGAGGAGATTCCGCACGATTGGGTGATGGCGCTTGACCTGTTGCGGCCGCTGCTGCGTCTGGCGAGACGGATGTTTTCTCACTAGCAGAGATAGAATGCGAGAGGACTTGCCGATCTGGCTTCGGCGGGGAAAAACCTATGTCTTCTTGCTTCGTTCGATCGTTCCTGACTGTTGTGCTGGCCGGGGCGCTGCCCTGCGCGTTTGGCCAGACGATGAAAACGCCCGATATTGAGAAACAGCCGACGCTGTTCGTGGTGCCGTATGCGCACCTGGATACCCAGTGGCGATGGGAGTTTCCGCAAGTGATCAGCGAGTATCTGCTGAAGACCATGCGGGTGAACTTCAATTACATCGATAAGTATCCGCACTATGTGTTCAACTGGACGGGTTCGAACCGCTACCGGCTGATGAAGGAGTACTTTCCGGGCGATTACGCAAAGATGAAGGAGTACATCGCGAAGGGGAACTGGTATCCGGCGGGATCCTCGGTGGAGGAGGGCGATGTTAATTTGCCGGATGCTGAATCGATTTTCCGGCAGATTCTGTATGGGAACGATTACTACCGGAGAGAGTTCGGCAAGTCAAGCGCGGAGTATATGCTGCCGGATTGCTTCGGGTTTCCGGCTTCGCTGCCGTCGATTCTGGCGCATGCGGGGGTGAAGGGATTTTCGACGCAGAAGCTGAATGCGGGCTGGCAACCGGCGCCGCTGGTGGGCGGGCCGGATTCGCCGGAGAAGACGCCGGAGGGGATTCCCTTTAACGTCGGGTTGTGGGAGGGTCCGGACGGGTCGACGGTGATGGCGGCTGTGAATCCGGGAAGTTACAGCGAAGGAATTTACGGCGATTTGAGTAAGACGCCACCGCCGGCGCCTCCGCTGCCGCCGAATGCCACGCGGATGCAGAGGATGATGGCGAGCAGGCGGCAGGGCGTGGATTGGGTGAGCCGGATCAATCTGGACGGGCAGGTGACAGGGCTGTTTGCCGATTATCACTATGTCGGGACGGGGGACATCGGCGGAGCGGTGGATGAAGAATCGGTGAAGTTACTCGAAGCGATGGTGACGCACGGCGAGGCGCAGTTGCCGGGGCCGAACGGCCAGCCCGCTGGGCCGGAAGTGGAGATGGGCGACGGGCCGGTGAAGGTGATTTCGGCGACGGCGGACCAGATGTTCAACGCGATCGAGCCGGACATGCAAGCGCGGCTGCCGAAATACAAGGGCGACCTGGAGTTGATTAACCATTCGGCGGGTTCGCTGACAAGCCAGGCTTATCACAAGCGGTGGAACCGGAAGAACGAGATTCTGGCGGACGAGGCGGAGAAGGCTTCGATTGCAGCGGACTGGATGGGTGGCTTGAACTATCCGAAGCAGCGGCTGAACGACGCGTGGACGCTGGTGATGGGCGGGCAGTTCCACGACACCGGCGCGGGGACGGCGACGCCGCGGGCGTATGAGTTTGCGCAGAACGACGACGTGATTGCGATGAACCAGTTTGCAGGCGTGGTGGAGAGTGCGACGCGGGTGGTGGCGTCGGCGATGGACACGCAGGGCGCGGGCGTACCGCTGGTGATTTACAACCCGCTGAACGTGGCGCGGGAAGACGTGGTGGAGGCCCAAGTGAAGTTTCCGGGCCGGACGCCGGGCGGGGTGAAGGTGACGGGCCCGGACGGGCAGACGGTTCCGGCGCAGATGGAGAACGGGAAGGTGCTGTTCGTGGCGAAGGCCCCGGCGGTCGGATACGCGGTGTACTTTGTCCAGCCGGGGAAGGCGGAGAAGGGAACCGGCGAGCTGAAAGTAACGCCGGCGTCGCTTGAGAACGCGCGGTACCGGGTGACGCTCGATGCGAATGGGGACGTGTCGAGTATCTTCGATAAGCAGCTTGACAAGGAGTTACTCGCCGCGCCGGTACGGCTGGCGATTTCGACCGATGCTCCGCATCAATGGCCGGCGTGGAACATGGATTTCGACCAGGAGCAGGCGGCGCCTCGCGCGTATGTTACGGGCCCGGCGACGGCGAAGATTGAGGAAAGCGGGCCGGTGCGGGTGGCCTTGCAGGTGACGCGGCAGGCGGAAGGTTCGACGTTCGTGTCGACGGTTCGGCTGGCGGCGGGCGATGCGGGGGACCGGGTGGAGTTTCACGAGTCGATCGACTGGCGGGGATTGAAATCGAACGTCAAGGCTGTGTTCCCGCTGACGGCGAGTAACAAGATGGCGACTTACAACTGGGACGTGGGGACGATCGAGCGGCCGACGGCGTATGACCGGCAGTTCGAGGTAGGTTCGCACCAGTGGATCGACTTAACGGATGCGAGCGGCAGTTATGGCGCGACGATTCTGACGGGAGAGAAGAACGGATCGGACAAGCGGGACGATCATACGATCCGGCTGACGTTGGTGCGGACGCCGGGGGCGCGCGAAGGGGCGCGGCCGTCTTACAGCGACCAGTACAACCAGGACTGGGGCCATCATGAGCTGACGTTCGGCCTGACGGGGCACAAGGGCGACTGGACGCAGGGCGGGACGGAGTGGGAGGCGTACCGGCTGGAGACGCCGCTGATTGCGTTTCAGACGGAGAAGCACGCCGGGAAGTTGGGGAGAGAGTTTTCGCTGGTAAGTGTAAGTGACCCGGCGGTGCGGATGCTGGCGTTGAAGCAGGCCGAAGAGAGCGACGAAGTGGTGGTGCGGCTGGTGGAGATGCACGGGCGGCGCGCAAACAACGTAAGAGTGAAATTCGCCGGCCCGATTGTGGAGGCGCGGGAAGTAAATGGACAGGAGCAGCCGGTAGGCGGAGCCACGATCAAGGAAGGCGAGTTACTGACGACCTTCGCGCCGTATCAGCCGCGGACGTTTGCTTTGAAGTTAGGGGCCGCGCCGGCGCAGGCGGCTTCGGTGGAATCGAAAGCGGCGGGATTGAACTACGACATCGCCGCTTCAAGTAACGACGATACGAAGACGGTGGGTGGGTTTGACGACAAAGGCGACGCGCTGCCGGCCGAGATGCTGCCGGGCGAGATCGACTTTCACGGGGTGAAATTCGAGCTGGCGCCCTCGGGCACCGGGAAGATGGATGCGGTGGCGGCGAAGCGACAGAAGATCGCGCTGCCCGAGGGCGATTACAACACCGTGTACGTTCTGGCGGCGGCCGAGGATGGGGACCAGGCGGCTTCGTTCCGGGTTGGGAAGAAGACGGAGCAGGTTACGGTGGAAGACTGGGGTGGGTTTATCGGGCAGTGGGACACGCGGGTGTGGAAGCCGGCGCCGGACAAGGTGACGGTGCGGCGGTTCCGGGGACCGGGGATGGCGCCGGAGGTGGAGCAGGTAGCGCTGCGGAAGGACTGGGCGGTGTCGGCGAATCATGCGACGTGGGATTTGAAGGATCGCGGGTCGCCGAACTGGTCGCCGAGTTATCCGGGCGATTACTTAGGCTTGCGGCCTGGTTACATCAAGCCGGACCAACTGGCGTGGTACTGCTCGCATCATCATCGGGCGGACGGGTTGAACGAGCCGTATGAATACAGTTACTTGTTCGCTTACTCGTTCCAGCTTCCGAAGGGCGCCAAAGAGCTGACGCTGCCGGATAACCCGAAGATCCGGGTGCTGGCGGTGTCGGTGGCGCGGATGGAGGCGGCGGTGCGGCCGGCGCAGCCGTTGTACGACACGCTGGGGCGGACGACGCCGGGCGAGATGGAGGCGGCGAAGTAGAAAGTAAGCTCGGGACGGCGTGACTGACGCTACAGTAAAGTCATGCGGTTGGGAATCGATTTCGGCACGACGCGCACGGTGGTGGCGGCCGTGGACCGGGGGAATTATCCGGTAGTCGCGTTCGAGGCCGCGGACGGCTGCCATTACGACTGGGTGCCGACGCTCGCCGCGGTGCGGGGCCAGGAGCGGGTATTCGGCTGGGAGGCGTGGGGGAAGCAGACCGAGCCGGAGTGGGTTCCCGTGCGGTCGATCAAGCGGCTGCTGGACGACGCGGGGCCGAACACGGTACTCGACCTCGATACGGTTCATGTTCCGCTGGCCAAGTTATTGCGCGAGATGGCGGCGGCGCTACGGACGTTGATTCTCGAGCGTTCGAGTTTGAACCTGAAGGCGGGGGAGAAACTGGAAGCGATGCTGGGCGTGCCGGCGAACGCCAACAGCAACCAGCGGTTCCTTACGGTGGAGGCGTTTCGCGCGGCGGGGTTCGAGGTGCTTGGTTTGTTGAACGAGCCTTCGGCGGCGAGCCTGGAATTCGGGCACAAGCACCAGATCGACGGGCGGGTGCTGGTGTATGACCTGGGCGGCGGGACGTTCGACGCCTCGCTGGTGGACATGAGCGAGCGGCGGCACTATGTAGTGGCGTCGGAAGGGATCACGACGCTGGGCGGGGACGACTTCGACGAGATTCTGGCGGCGATGGCGCTCGAGGCCGCGGGGATCCGGGGAGGAATCGAGAAGTTCAGCCAGGCCGAGATTTTCCGGCTGCACGAGGAGTGCCGGGCGAAGAAGGAAGCATTGAACCCGAACTCGCGGCGGGTGACGGTGGATCTGGATCCGGTGCGCGAGGGGTTGGGCACGGTGACGATGCCGGTGGCCGATTATTATGAGCGGTGCCGTCCGCTGATGGTAGAGACGGTACACGTGGTGGAGGACCTGCTGGCGGCGCACGGGGAAGAGGGAATGGAGGCGCTGTATGTCACCGGGGGCGGGAGTGAGTTGCCGATGGTGGCGCGAGTGCTGCGGGAGACGTTCGGGCGGAGGGTGAAGCGGAGCGCGTACACGCGGTCGGCGACGGCGATCGGGCTGGCGATTCAGGCGGACGAGGAGTCCGGATACGCGCTGCGGGAGAAGTTCACGCGGTATTTCGGCGTGTGGCGGGAGGCGGAAGCGGGGCGGCGGGTGATTTTCGATCCGTTATTCGCCAAGGGAGTGATGCTGCCGCAGGCGGGCGGGTCTCCGGTGGAGATACGGCGGAGTTACAACCCGGTGCATAACATTGGGCATTTCCGGTATCTGGAATGCAGCCACTTAGGGCCGGACGGGGAGCCGCGTGGGGATCTGACGGTGTGGGACGAGATATTGTTTCCGTTCGAGCCGTCGCTGCGGGCGCGGGAGGATCTGCCGGCGCGGAACGTCGAGCAGACGCCGGCGGTGGTGCGGGAGCGGATTGAAGAACGGTATGCGGCGGACGCGGGCGGCGGGGTGACGGTGTCGATTCGGAACCTGACTTCGGGGTACGGGCGGGAGTACCGGTTGGGACGCTGGGCGGTGCGGACGGAGCCGGTGAAGCCCACGGGCCGGCGGCGGGCGGCGAAGCGCGGGGCCGAGTAAGTACGGCGCTAAGTTCGCGCGGCGGCGATTTCTTCTAAGATGCGGGCGACTTCGGCTTTGGGGTCGGCGGCGCGGGTGACCTGGCGGCCGATGACGAGGTAGTTGGCGCCGGCGGCGATGGCTTCGGCGGGGGTAGCGACGCGTTTCTGGTCGCCCTTGCCGGCGGTGTGGGAGCGGACGCCCGGGGTGACGAGGATGGCTTCGGGACCGGCGGCGGCGCGGACAACGGGCGCGTCGAGCGGGGAGCAGACGATGCCGTCAATGCCGCAGGCGCGGGCGTTTTTCGCACGGAGACGGACGAGGTCGATGACCGCGCAGGGGTAGCCGAGTTGGGCGAGGTCGTGCTGGTCGAAGCTGGTGAGGACGGTGACGGCGAGGAGTTGGAGGGGGGATGCGCCGCGGCCCTCGACGGCGGCGCGCATGACGGCGTCGCTGCCGTGGACGGTGAGGAAGCGGACACCGGTGGAAGCGATGCGGGCGGTGGCGCGTTTGACGGTTTCCGGGATGTCGTAGAGCTTGAGGTCAAGGAAGACCTGGTTGCCGCGGGCGAGGAGTTCGCGGACGACGCTCATGCCCTCGGCCGCGTAGAGTTCCATTCCGACCTTATAGAAGGAGACCGAGTCGCCGAGGGAAGAGGCGAGAGCAAGGGCCTCGGCGCCGGATTCGACATCGAGGGCGATGATGAGGGGGTTCGATTCAGTCATGAGTTGGCGATGCGGACGGGTTTGTGGCCTTTGTCGACGACGCGGCCGGCGCGGAAGGAGCCGGGAAGGATGGTAAGCAGGTGCTGGGCGGCGTGTTCGGACAGGGCGATGAGGAGGCCGCCGGAGGTTTGGGGGTCGTAGAGAAGATCGTCGAATTCGGAGACGCCTTCGACGCAGGGTTGGATGAATTCGCGGTTGTTTTTGGTGCCGCCGGGGACGGCGCCGGAGCGGGCGTAGGCGAGAGCGCCGGGGAGGAACTCGATCGAGGCGGGGTCGATTTCGAGGGTGACGTTGCTGGCGAGCGCCATTTCGCGGGCGTGGCCGAGGAGGCCGAAGCCGGTTACGTCGGTACAGGCGCGGGCGCCGGCTTCGAGCATACGTTCGCAGGCAACGTTATTGAGCCGGAGCATGGAGTGCTCGGCGGCTTGCGCGTCTTCGGGGCGGGCGATGCCGCGTTTGACGGCGGTGGCGACGACGCCGGTGCCCAGCGGTTTGGTGAGGACGAGCGAGTCGCCGGGGAACGTGCCGGAGTTGGCGAGGATGCGCGAGGGGTGGATCGTGCCGGTGACGGAGTAGCCGAACTTGATGTCTTCTTCGTTGATGGAGTGGCCGCCGATCAAGGCGCAGCCGGCTTCGTGGATTTTTTCGGCGCCGCCGCGGAGAATTTGTTCGAGGACGGCGAGGTCGCCGGAAGCGGGGTAGGCGAGGATGGCGAGGGCGGTGAGCGGGCGCGCGCCCATGGCGTAGATGTCGCTCAAGGAGTTGGCGGCGGCGATGGCGCCGAAGGTGTAGGGATCGTCGACGATGGGGGTGAAGAAGTCGACGGTTTGCACGAGGGCACACTCCGGCGAGAGCTTGTACACGCCCGCATCGTCGGACGTCTCAAACCCTACGAGGACGTTATCGTCCTTCCATCGCGGCAGGCGCGACAGAGCTTCGTCCAAAACCTTTGGACTAAGCTTTGCCGCTCAACCGGCCGCTTTGGCGCGCTCGGTGAGTTTGACCATCGTCTTTCAGGATAGCGTTGGCGCGCTTGGGCGATTTCAGGGAAGTGCGCCGGCGGAGTCGAGACGGACGGGCGCGCCACCGGCCTGTTTGCTGCGTTGGGCGGCGTCCATGAACCGGAAGATCTCGAGGGTCTCCGAGTTCGGGACAGGCGGCTTGCCGGTCTCAAAGAATTCGACGATCTTGCGCACCAGGTTGTCGTAGTCCGCTTTCCCGTCGGGCGGGCTTTGCACGACTGCGCCGCCCTTGCGGTACACGACGGCGCCGTAGGGTCCATAGGGCCGCAGCGCGCGCACGCTGCCGATGCGTCCATCCGCCCAGCGGCAGGTGATTTCGTCGGCTGTGGCTCCGGAGACTCGTGTGACTTCCTCGCATCCCGGGCCCATGAGCGTGAACAGGATTTCGATCGGATGGATGGCGTACCAGGCGAGGTCGAGCGGATGGTGCTCCTCGAAAGGACCGGGGCCCCAGACGTCGGCGCCGGTGATATCGTCGAACTTCATGGTGGCGGTGATCTGGCTCCAGCGCAGGCTGGAGGAGCTGAACCAGGGAACGCCCGCTTCGCGCCCCAGGCGCGCGATCGCGAGGGCATCGGCGAGCGTCGCGGCGAGCGGCTTGTCGATGAACGCCGGCTTGCGGGCCTGAAACACCAGGCGAGCCTGGGCAAGGTGTGTGCGGCCGTCGACGCTCTCGATGAGCACGCCGTCCACCATCCGGCATAGCGTCTCGATGTCCGGCACGATCTCGACGCCGTACTTCGAGTGGATCTCGGCGGCGAAGCGGTCCACGCGGGTCCGGCTGGATTCCACATCCGGGCTGCCACCCTTCCATGCCGCTACGACTCGTGCGCCGGGGATGTGCGCCGGATCGGCCGGGTCGTTCAGCAACCTGGTGAACGCCGGCACATGCGACGTATCCGTTCCAATGATGCCGAGGCGGATATCGGCGGCCGCGAGTGGCAGCGCCAGGAGCAGTAGAGCGGCGGCCTTCATTGCCTCCGAATATAACATCTCAGTCCGTTTTCAATCGGTTCGGGCGTGAGCCCGCGCTCGATTTGAGCCGTCGCACTGCATGTCGTCGTCGGATGGATGAACTCCGGTGCGTTTGGGGCCGAGCGCGGAGTCGACGCCAAGGAGGTTCCGGGCGTCGGGCCCGTCAGGCCGGAGATGAACGCGGTTGCCAGCGCTCCGCCGGCCGGGAGGCCACTTTAGCATGAGGCCGAGTTGACGACAGTGGCGGTTTTGGGCTGCGCCAAGGAGTGCGCCGGGAAAAACCCAAGGTAGGGCCGGCAAAATGGCCTGGCGGCATGCAACGAGTCGTGTCACGATCTATCGAACAGGTAGGGGCACGGCGGAGCTCGTACAAACGCTGCCCTGGTAATACGAAAAGCAGCCGCGGCTTGCATTCGGAATGAAGAGGCCACCACTCTGACAATAGGCGCCAAAAAACACTGCGCAATTCGATTCCTGGAGCTGGACGGCCGCATCCCCGGAGGGTGCGGTGGCCGGCACTACGAAGTTAAGTTGATAAACGCCAACCAAGCCCGGCGCGAGGCCGAGCCACAGAAGACTTGAGGCCTGACACGGCCCGTAATCGGCCGCACAGGGGTTGGCGATCACGGTTCCGTTTAGCAGAAGTGCGAACTGGTGGACCGAGGTTAGATCATTGGGCTGAAGTACAACAGCAAGCGGCGAAAACGGCGAGGCTTCGCCGGTCGGGACTGCCGCGTCTGTGTCCGGCAATCCCGTGAGGTAGCCGACCAAAACCTCGCCTGGATGCGCTGGGTTCTGTTCGGTCACGAGAGAATAGTCTGACGCGTGCTGAAAGGCCGCCAAATTGCTGCCCACCAAGAAGAAGTCCCCTGGAGATTGCAGGCTCGTCACTTGCGCGCTGAGTTGCGTTCCATCTTGGCTCACGGTCACGGTCCATGTACCGCCTTGGTTTTGCCCGGCCTCCTGGGGAACCTCGAAATTAATCTGCTGGTATCCGCCATCGCCGGCCACTGCCAGGATCGGCGCGGGTGCTCCGCCGATCGTAACTGAAATCCCATCTAGCGTGAGTGGCAGTGGGTTTGTTGTTCCATCCATAGTGCCGTCAACTTGCAACCCTGTGCAAAATGCCGAGGCGAGCGACCCCCTGGGAGGCATGCCTACTTGAAAGCCCGCCGCCGAAGTCACTACGATGCTTTGCCCCGACTGGGCGCAGCACGGGTCACCGGCTCCGGCAGTGAGAAAGACGGTGGCACAAACGCCAAAGAGAAACCTGGGCCGCATGAATTGAACTCCTACCCTGTCGAAAAGGTTCAACCGGACGGGGGCGGCCTCTGAGATGAGATGTGCCGCAGCATGCCTTTTCAGGTTACGCCGCGTACCCAAGCCCCGAATTCAAAATTGCCGCTCTTCCTCGTGGCTCTGAGCCACTGCCCATTCTTGATAGCTGCCCGCGAATTTCGCTGTGAAGCCAAATCATTGGAAAAGCCACCAAAATTACCGAACAATGTAACAAGACACTGCTGTCCGGCTATCGCTTTTGAGCCGGCGTGAAACTACCGTGTGGACAATGACATAGGTGGTGTTGGCCGGTTTTTCGATATGAACTCCACTGACGGTTTTTGACGCCTCCGCAACGCTCCTGCCGTCCACGCCGAC